>CAXTBZ010000009.1:0-51780 GCA_964242855.1 uncultured Sphingomonadaceae bacterium
GGCGAGCACCGCCGCGACCAGCCAGGTGCCGAGCTTGATGACGAACAGTGCCACCGGCCCAAGCTCATCCAGGACTGTCTCCAGCCAGCCCAGCACGGTCGCCGCAAGCAATCCGGTGACGGCGACGCCAACCGCGCCGACGATGATCCCCATCGACACGAAGGTGCCCATGATAAAGCCGCGCCCTTCCTCTTGCTGGCCGTAGATCACGTTGAGCGCCGCCATGATCGCAGAGGATGCGCGCGTGGCGCTGTAGACTGCGATCAGCAGAGCAAGGAGGAGGCCAAAGCCTGTCTTGCCCGAGGATGTCGTCACCACCGCCACCAGTTGATCGAGGATCAGCTTGGCGGCATCGTGCGGCACGATCATCACGATCGTGCGGATGTGGTCGGCAATCGTCGCAGGATCGGCAATCAACCCGTAGGTGAGGATCACCGCGGCGAGCAGCGGCACGAGCGAGAGAAAACAGTAGAAGGCCACGCCGGCCGCCATCAGCCCGATGTTGTCCCGCCCGATCTTGCCGATCAGCGTTCCGAAGAAGCCGACGCCAACCTTTTCGGCGCGATGAGCAAAATCACGCGTGCGCACGAAGCGGTGATGATCCTGCGACGCGGCGGTTGTCTCATCCTGCATGAGGAGCTTAATGCCCAACCTCCTGATATGTTCGATCTGGTAACGGGTTATGTTTAAAGCTAAGCGCCGCTGAGATGCAGCGTTAGCCGGGAAGGGCGCCGCGTTTGTCGTTGATGGGGGCTTGGGTGCGTTCACGGGGTGGAGTTCAAGTCCGTGCCTGTGTCGGATTGAGTCACCGCTTCGCTGTTTCTGCGTTGGTCATCGCACTGTTGTACGGAGTTCCTGCCCAGGCCCACAAGGACGGGGCACCGGCGCAGCAACAGCCCGATCAGGCAATCGACCCGGTTGGCGATCCCGCCTTCAATGACGCATTGCCTCCGCTCGACAGCGTTCAGGCTCCATCGGTGCAGCCGACCCCTGCACAGCCCGTTGCCGCGTCGCTTGCCGCTGATCCGGAGCTTGCCCAGCCGCTGCCCCCGCTCGCCGGCTTCGATCCGACGCCCGATACCAGCAAGGCCAGCGTGCCGAGCACCGAAGAGACGCGCATTCGCTACACCGTTAAGGTGGACGGCTTGTCCAAGGTGGGGCTTGAAGCCGAGTTCCGCGGCCTCTCGGAACTCGAGAACGGCAAGAAGAAGGCGACGATCAGCGTCACGCCGGGCATGCGCTACGACATCGCCAGCATCGCGATCACTGGGGCCGAGTCTGAACCAACGACGCTCGCCACGACCGCGCTGACCTCGCAGATCAAGGTCGGCGATCCGATCCGCTCGGTCGCGGTGGAAGGCGGCGAGGCGCAGGTGTCGCTGGCGCTGCCGCAGCAAGGCTTCCCGTTCGCCAAGGTCGGCCAGCGTGACATCCTGATCGACGATGCGACCCATGCGGGCGATTACACGCTGCCGCTCGTTTCCGGTCCGAAATCGAGCTTCGGCAAGGTGCGGCCCGACGGCAAGGGTGCTGCCATCTTCACTGAGAAACACTTGGCGGTGTTCCCGCGCTTTAAGCCTGGCGATCTCTATGACAGCCGCAAAGCCGACGATCTGCGCCAGGCCCTGGTCGCGACCGGCATCTTCTCGACTATTGCGGTGCAACCCGTCGATACGGGGCAAAAGGCCGCGGACGGTACCGAGATCACCGACCTGCTCGTCACCGAGGAGAAGGGGCCTTGGCGATCCTGGGCAGCCTCCGCAGGCTATGGCACCGGGCAGGGCATCAAGGCGGAGGCGACCTGGACCGATCGCAACCTCTTTCCACCGGAAGGCGCGCTCGTCCTCGGCCTGATCGGCGGCACGCAGGAGCAGGGCGCCAACGCAACGTTCCGCCGTTCCAACGCCGGCAAGCGCGACAAGACATTCCAGATCACCGGCGGCTTCGATCGCACCAACTACGATGCCTACGAAGCCAAGACGCTGAACCTCGGTGTCAACTGGTCACGCCAGTCGACCCCGATCTGGCAGAAGCGCTGGACGTACAGTTATGGCGCCGAACTGATCGGCACCAATGAACAGGGCGCCGCGCTGGACGCGACAGGTGACCGGCCGCGCAAGAACTACCTGATCGCGGCGCTGCCCGTCCAGGTGGGCTATGACCGATCGAACGACCTGCTCAACCCGACCAAGGGCTATCGGGTCACCGCGCGGGTCAGCCCCGAAGCGTCGATCCACAGCGGTATTAAGGGCTACGGCCGGGTGACCGCACAAGCGACCGGATACTTCCCGTTCGGCCAGTCGATCGTGCTTGCCGGGCGCGTGCTGGTGAGCTCGATCGCCGGCGTGAACGACATCGCCGAGATCGCGCCCTCGCGGCGCATCTATGTCGGCGGCGGCGGATCGGTGCGCGGCTTCGGCTATCAGCAGCTCGGCCCCAAGGACCTGCAGAACAACCCGATCGGCGGGCTTTCGTCCACCGAGGTCGCCGCCGAGGTGCGTTATCGCTTCGGCAATTTCGGGGTGGTGCCCTTCTTCGACATGGGGCGGCTGGGCGAAAGCTCGACACCCGGCATCTCGGGCCTGCGCTACGGCGCCGGCATTGGCGGACGTTATTACACCAACTTCGGCCCCCTCCGAGTCGACGTTGCGACCCCGATCGCGCGCGAAAAGGGCGAGTCCAAGATCGCGCTGTATATCTCCATCGGGCAGGCCTTCTGATGGCCGAGGACGCCGTGATCGTCGTTCGCCGTCCGCTGTGGCAGCGGGTTGCAAAGTGGGTGGCGATCGCGCTGGCAGTGCTGCTCGGGCTGATCCTGGCGCTCATCGTCGGGCTGAACACCAGCCCGGGCAAGCGCTTCCTTGCCGATCAGCTCGGCGGCTACACCACGGCGTCCGGCATCAACATCCATGTCGGCGAGATCGAAGGATCGATCTACAGCCACATGATCCTCCACGGCCTCGAAGTCCGCGACGCGAAGGGCGTCTTCATCACCTCGCCCGCCGTGGACATCCACTGGCACCCCTTCGCCTACATCCATTCGAAGATCGATCTCGACAGCGTGAGCGCAGCCGAGATCCGCATGCTGCGCAACCCGGCGCTCAAACCCGTGCCGAGCGATCCCAACGCGCCGACAATCCCGGATATCGACCTGACGCTCGGCCACCTTCACGTCGATCGCTTCGTTCTCGAGGCTCCGGTCACCGGCAAGCGCTCTATCGTGAAGATCGACGGCAATGCCGCCATAGCGGACGGCCGGGCGCAGCTGCTGGTCGATGCCGACGCCATCGCGGCACCGGCCGTGGCGGGAGGCGACAGGCTCCACGCGCTGATCGATGCTGTGCCCTCCGATAACCGCCTCAAGATCGACGTCCAGCTCGCGGCGCCGGCCGGAGGGCTTGTCGACAGCTACGGCAAGCTCGGCCGGCCAATGCAGCTCAACATCGGCGGGCAGGGCGATTGGCGTTCATGGCAGGGCAGGGCGGCGGCTACGCTCGGCAGCCAGCCGTTGATGGACGTCGATCTTACCGCGAAGAACGGCAGTTTCCGTGCGCTCGGGAACATCATGCCGGCAATCATGCTGAGCGGGCCGGCAGCGCGGATGACCTCGCCTGCGATCCATATCGATGCGGCAACCACGGTCGACAAGCGCGTGGCGAATACCAGCATCAGCCTCGGCTCGACGGCGTTTGCGGCGCACGCGCAGGGCGTGCTCGACTTCGACAAGAGCCGCTTCCGCAATTTTCAGTTGGCCGCGCGGCTGCTCACCCCCGGTGCGATCGCGCCGAACCTCGCCGGTCGCAACGTGCAGGTTCAAGCGACCCTCGACGGTGCATTCCTGAAACCCAGCATCGCCTACAAACTCGCCGCCGACAGCATCGCGTTCGGCGCTACCGGGATCGAAGGTCTCCAGGCGAGCGGATCGACCACCTACAGCGCCGATAAGGTGATCGTGCCGATCCACGCCACTGCGCGGCGCGTCACCGGGCTGAACGCCGCCGCGGGAGGGCTCGTCACCAACCTGCGCGTCGACGGCGACATCGCCTACGCCAAGGGACAGGTGTTCTCGGACAATCTGCGCCTGCACTCCGATAAGATCGACGCCACCGCACTGATCCTCGCCGATCTCTCCAGCGGAACCTGCACGGGCGCGCTGAAGGGCCGGGTGAACGGCTATGACGTAAACGGCCTCGGCCGGATCAACCTCGTTACCGATGCCAAGCTGGTGACGGCACCCGGCGGCGGCTTCGGCATCAAGGGCCATGTCCGCGTGGTGACCAAGAAGATCACCAACGCCAGCCTCGCGACCCAGCTGGGCGGCAATGCGGTGATCACCGCGGACGTCGGCTATGATCCCAAGGCCGGCGCGACGATCGCGAACCTGCGGATGACGGCGCCCAATTTGCGCATCGATCACGGCAGCGGTACGTACAACCTGCAGACCGGCCAGATTCGAGCCCGGGCAAGCGCCTGGTCGCGCACCTATGGCCCTGCCACGCTCGTCGCGACCGGTACCGTCGCCAACCCGCGCGTGGAGCTGAAGGCGGCGCGTCCGGGCGTCGGCATCGGTCTCGCCAATCTCGATGCGACGCTGACCGAATCCGCAGCGGGTTACCGCGTGCTGGCACGGGGTGGGTCGGATTATGGCCCATTCACCGCCGACGTGCTGATCCGGGCCGGCAGAGGCCCGCTGGCGGTCAACATCAACTCGCTGTTAATCGCGGGCATCACCGTGCATGGCGCGATCGTGCAGACCGCCGCCGGGCCGTTCGCCGGAACGCTGTACGTCGCAGGATCGGGGCTGAACGGCCAAGTCGCGCTGGCGGCGGCGGGCAGGAACCAGAAGGCTGACGTCAACCTCATCGCGAACAGCGCCCGGCTGCCCGGCAAGCCGCCGATAACGATCGGTTCGGGTCTCATCCGCGCGACGTTGGTGATGCTGCCGGGTGGTCCCTCGATCAACGGCTCGGCCGCGCTGGTCGATGTGCGTGACGGCACGCTGCTGGTCCGCTCGGCGCGCGCGAAGATCAACTATGCCGGCGGGCGCGGTTCGGCGGCCGTGACGGCAAGCGGCACCAGCGGCGTGCCCTTCGACGTGGCCGCCCAGGCGAACTTCACGCCGGATCGCATCCTGGCCAACCTCAGGGGCGCGGCCAACGGCATTGCTTTCAGCCTTGCGCGGCCGGCTGTCGTTGTGAAGGATGGCAAGGACTACGTTCTTCAACCCGCGACGATCGTCCTGCCGCAGGGATCGGTCGATCTCTCGGGCCGCTACGGCGCGGCGGCCGAAGCGCATGCCAAGCTCAACGGTGTCGACATCGGCATCGTCCAGGCATTCGCCCCGACGCTCGGCGTCAGCGGCAGGGCGACCGGCACCGTCGATTTTACCATGCATGGATCAAGCATCCCCGATGCCCGTGCCCGCGTGGACATTGCCGGGTTCACTCGCACCGGCGCGCTCGCCATCTCCGACCCGGTCGACATCGCGATGCTGGGCACGCTCGGCCGCGAAGGCAACGCCGTCAACGCGCTGATCCGGCGTAACGGCACGACCATCGGCCGCGTCCAGGTCCGCATGGCGGCCGCCTCGACGATAGCGGGCCTGATGCAGGGGCCGATCTCGGGCGGCATTCGTTACAACGGCCCGGCCGAGGTGCTGTGGACGCTGACCGGCATCGGCGGGCAGACCGTCGCCGGCCCGATCGCGATCGGCGCCGACTTCTCAGGCCGGGTCAGCGCGCCTCAGGTCAGCGGCGTGATCCGCGCCAACCAGCTGCGCTACGAGAACAGCACCACCGGCACCACCATCACCAACATCGCGATGGACGGGCGCTTCACCCAATCGCAGTTCCTGCTGAACAAGCTGAGCGGCAATGCAGGCAAGGGCACGATCCAGGCGTCGGGCTCCGTCGGCTTCGCGGCCGATAGCGGCTTCCCGATCAACATTACCGCCAAACTGGACAACGCGCAGCTTGCGCATTCGGACGGCCTCGGCGCCACTGCATCCGGCACCGTTTCGGTCAGCAACTCCAAGGCGGCAGGCGGGCTGATCAAGGGCGACATCAATATCCAGGAAGCGCGCTACAATTACGTCCGCAACGATGCGGCTCAAGTCGACGATCTGACCGGCGTCCGCCGCAAAGGCGCTCCTGCAGTAGACCCGAACGCAGCGGTTGCCGGGCCGGCGCCAAGCAACTGGAAGCTCGATCTCGGCATTCGCGGCGACAACCAGATCTTTGTCTCCGGCATGGGGCTGGAGTCCGAATGGTCGACCCGCATGCACGTCGGCGGCACGGCAAACGCGCCGACCGTGGTCGGCAAGCTTCAGGTCGTGCGCGGGACCTACAGCTTCGCCAGCCGCCGCCTCGATGTCTCGGACACGAGCACGGTGCAGTTCAATGGCCCCCTGCTCGATCCCGATCTCAACATCTCGGCGACCACGTCGGTCGAGGGCGTCGACGTCGGCATCAACATCGGCGGCACCGGGCTTCACCCGCAGATCACCTTCACCTCGACCCCGACGCTGCCGCAGGACGAGGTGCTCTCGCGCCTGCTGTTCGGCGCCTCGGTCACGACGCTGTCGCCGATGCAGGCGCTGCAGCTCGCCGCGGCGCTCAACTCACTCAGAACCGGCGGTGGCGGCGCCGGGGCGCTCGGCAAGCTACGCGGGGCGACCGGGCTCGATCGCCTGCGTGTGCTCGGATCAGACCAGACCACCGGTCGCGGCACCAGCCTGGCGGCGGGCAAGTACATCTCGAAGAACATCTATGTCGAGGTGATCAGCGACGCCAAGGGCTTCACCCAGACGCAGCTGACGATCGCCCTTTCTCGTGCGCTAAGCATCCTCAGCCAGGCGGGCGGGGTGACGGGGCCATCGGTGACGATCCGATATTCGAAGCAGTATTGAACGACGGGACTAAGCGTTAGGCAAGCGCTGTCCGTCCTTGCTCTCGATTACCGCATCCCCACCGTTGCCCAGATTGGTAGGTGATCGCTCGCACGGCGTGCCAGCGGTGAGTGGTGGGTGCCGGCATCGATCACAGCCAGGTCGGGCGTGGTCATGATCCGGTCAAGCCGCGCGATCGGGCGGCGTGCGTGGAAGCTTGGCGGAGTCGATGCAAAGTGAAAGTGGCGGGTGAAATCCTTGAGGCAACCGCCCGCCAAGCTCCACTCGTTGAGATCGCCCATGAGGATCGCGGGGAGGTGATCGTCGCATGCGTCGATATGGTTGATAACCGAGCGCGCCTGTTTGCGACGCCACAAGCCGGAGAGATCGAGGTGCATGCCGACGATCCGCACCCGCTGGCCGGCAATCGCGATGTCAGCCATAACCGCGCCGCGCGGCTCCAGCACCGGCAGCGACAAGGGGCGGTGATCGATGATCTCGGCATCACGGCGCACCAGGATGACGTTGCCGTGCCAGCCCATGCCCCCGGGGCGGATTTCGTACGGCACCGGCTTGTACAGCGAATGCTGCGCGATCGTATCGAACGGAATGACGCTCTGCCGCGCGCCGACCCGCCGGTCCGCCTCCTGCAGGCAGACGATGTCGGCGCCAACTTCGCCCAGCACGGACAGAATGCGTTCGGGTGAACGCTTCCCATCCGTGCCGACGGCCTTGTGGATGTTGTAGCTGGCAACCTTGATCGGGCGCCGCGCGGAAAGGCTCACTTGCCGGGCTTGCGGACCCTCTGTGCCGGCTTCGGGGCGGGCTTGCGGGTGAGCGCGAACCAGCCGAGTGCCGCACCGGCGATGCTGGCCGCGAGGATAACGAGCGCCGTGTTGTCACCCGTGGTGCGCGCTACAGCCGCCGAACCGCGACGGACATAGTCGCGACCGGAGTCGATCGCATCCTTGGCGGTGGGTGCAGCGTCGTCGATCAGGTCCTTCACCTTGTCGCTAACCTTGCCATACCCGTCCTGAACGCTGCCCACCGCCTGGTTGACATAGCCCTTGCCTTCGAGCTGATCGTCGCCGGTGAGCTTGCCTGCAACCTCCTGCACGGTGCCCCCGACCTTCTTGCCGGTGCCCTTGATCTCGTCCTCGTTCATGCGCGTGACCTCCTACAGAGTATAACCTGTCAGAGTATCGAACGCCCGACTCGCGCCAGGGGTTCGTGCAATCGGTTCGGACGTGAAAGGAAATGGATATGCGCGCTCTGATCGGCGGATTGATCGGGATGGTTCTTGCCGCTCCCGCACTAGCGGCGACGCCGTTCTGGGCCAATCCGTTCAACCAGAAGCTTCTCGGGCTGGGACTTGCCGATCGTCAAGGCGCGCTCCGTCGATCGATCACCGACAATGAGGAGAAGTGCGGGCGGCTGACGGCGAGTTCTTATCGCGGACCGTATGGAAATCTCGGCTTTTGGGTGGCGCATTGTCAGCCGGGCGGAGACTACAGCGTCTTCACCGGGCCTGATGGCAGCGTGCAAGTGCGGCAGTGCGCCGACATGAAGGGGTTGAAGCTGCCCGATTGCGGGAAGCTATAGGGGCGGGCTCGCGGTGCATCCGGCGGCCAAATGCAAGGGGCCGGCCTTCTGGAGGGAAGGCCGGCCCGAAGACTATGGTCGTTGGTCTAAAAGCGGAAGGTCACCGAGCCGCGATAGACCTGATAGCTGAGGTCCTGCCGCTTGAAGACGGTGTCGGCCGAGACACCGATGTCCACCATCGGGCCGACGATCGTCAGACCACCGCCGACCTCGCCCCAGTTGCGGTCGCGGCCGAACGAACCGAAGTCCGCATCCGCAAGACCGGTGCCCGTGGCGCCGGTGAAGTGGGCAAAGATGTCGTCCCCGCTCTTGCGGAAGTCGTGGACATAGGCGGCATCGACATGCGGGTGGATGCTGCCGCTTTCGAAGCTTATCTCGCCGCCCAGGCGCCCTTGCAGGCTGTTGAAGTCCCGCTTGGCGTAGGTCAGTGAGCCGAGGCCGCCGCTCTCCTGGCCGCCCTCGAACTCAAGGTGGCTGCCGCGGATCGATGCCATCGGCGTTACCTTGAGGCCGGCCATCTTGAGATCATAGCCGAGCGCGATCTCACCGGAGAAGATCGGTGCGTTCTCCTCGTTGTGCGGCCTCGCGGTCGCATCGCCCAGGGCGAAGCGGCGCTGCGTCTTGACCTGCAGGAGGCCACCAGACACCGAGGTGTTGATGAAGGCGCCGCCGGCGAAGCTGTACGTGCCGTAGGCGGCAAGCTGGTAGATGTTGCTGCGCGCGCGCTCGCCGAACAGCGTGTCGCCTTTGCCGTGCGAGTAGCTGGCGGAGAAGCCGGTGATCGTCTTGTCGTCGATCTGCTTCTCGAGGCCGCCAGCGACATACCAGCCGGAGAGATCGTCCTTCTTGCCGGAGATGAGGTTGGGCAAGGGACGCGACGATCCGTCGAGATAGCCGCCGGCGACGTAGGCGCTAACGCCCTCCGGCAATTTCACGGCGGTCGACTGCTGGCCGGTCGGCGCCTGCATCAGCCCCATCGAGACATCCTGCGCGGTCTGATAGCCGGTCCGCACTACGCCGAGCGGGTTGCCGAGCACCGCAAGCTGCTCGCTCGCGCCGCCGCTACGCAGCAGCGACAGGCGATCGCGGTAGAACTTGGCCAGCGCCTCGTCCTGCATGCGGACCAGGCCGACCTCGGTCTGCTGGGCGTAAGGCCCGGCCGCTTCGAGGCTTGACTGGATCGCTGCCTGGCTGAGCAGATCGCTCTGCCCGTAGAAGCCGTTCAGCGCCGACGCGCCACGGCTGCGATCGAGAAGGCTCGCATAAGCCGTCTGGATCGTCGAGGAGCGATTCACCACGCTGCTGTACGGCCGCGCCTTGATCGTCACCGAAAGCGTATTCGCCGTCTGCATGATCGAGGGATAGAGGATTGCGGAAAAATCGGTGGCTGCGCCATAATGATCCTGCAGACCGCCCTCTGCGGTGATCAGGGTGAACTTATCGCCGTATGTCGGGCGATAGCCGGCGACAGGGGTGATCGCCAGCAGGCCGCCGAGATCGCCGACGCCGGTGAGGCCGTTCTGCGCCGCCGGATCGACGAACGGGTTGGCGACGATGGTCAGCTTGTCCGAAGCGCCGTTCGCGCCGATGTCGAAGTAGGAGCGGGTGGCGGACGACATGATGACGTTGCCGCCGACCGTCAGCGTGCCGATCGTGCCGAGCGTACCCGGAGCGATCGCGCCCATGACCGAGATCAGGTTGGGCGCGATGACCGTGCCGCTGCCCTGGAGCAGGCCGGCGATCAGGTCGTAATCGCCGATCGACACATACTGACCGTTCACGGTCATGGTGCCGGCCATTTGCGTCGTGTCGATGAGGCTGGCGAGGCCGGCATCGGCGTCGATCGTGAGGTTGGCGTTGTCACCCGACATGGTGAGCCGATCAATGACGATCTGCGCCCCGGACAGGGTAGTGGTGCCGTCTGCGGCAAGCGTCACGTCGTAATAGCGTGCTGGTGCGCCGGTGGTGATGTCACCATCGGTATCGTTGGGGACGAAGTTGGATGAACCGGGCGCACCCTGCACCACTTCACCGCCAACTTCGGCCGATCCTTCGGCGGGCGGATTGCCGACCGGCGGGACGACGGCGGTCGGACTGAGGATGCTTTGCTCGGGTGCCCCCTGAGACTGCAGGATACTGCCGCTGCCGGAGGCGAGTTTGGCTTTGCCCTTGTCATTGCTGAGCGATGTCGTGGTGCTCGTAGGGTTGGTAGGCGTGTTTCCCGTCGTCTCGTTGCCCGTGGCGAGATCCTGGCAATCGCCATTGTAGCAAACGCTGCCGAACTTCGGGCTGGTGCCGTCGATCCCGGCGGCCGGCGTGCTCGGCAGGCCGTTCACCAACTGGCCGTCGGCACCAATGATCTGATAGATCGGATCGAGGTTCATCACCCAGTGAGTGGGGTCGGTCCAGCTGCCGTTGCCCGCCTTGGCGCCCACATATTTGTAGGGGTTGTTGGCAACGATCCAGTCCCAGAAGAGATAAAGCGGCTGATAGAAGCTGGTCGTACCGTAGGAAGCACCCGGCTGTGCGTTGTAGAAGCGGTCGCCGCCCGAGAGCACGCCGGCGATAACGGGCCGAGAGAAGGCCTGATCGATCAGCAACGGTCCGCCTGAGTCGCCGGGCGCCGTGATGCCCTCCTTGGCTAGCGCAGCATCGCCAAAGATATCGAAGTCAAACTCGCTGGCGCCCGCCTTGCCATATTTGGGATCGTTGAAGTCGATCTGGTAGAGGTTCTGCGGCAGGCCGTCGGGGGCGCCGAACAGGAAGCTGTCGACATCGTCGAGCGAGCCGAGCACCGACACGATGTTCTCCGCGACGCGGCGCTTGAAGTCGAGATCCTGCTGGCCGGTGGTGCCGGTGCCGTAATCGCCATAGCCCTCGATCGTGGCATGGACCGGACCGGTGAGCGGGCTAAACAGCAAATCGGTGGTCGGCACGCCGGTCACGGGCGTGTCGAACGCGATCATCGCGACGTCACCCTGGAGGAAGTTGTTGTCCGGCCCGAGATCCAACGAATGCTGGTTATAGGTGACGTAGCTGCCATTGTAGAAATGGTCGGCCTTGTTGGTCTGGAAGCCGCTCTGGAACCAGTCGCCGATCGAATTGAAGTTGTCGGCCTGGAAGCCGACGCCAATTGCGGTGCCGCCCTGGTTCGATCCGTAGGAGGTCGCCGGCGCATCGTTCACGCAGTGCGCAGCAAGGATCACCGTGCGAGGATTGATGAGCGTGGCGGTGCAGAGACCGACAAAGCCGCCGCCCTCATCGGTCACCATCTGGCCGACGCCGGTGATGTTGTTCGTGTCGACAACGTCGCCGGGCGTGTAGCCGTCGTTGATCACGACCGCGCTGGCCGGTGCAGCAAGGGCGATGCCCAGAACTGCAATCGCGGAGCTGCCGAGCACTGCCCGGCGCGCTTTCATCATGGCCATGTAATCAACTCCCCCTACACCTTCGCCATCATTCGATGACGCTCCATGCATGTCTGATGGCCTTCGGCATTGGGCAACGTCAACCGCCGCTATCCCGGCCGATGAACGACCGATGTATGATGTTGCACGAATGTCGCAGAGCATTAACGCCGCGTACGATCAGGGGCGATCATGCTTGTCGGCGCGGCGCTTGCCGAAGAGCAGCTTCTGTTCGAGCCTGCCGCGGAGTGTTCCATAATAGGCGTGCAGAAACGCCTCATCGCGCTCGCCGCCGTCGTCGCTCCAGTGCGCGCGGCCGATCCGCTGGGCGATGGCGAGCGCGACGGTGCCCATCGCTGCCGGTTGTGCCTGGCGGATTACCTGCTCCAGTGTCTCGAGTTCGAGAACGCCATATGCATCGAGCTCGGCTTCGGTGAAGCTTGTCTGCTCGGCTTCGGCGGAGAGTTCGGGCAGGAGCGGCCGCTTCGGCACGCGGATCACCCAGGTGCCGGCGAGCAGATCACCCGCGCGTAGGCGATCGCGGTTCATCAGCGGCATGAACAGGAAGATCGCCGTCCAGCCGAGGCCGCACACAAGGATCCAGGTCTGGTAACCTTGCGTGGCCAAGGTGGCAGCCATCAGCATGAGCGGCAGGTAGATCTCGACTTCGCGCAGCGCGTTGCGCGCGATCACCGCGTCCATCGTCAGCCGCTCGCCGTGACGCGCAATGACCCGGATGCCGAGCAGGCGCTTACCGGGCGTAGCACCACGCGGCCGCGCCTCGAACCAGGTAAAATAGAAGTTGCGCAGCAGGAACAGCCCGACGGTCCAGATCAGGCCGAGCGCGCGCTGCACGCCCTGGCCGGGCAGTGCCTTCGATACGAACAGCAGGAAGACGGTCACCGCGATGAACGATCCGAGGATGATCAGCAGATCAAGCAGGAAGGCGCCGGCGCGTTGCCCGGCATCGGCGATCTCCAGCGGCAGCGGCACACCCTCGGGCGTCGCCAGCATGCGGATGCGCTTCATATCCGTGGGCCACCGCGCGCTCATCGGCAGCGCCCTGCAGGTCCGTAGAAATAGACCAGCCACAAGGCGAGCATCGCGCCTCCGATCAGAAAGCGCTCCCAATCGATAGTCACGAGCTGGCGGACGAAGCCTTCGAGCAGCGCCGCGACGAACAGCATGACCACCACGCCTGCCATCACCGTCCCGGCCTGCCGCCCGGCCGCCGCCATGCCGTCCAGTCGCGAAAGGCGGCCGGGGAACGCGACCGCCCACCCGATGCGGATACCGGCCGCTCCCGCCAGCGTGATCGCGAACATTTCCGTCGTGCCGTGGACGCAGAGCCAGCCGATCAGCTCGCCGGCAAGGCCACGGCTGGCGTAGAGCGCCAGGAAGGCGCCGAGGGTCAGGCCGTTGACCAGGATCAAGATTGTGCTCGGTGCTGCCAGCACGAAACCCAATGCAAAGCACATCAGCGCCATTTGGGCGTTGTGGGTGAAGAGGAAGCCGGCCAGCGCCTCCAGGCCGTCGGTGCTTCCCTTGTAGAGTACGTCGCGCAGCTGTTGGGTGGAGGCACTTGGTGTCCGCCCTTCCGCCATCCCGCCGGACAGCGCCATGAACCAGGTCGAGTCCGACATGACCAGCGCATACCCAGCGATAGTGCCGGCGACGAGCAACAGCAGCGATCCCACCGTCTCGCGCCACAGCGCGAGTACGGCGGCCGGCCAGTCGTGGCGGAAGAAGGCGGCAAGGCGCGGTCCAAGGCGGCCGCGCACGCCGTAGAGGAAGAAGTAGGCGCGGGTGGAAAGCCCCTCAAGATAATTGATCAGCGCGCGGTCCAGCGACGTTTCGCGCGCCACGGCTAGAGCGGATACGGTGGCGCGATAGAGGGTCGGAAGGGCGAGGAGCTCTTCATCCGAGAGCGCCGCGGCCGATCTTTTCTCCACCCTGGCAAGCAAAGCCTCCAGCCGACGCCAGTCCGCCTCGCGCTCCGAACGGAACCGTGCGGAGGGCAGCGGATCGGACCGGCGGGGCGCCGGCGGGAGTTCGTCATCGGGGAGGTGGGCGTGGCGCTTGCGCCGAAAAGGAAGGACAAGCGCCATCAGATCACACCCTGTCGCTTGAGGGCGAGATAGGCCTCGACCAGCGCAGTGCCCGCCGCATCGTGCCTTGCTTCGACGATGTGGATACCCATCCGGCGCAACCGTACGGCGACGATCGCCCGCTCGCGCAGCAAGGCCTGCGCCGCCACGGCGCGGGTGACGTCTTCCGGCGTGTCCGGCTCGGCCGCAGCCAGGTTCTCCAGTTCCTCGTCGCGGTAGATCAGGAACATCAGCAGGTGGCGGGCAAGCAGCGGCGCGCACGCCCGGACCATGAGTTCGGCGCTGGTAGGATCGGTGAGTTCGGTGAACAGGATGATCAGCGTGCGGCGTTCGAGTTTCTGCGCCAGCCGGGTCAGGCCGAGCGTATGGTTCGCTTCGCGCGTGCTGTAATCAATTCCTGCGGCCAGCCGCTGGAGCCGCGCAAAACTCTGTATGCCCGCCGCGATCGAGCTCGATGCGACCGGCTGCTCGGCGTAGGCGAAAAGGCCGACGCGATCATCGAGCTTCAGCGCCACGTAGGCAGCAAGCAACGCTGCCGAAACGGCGCGATCGACGCGGGGTACCCCGGCCAGCGGCTCCGCCATGGCGCGCCCGGCATCGATCGCCAGCACGATCTGGTTGTTGCGCTCGATCTGCCAGTCCTTGGCGAGCAGGGTGGCGTGGCGCGCCGACTGCTTCCAGTCGATCGAACGGCGATCCATGCCGGTGGACCATGGGACCAACGACTGGAATTCGCTGCCGGTGCCGACCTCCCGCCGCGCCGTCTCACCCGCCTGCGCCTGCTGGATGAGGAGCTGGCTCTCCTCGCGCACCGGACGCAGATCGGGCGTGATCAGCACGCGATCGTCGCGCGGCTCGTGGCGCTGCTTCCACAACAGGCCGAGCGGGCCTTTCCAGCGCAGCCACAACGCCGAGACGTACGCGGTGCCGCGCCGGGTGGCCTCGAAGACGATAGGCCGGCTGGTCTGGCCGGCAGCGACGTCGGCGCGGACGTCATCGACCGGCGCGAGGCGCGCGTCGACGTCCACCTTGGCCTGCACGCGCTCCGGTGCCGATATCCTGAGCATCAACGGAACCCGCGATCCCACCGCTACGACGCCGGGCAGATGAAGGCCCGCATCCACCTGATCGCCGCGCGCCGCCATCGCGAAATCCAGGACGAGGAGCAGCACCACGAAGAGCATCCAGCCGAAGCCGATCGTCCACAAGGACGGCCAGACTACACCTATCATCAGCGCCAGCGGAGCGCCTGCCGCCATCAGCAGGACGGCGCGCGCCGTAGGATAGACGCCGAGGCCGGGCTTCATCGCGGCGCGTCGACCTCGGCGATGAGGGTGGCGACGACCTCCTCCGGGCGGCGACCGTCAATTTCTGCGGTCGGAGACAGCGCAATCCGGTGGCGCAGAACGGCCGGCGCGAGCGCGCGTACATCGTCCGGCACGACGTAATCGCGCCCATCGAGCGCGGCGGACGCGCGGGCGGCGCCGGCCAGCATCGCGGCGGCGCGCGGCGATGCGCCGGCGGTCAGTTCGATGCTCGAACGCGTGGCGCGCACCAGGCGCACGATATAGGCGACCACCTCGTCCACCAGCGTGACCGTGGCGACGGCAGCCAGCGCCTCCGCCAAAGCGGCGCCATCGGTCTGCGTCTGGACCCCCCAGCGCTGCGGCGTGGTGGCACCGCGATCGGCACCATGGGTGGCGACGATCCGGATTTCCTCTGCCTCGTCTGGATAGTCGACGAGCAGCTTGAACAGGAAGCGATCGAGCTGCGCCTCGGGCAGCGGATAAACACCCTGGTTCTCGATCGAATTCTGCGTCGCGACCACCATGAAGCGATCGCCAAGCGGGTATGACACGCCATCAAGCGTCACGAACCGCTCCTGCATCGCCTCGAGCAGCGCGGCCTGGGTCTTGGGCGGCGCCCGGTTGATCTCGTCGGACAGCAGCAGATCGCAGAAGATCGGCCCGCGGGTCAGCGAAAACTGCGAGGTCTGAAAGTTGAAGATGTTAGAGCCGGTGATGTCGCCGGGCATCAGATCGGGCGTGAACTGAATCCGCTTGAAGTCGAGGCCGACCGTTGCGGCGAAGCACTGCGCGAGGAAGGTCTTGGCGGTGCCGGGCGGCCCTTCGAGCAGCACATGCCCGCCGGAGAACAGCGCGATGAGCAGATGACGCACCGTGCGCTCCTGGCCAACCACGGCCTTGCCGATCTCGGCCGCAATGCGCTCGCTCAGCCTCTTCACCTCGTCCAATGTCATCGCGTGCGGTTCCTTCTCCAGCGGTACAGCGCGCGCGCTGCGTCAAGCAATTGATCGCGGTTCTCGGCGGCGTCGGCGTGCCAGGCGAGCGTTGCGAAGAGAGGATCGTCGGCATTCCGGCCGGCCTGATCGAGATAGCCGTCCAGCGCCTCGCCTGACAGCCGGGCGGGCGCGCGGGCCGACTGCGCAACGAGGTCGCGGGTGAGCGTCGCGTAGGCCGCGCCGACGCGATGCTCCTTGCGCGCGGCCCGGAGCAGCATGGCCGCGTTGTCGACCAGTGTGCGCTTGCCCATCGCGATTTCGGGGCCAGAAGCGGCGGGAGCGCCGAACCGTACGGCTCCGTGCAGGCCGGCCAGCAACGCCGCGGTGACGATGCAGAGCGTTACCGGCAGGAACGGCGCCTGGAAGAGGAGGCGCAGCGGGCTCTTCTCCGTGGACTTTGCAAAGCCGTTCAGGGTGAGATCGAACGCGATCTCGTTGGTGGTCGACAGATCGTCGACTACTTGCCAGCCTTGTCGGGCGGTCCAGCGATCGGCCAGCCCCTGGTTGTTGAGCAGGTCAGGATCGGCCAGCACGAAGACCGATCGTCCGTCGAGCTTGGCGAGCACAACGCGACCGTCTCGATCGAGCAGCATCGGGGTGAAGCCGCTACCGGTCAGCCGCTGCTGCTCGGGCTGATTGCCGATCGTGGCGCGTGCGAGGCGGGGGGTGTCGGGCTCCTGTGGCTGCACCGCCCGACGATCAAAGGGCGTCTGATCCACGGTGAGCTTCGAAGCGACCTTTGGCAGCGCGTTGACGACCGCGTCGGGCCAGATCATCGCTACCTTCTCGCTCCATTCCCGATTGCCGGGTAGGGGTTGGGTCAGCCATTTGGGCAGCACGATCAGCGTCGGGTGACCGTCACGCGCGGCGAGCAGCTTGCTCATGTCGGCAGCATCGGTGTCCAGCTCTGGCGTCACGATCAGCAATGCGTGCGTATCGAGCACCGCCTGCTCCCGCACGATAAGCGAGTGGCTTCCGATCGCATCGGTCAGCTCGACCAGACCGGCATAGCCATTGCCCGATGTGGAGAGCGCATGTCCCCGCCCATCATGGCCGCTCTGGAAGGGTGGTGCGAAGGCGATCAGCAACAGGAAGCCGGCAAAGGCGATCACGGCCACGCCGATGATCAGCAACACGGTGCGCCGACGGAAGGGCGCATCCTCGGGTTCCAGGCTCACCGCCAATTGCCGGCGAGCGCGAAATCGGCATAGGCGTTGCGTGCGCGCTGCCAAGCGTCGGCAGTGGCGCCGCGATTGGCAAACAGGCTGATCTCGACGACGTCGGCGATCGCGCCGAATGCCGGCCGTGCATCGGTAGGGATCTCGGGTGTCCGCGCAAGATCGCGACTGGTGGTCGCCGGACGTACGAGGCCCGGCCGTCGCTTCATGATATCCTCTACCGAGCGTTGGAGGATTAGCCGCGCCGCCTCCGCATACCGACCGACAGCGGCGAGTGCGTCTGCCTCCGCAAGCAGCGCCCGCACCGGTGCCGCGTCGGGCTGCCAGTCCGGTTCTGCGGCCGCAACGGCGGTCGCGCGGCGCCACGGCCAGCGAATATCGATGAACTGGCTCACGATCATGACCAGGATGAACAAAGCTATGCCGGCCAGCGCCAGCCAGGTCAGTATTCTCAGCACCGGCCATGCCGCCCGCAGCCAGTGGGCGATCACCTCCAGCCAGTGCGGCGTGTGCGGAGTCGGCGCGGGCGGCAGTGCGAACTGGATGCGTGTGTCGGCAAGCAGGTGGGCGTGTGCATGGGCGAACGCATCGCCACCTGGCAGACCCCGAGATGATGTCACGCGCTACAGACCCCCAGCCCGCCCCCGGGCCGAGCGAGACTATCGCTTTGACAGCCTTGCGCAAGCGCAGCCGGAGACTGGACAGCAGAAGATTGCCGTGGTGACATCACGCTGGGACATAAATGGGGAGGCTTGAGGATGGGTGCAGGAGCGGGGTTAATCGTCGTCCTTGTCATGTTGGCAGGGCCGTTCATCGCACTTGGCGTATGGCTGTGGCTGCGCTCGCGCCGCGAGCCCATCGCCTTGGTGGAGCCATTGGACATCGGTCGTGTCCTCTCGATCGGTTTTCGCGTGTTCACGCCCGAAGGTTGGCCGGTAACAGCGCTGGCGGCAGTCCTCATCGGCATTCCGCAAATCGTGACCGTCCTCGTGACCCGCCCGATGATGCTGGCGCGTACGCAGCAGCTCATGGCGACGAACCCCACGAACCCGTTTGCTGCCTTCGAAGCCATGATGACCCCGGCTTTCATCGTCAGCGGCCTCGTCGGCATCGTGTTGATGATGGCGTTCTACGTGGCTGCCACCATCTTCCTGGTGTCTCGAGCAGAGGCAAGGCCCATATCCATCGGTGATGCACTCGGGCGAACACCGGCGCGCATTCTTCCGGCCATCGGGGCCCTGATCCTCATGGGCATCGGCATTGCGGCGGGATGGATGCTGTTCCTCTTGCCGGGTGTCATTCTCACCCTGAATTGGGCGCTCATCATACCCGTTGTGTCCTGCGAGGATGCGGGTTTCTTTGGCAATTTCCGACGCAGCCGGTCGCTGGCGCTTGGATCCCGGGGACGGATACTGTTGCTGCTGCTGCTGGTTTTCGTCGTGGTCCTCATGGTGTCGGTGCCCGTCGGCATACTCGCCGGCTCGTTCTCGGGTCATGCGACAAACCCCGGCTTCTTCGCCTCGACCTGGAATGTCGTGGTCGGCACGTTGCTCGCCGCCTTCCAAAGCAGCTTGTGGGCCGGCCTCTATGTCGAGTTGCGGCGTATCAGGGATGGCTTGTCCGCTCCCGGCCTTGCCGAGGTCTTTGCCTAGGCGTCGTCCGAAGGGCTTGCTGCATCGACCCGCTCGTAACCCAAGTGCCGCCGCGGACGAACGCAAGTCCATGGCGGTGGCAGTGTCTTTTCGTTACTCCCTGCGGGGATCCGGGGTGACCGGCCGGGCAGGAGACCCGATGCGCGAAGATCAGGCGGATGACTGGGGAGCGCTGATGGCCGCTGCGCAGGGGGGCCACGGCGGTGCTTACCGTCGGCTGCTCGGCGAGGTGCGTGAGTGGCTGGTGCGCTATTTCTCGCGCCGCCTGCCGCCGGCCTATGTCGACGATGCGGTGCAGGACACCCTGATCGCAATCCACGAGAAGCGCCACACCTACGATCCCGCTCGCCCTTTCCGGCCCTGGCTGGCGGCGGTCGCGCGTTACAAGTGGATCGACCGGCTGCGCGCGATGGGCCGCGAGCGGACCGACGTGCTTCCGGAAACCCTCGGCGTGCTCGGCCATGAGGCGGCCGTCACCAGCGCGGTCGTGCTTGGCGGTCTGCTCGGTCGGCTGAAGCCTGCACAGGCCGAGGTGATCCGCCTGGTCAAGCTGCAGGGCTTCAGCATCGAGGATGCGTCGGCACGCACCGGGCAGTCCTGCTCGCTGGTCAAGGTCAACATCCATCGCGGGCTTGCGCGGCTGGCCGCAATCGTCGGGAGCGCGTCCGATGACGAGTGAGCGGCTGATCGATGATCTCGCGGCGCGGCTTGTCCCGACCACCTGCCGCACGACGCAGCGCGATGCGGCGCTGATCGTCTTCCTTGGTGCGATCGAAGTGGCTCTGTTCGTGCTGCTCGGCGAGGCACGGCATGATCTCATGCCCGCGATGAGGCTGCCGTCCTTCTGGTGGAAGCTAGGCAGCGTCGGGCTGCTGGCTGTACTCGGTCTCGCGACGGCCGTTCGTTCCTTCGATCCTGCGGCATCGCCCCGCCGAGGGCTTCGTGCGATCGGATGGTTCGTCGGGCTCGTCTTGCTGATCGGCTGGGCGCTCGACGTGACGCAAGGTGGCCGCGGCTCGCTTGGCATCCGGCTCGATTGGCGGGATGGTATCGCCTGTGTCGTGATGATGGGGATCTTGTCTCTCCCCATGCTCGCCGGGCTGGGTTTGCTCATGCGTCGCGGTGCGCCCACCGATCATAACGGGAGTGCGGTGGCCGTCGGGATCGCCGGCGGAACGTGGGGCGCCTGCCTCTTCGTGTTCGCGTGCCCGCACGACGACCCGTTCTACATCGCGGTGTGGTACCTGGTCGGCTGCGGACTGATTGCGCTCGCCGCTCGGATACTGATGCCACTGGTGACACGCTGGTAGCTTGCCATCGGTCGAGCGGACCTTAGTCTGCGATCCTGCACATCAGGGAGCGGGACATTGGCACATCGGAACTGGCGGATCGGCATCGTCGCAGCGTTGCTGGCGGGAGTTCCTGCCATGGCAAACGCCAAGCCTGCGCTGACGGATTTCTTCGGCTATTCCTTTGTGAGCGAACTCGTCTCGGCAGAGCACGCCGATCGCCTCGCGTGGGTGGAGGATGTGCGCGGCGTCCGCAATATCTGGACCGCTGCGGGGCCGGTCTTCGTGGCGCATCAGGTCACCGCCTACACCGCCGACGACGGGCAGGAGCTGACCCAGCTGCGCTTCTCTACCAACGGCGACCAGATCGTCTTTGTTCGTGGCGGCGATCATGACGAGAACTGGCCGGCAGAGGGCAACCTGGCGCCCGATCCGGATAGCGCCACCACGCAACCCAAGATCGAAATCTGGGCAGTGGCGTCTGCCGGTGGCATGCCGCGCATGCTGGCCGAGGGCGACGAGCCGGCCGTCTCGCCAAGCGGCGTTGTCGCCTTCGTGAAGGACGACCAGCTTTGGTCGGTCTCGCTTGATGGATCGGCCAAACCGGTCCGGCTCCTGTTCGATCGCGGCAAGGATCATGACCCGCTGTGGTCACCCGACGGCAGCCGTCTCGCGTTCGTGACGGGGCGCGGCGATCACAGCTTCGTCACGGTGTTCACCTCCGCCGACAAGCCGCTCACCTATCTGGCGCCGTCAACCGGGCGGGACGGTGATCCGGTCTGGTCTCCCGATGGTAAGCGCATCGCATTCAGCCGCCAGCCGGGTGACGGCGGCGCGCCCGAGCCGCTCCTCACCATCAACCCACACCCTTTCTCGATCTGGACGGCGGATGCCACAACCGGCGAGGGTACAAGCACCTGGGCAAGCCCGGTCACACTCGACGGCTCCTATCCCGGCACAGGCGATGGGCTCGGGCTGCGCTGGATGGCCAGCGATACGCTCGCCTTTATCGGGCTGCTGGACGGGTGGGAGCATCTCTATGCCCTGCACACGAAAGGCGGCACGCCGCGCCTGCTTACCCCCGGCAAGTTCATGGTCGAGCATGTGTCCTCGAGCCATGACCGGCGCACGCTCTTCTACGCGGCCAACACCGGCACCACGAAAGATGACGACGATCGCCGGCACGTCTTCAAGGTCGCGATCGATAGCCGTCCGGTGGCGCTGACCGGTGGCATCGGGCTGCAATGGTCTCCGGTCGCTGCCGGAGCAGGGGTGGCGCTGATCGGCGCGGATGCCGCTCATCCGCCTGCCGTAGCCCTCGCCGGTGGTAAGACGCTCCACGTCGCGGTGCCGGACTACCCCGCCGATGCCTTGGTGACGCCGAAGCTCATAAGCTACGCTGCACCCGATGGCCTGACCATCCAGGGCCAGCTGTTCGAGCCCGCATCCGGTGTCGCCAGGCACCCAGCGGTGATCTTCGTCCACGGCGGACCATCGCGGCAGATGCTGCTCGGGTGGCATTATATGGGCTATTACTCGAACGGCTACGCGATGAATCAGTATCTCGCGAGCCGCGGCTTCGTGGTGCTGTCGATCAACTATCGGCTCGGCATCGGCTATGGACGGGCTTTCGAGGAGCCCGCTCATGCCGGCCCGGCGGGAGGCGCCGAGTATCAGGACGTGCTCGCCGGCGCGCGCTGGTTGCAGGGGCAGCCGAATGTCGACCCAAAGCGGATCGGCATCTGGGGCGGCTCGTACGGCGGCTATTTGACCGGCATGGCGCTGTCGCGCAACTCGGACGTATTCAAGGCGGGATCGGATCTGCACGGCGTCCACGATTGGTCCCGCGACTTCGCCGAGGAAGAAGGGCCGCCGATCAAGCGCTACGAGCAAGGCGATTGGGCCGCGTTCATGAAGACCGCCTTCGAAGCCTCGCCCGATGCACAGATCGCCAACTGGCGGTCACCGGTGCTGCTGATCCAGGGAGACGACGATCGCAACGTGCGCTTCAACCAGACCGTCGATCTTGCCGGGCGCCTGACCAAGGCGGGCGTTCCGTTCGAGGAGTTGGTGATCCCGAACGAGATCCACGGTTTCCTGCGCTATGACAGCTGGCTGAAGGCCGACGCTGCCACCGCGACGTTCCTCGAAAAGCAGCTGAAGCCCTAGTTCACGACGTTACTGACAAGACTGTCCATCTGGTCGCGCGCCTGAGGCGTATAGCCCCTGTTGCCGCCAACACGGGGAAGCTGATCAGCAATTTGCTGGCGCCGAGTGGCGGCCAACGTATCGAGATCGCCGACGCGTTGCGCATATTGTCGCCCATCGGCAGGCTCCAGCCCGAGTGGAGCGCTCCACCGCTCGAGTTCGGGAAAGCGGCTGCGGAAATCGAGCTCGTTTCTGAGTTGCTGCACTTCCTGGCGCTTGAGATTAAGCCGCTCGTCGAGCGCTTTGGTCTGGCTACCACGCGCGGCGATATGCAGCGACAGCAGATAACCCGCCACGGCGCCGCCGGAAAGTACCGCGATCGCCGCCACGATTGCGATTACGGCGAGGCCCTGGCCCATCGGCGGAAGGTGGAGGCGAAACCGCTGCTGAACCGGCGATGGCATGCCCGCAAATTGAGGCTTGCTCCCTGAACCTGCGATGAGTCGGAACGTCGGGCGCTGCCGACCGTTGCCTCATCAGACTATACAGGTCGTAAGGAGAGGAAAATGTTGAAATTTATTCTGGCGGCTGCCGTCGTCATGACGCCGGCGCTCGTGTCGGCCCAGTCGGCTGGTGGTGCAGGTAGCGCCGGTGGTGGCGCCGGCTCGAGCGGAGCTGCAGGCGCGTCGGGTTCAGCAGGCGCAACCGGCGCCATGGGCGCATCGTCGCCGTCTGGCGCCGGGATGAGTGGCCAGTCTGGCACGCCAGGCGCAATGCCGGCGGCGGG
Source organism: uncultured Sphingomonadaceae bacterium (assembly GCA_964242855.1). Taxonomy (GTDB): domain Bacteria; phylum Pseudomonadota; class Alphaproteobacteria; order Sphingomonadales; family Sphingomonadaceae; genus Solisphingomonas. The sequence continues at coordinate 23,360 of CAXTBZ010000009.1, forward strand.
CGGCGCGTCCAACGGCGGGATGTCCACCGGCGGAATGTCGAGCGGCGGCACCACGAGCGGCGATATGTCGTCGTCCGGCACGATGTCGCCCGGCATGTCCGGCAGCGGATCCATGTCGACAGCACCGGGCGCATCGTCGGGCAGCACAGACGGCAGCATGTCGTCGACGCCCGGCACCAGCAGCACCACCAGCACGACGACCAAATCGTCGCGCCACAGCAAGACGCCGCGTTCGAGCAGCAGCACCAGCACGAGCACGTCGACCACCGCGCCTCACAACTGAGGCTAAGCAGGGCGGGCTTCGGCCCGCCCGCTAAGGAATAAGGCCGCCCGCATCGCTGCGGACGGCCTTTTTCTTTGTCGGCTGCAGAAGGGTCAGGCGGTTGCCTGATCATCCTCCGCATCGCGCGAGGCCTCGGCGCTGGCGCCCGGCTCGGCATTCGGATCATAATCCTCGGTGAAGCCGGCTTCGTCACGCTCGAACATTTCGGTCATCACGTCGACACCCTGTGCCTGAAGATCGGCCTCTTCCGGCGAGCGCGCGACGTTTACCTTCACGGTTACCGAAACCTCGGGGTGCAGCGTGACGCGAACCTGATGCAGGCCGATCGACTTGATCGGCTTGTCGAGCACGATCTGCGCCTTGGTGACGTGCGCGCCGTCGGCGTGCAGCAGCTCGGCCAGATCGCGCGCCGATACGGAACCGTACAGCTGGCCGACGTTCGAAGCCTGACGGATCAGCGTCAGCGTCTTGCCGTCGATGTCCTTGGACTCGGTGACCGCGGTCTCGCGCTTCTTGGCGTTGTCAGCCTCGATGTGCGCGCGGTTGGCCTCGAACACCTTGCGGTTGGCGTTGTTCGAACGCAGCGCCTTCTTGTTCGGCAGCAGGAAGTTGCGGGCATAGCCGTTCTTCACGGTGACGATGTCGCCGATGGCGCCGAGCTTCTCGACGCGCTCGAGCAGGATCACTTCCATGGTCTGTGCTCCTTACTTGACGACGTAGGGGAGCAGGCCGAGATGGCGCGCGCGCTTGATCTCGCGGGCCAGCTCACGCTGCTTCTTGGCGGATACGGCCGTGATACGGCTGGGGACGATCTTGCCGCGCTCGGACACGAAGCCCTGCAGCAACCGGACGTCCTTATAGTCGATCCGGGGGGCATCCTTGGCGGAAAAGGGGCAGCTCTTGCGGCGGCGGAAAAATGGACGGGCCATCGTTGGTTCCTAAATCTCGTGTTCGGGCTCAGGCGGCGTCGCGCTCGGGGCGCTCGCCACGGTCGTCGCGACGGGGGCCGCGATCGCCGCGGTCGCCACGATCACCGCGGTCGCCACGACCACCGCGATCGCCGCGTTCGCTGCGCTCGTTGCGGCGCATCATCGCCGACGGGCCTTCCTCGTGAGTCTCGGTCCGCACCGTCATGTAGCGGATGATGTCCTCGTTGATCGCGATCTGGCGCTCGAGCTCGTTGATCGCAGCCGCGGGGCCGTCGATCTCGAGCATCACATAATGCGCCTTGCGGTTCTTGGCGATCCGATAGGCGAGCGTGCGCAGGCCCCAGGTCTCGGACTTGACGATGCGCCCGCCGAACTCTTCGATGATCTTGGTGGCGGTTTCGGTCAGCGCGTCGACCTGCGCCTGGGCGAGGTCCTGACGCGCGAGAAACACATGCTCGTACAGAGCCATGTGGTCGTCCTTCCATGTTGACCGATCGCTGACGCCCACCCTATGTGAGCGCCCCTCCGGCTGTCGTTCAGATGCTTGGCCGGAAGGAGAGGCAGGCTCAGCCGACCGGACGCCGGCGCCTATGCGTCAGACCGGGCGAGAAAGCAAGCGCGGCGAACGACTACAGGACCTTCTGAGCGACCAGTGCGGCTTCGGTCTCGCACCCCGTCGGCCTTGGCATCGCTGGATTGCGCCGCAGCGCTTGCAGCTCGGAGCGCGCCGCAGCCGCATCAGCCTGATAGGCAGTGGTGGTTCGGACCACCGTCATGGTAGCGCCTGCCGCGATCTTGCCACCTTCGACCGCGCTTTCATTGTGCGCGCCGCAGATGAAGCGGCTGTCGCCGAAGGCACGACCACGGGCCATGATCGCCACGGCGCGATCGGGAGCAAGATCGACAAGCACCTCGGCCCAGGTCCAGCCCAGCGTCGTGTGGCCGGACGGATAGTCGTAACTCGCGCCGAGATCGGCCTTTGCCTGGCAGATCTCGCCGCGATCCACCTGGTAGGGCCGTTGCCGCTTGTAGAAGTCCTTGGCGCGGAGCGTCTGCGCCTCGGTACCGATCAACGCGCGATCGACCAGCGCCTTCGTTCGCGGCGCGTTGTCCGGCGTCAGCGAGATGCCGAGTGCGCAGGAGAAATCGCGCATCATCGCCGGCTGAGTATAGTCGACGTCGCTGGCGGCCAACTGGTAACGCGGCGTGCCGATCATCCTGCGCGTCTCCCGGAAGATCCTGCGATCGGCCTTGTCGCGCGCATCGCCTTTGGTTGGGGCGGGCGGCAGGATCGGCAGGACATCGAAAGCGCCGTCGGCAAGATACCCCTGCGGCTTCTCCGCACCAAGAGCAGCAACGAGCGTAGCCGAGGCAAACGCTATGGCGGTGAGCGTGTAGAAGCGCATGGTGGGCGTGGTGCCATGGGTTGCGCTTGCCCGTCCAGCTTCCTATCGCGGCCGGCTTCAAAAGGAGAGAGACATGCGCGCCTTCATCTTCCCGGGTCAGGGCAGTCAGGCCGTCGGCATGGGCCACGCGCTCGCCGCCGCCAGTGTCGCGGCGCGCGAGGTGTTCCAGGAGGTGGACGAGGCGCTCGGCCAACATCTCTTCAATTTGATGAGCGAAGGACCGGCCGACGCGCTCCAGCTTACCCAGAACGCCCAGCCGGCGATCATGGCCAACGCGATCGCCACCTTGCGGGTGCTGGAGAAAGAAGGCGGTATCCGCCTAGCCGACAAGACCGAGTTCGTCGCAGGGCACAGCCTTGGCGAATATAGCGCGCTTTGCGCCGCCGAAGCCCTCCGCCTTGCCGAGACGGCGAAGCTGCTGCGCGTACGTGGACAGGCGATGCAGGCAGCGGTTCCGGTCGGGCAGGGGGCGATGGCCGCCCTGCTCGGCCTCGATTTCGCCGCGGCACAGGCGATTGCGGCGGACGCCGCCGAGAACGAGGTTTGCGAGGCCGCCAACGACAATGCGCCGGGCCAGGTCGTCATCTCCGGCTCCAAAGCCGCGATCGATCGGGCGGTGGAGCTTGCAAAGGTGCGGGGGGGCAAGCGCGCCATGCTGCTGCCGGTCTCGGCGCCGTTCCATTGCTCGCTGATGGAGCCCGCCGCACGCGCCATGGAGACGGCGCTGGCAGCGGCGGACCTGCGCGCGCCGCTCGTTCCGGTTTACGCCAATGTGACGGCTGCACCCGTGGCCGATCCGGCGGCGATCCGCACGCTGCTGGTCGATCAGGTAACGGGCACGGTGCGCTGGCGCGAGAGCGTCGAGGCGATGTTCGCCGCCGGCGTGACCGAGTTCGTCGAGTTCGGCGGCAAGGTGCTCGGTCCGATGGTTAAGCGCATCGCGCCGGATGCAACCGCCGCGAGCATCGTGACGATGGCCGACATCGAGGCGCTGGCGAAGCGTCTCTGAAGATCGTCATCCCAGCGAAGGCTGGGATCTCGGCTGGTGGCCGCCGCGCCCGCTTTAAGGAGATGCCAGCCTCCGCTGGCATGACGGATAGGGAAGGACTTTGAAGATGTTCGATCTGACGGGCATGACCGCGCTGGTGACAGGTGCTTCGGGCGGGCTGGGCTCTGCCACTGCCACTGCACTCGCGTCGCGCGGCGCTAGGGTCGCGCTCTCGGGCACCCGCGAGGCCGTGCTGGCCGAAGTGGCGTCGGCTCTGCCGAACGACCCGGTAACGCTGGCCTGCAACCTCTCAGATGCGGCCGAGGTCGACGCACTCGTGCCGCGCGCGGTAGAGGCGCTCGGCGGCAGGCTCGATATCCTCGTCAACAACGCCGGGATCACGCGCGACAATCTCGTCATGCGGATGAAGGACGAGGAATGGGACCAAGTGCTCGCGGTCAATCTCGAGGCGGCGTTTCGGCTGATCCGCGCTGCCGCCCGCCCGATGATGAAGGCGCGCTTCGGGCGGATCATCTCGATCACGTCGGTGGTCGGCGTCACCGGCAATCCGGGGCAGGCCAATTATGCGGCATCGAAGGCGGGGCTGATCGGCATGTCCAAGAGCCTGGCGCAGGAACTGGCGAGCCGCAGCATTACCGTAAATTGCGTCGCGCCGGGCTTCATCCGCTCGGCGATGACCAACGCGCTGAACGAAACACAGAAGGCGACGATCCTCGGCCGCATTCCGGCGGGAGATCTCGGCGAGGGCAGCGACATCGGCGCCGCCGTCGCTTATCTGGCGAGCCGCGAGGCAGGTTACGTCACGGGGCAAACTCTGCACGTTAACGGCGGCATGGCGATGATCTGAAGGTGCTTACGCTCGGGCGAGCGCGTTGTATTGGAAGCGGTGGCGCAGGTCGAACAGCCACGCGCGTCGCATGGTGATCACGCATACCGCGACCAGCATCATCCAGTTGACCGGTACCAAAGTCAGTGCGGCGATCTGCCGGCCGAACAGCGGCGTCATATAGGCGGCCGCCAGGATGCTCTTCTCATAGGGCAACCATCCCCGTCCGCGTGCATCGGCGACAAGGAAGCACAACGCGCCGCCGAGGATCACGAGGTCGTAGTCCATCGCGTATGGCGTCGAGAGTAACGCCGCCCCGCACACCGCTGCACCGCGCATCGAAGGGCTCGCCCAACGCGCGGCAATCGCCGCCCCCGCTATGGCCATCGCCGTCGATACCGCCTGCAGTCCGTAGGCGAGTGGCACCGGAGCGCCCACTGATCGCGCCGCTGCAAAGGTGGTGACGATCTTCTCCCAGCCGGTCTGACCGGTCTCGATCACGATGGTACGGGTGATGGCAAGCGAGCCCTGGAATGCGAGCCACACGGGCCAGCCCCAGATCGCCAGCGTCAGCGCGACGAGCCCTAGTGACGAGATCGCGGCGCCGAGCAGCGCCCTGCGATTGCCGCTGGCGATCAGCACCACTGGCAAGAGCAGCGCGAACTGCGGCTTGTAGACGAGGCAGCCGAGCAGCAGCCCTGCAACCCACGGTTTGCGATCGAGCAGCAACAGCCCGCCTGCGAGCAGCGCAGCGCTCAGGAAGGCGTTCTGGCCGTGGCCGATGCAGACGAAGGTCGCGGGCGCGGCAAGAACCGTCAGCACCGTGGAGCGTCCCGGCACGATGCGGTGCGCGACAACCGCGGCGGCAGCCAGCGTCGTGCCCAACCACAAAGCCAAGGCAGCCAAGTAGGGCATGGTGGCGAGCAGGCTAGCGATCAGCAGGAAGGGTGGCGGGTAGTGCCACCCGTAGAACGGCACCGCCTCCGAGTGGTGCAGCGCCTGCTGGACCTTGTAGTGCTCGGGCCAGACCCACGCGGCGGCGGCACGGCCATGATCGGCCATCCAGCCGGCAGAGTAGACATCCGAGAAGTCCGTCCCGATCGGCCTCCCGGTCGCATCGAGCGTGCCGTGCCCGGTAGCGATCAGCAGCGCATAGGAAAGGATCGTGGCGCACAGCAGCAGGATGCAGACCAGCCGCACCCGCCGCGCATCAACCAAGTCGCCGCTCGCCCATACACGCCCCATCCGTTCGTCGGTAGCATTGCACGGCTAGCAAAAGGTGAACGCGGCGCCTCTTGCCAGCCTCCGCCGCCCCGTCTAGGGCTTTTTGCCAACGACAATCCCTTAAGCGAATGGGAAGAAGAGACATGAGCGAGACCGCCGAGCGCGTGAAGAAGATCGTCGTCGAGCATCTCGGCGTCGAGGCCGACAAGGTCACCGAGGACGCTTCGTTCATCGACGATCTCGGTGCAGACAGCCTCGACATCGTCGAGCTGGTCATGGCGTTCGAGGAAGAGTTCGGCGTCGAAATTCCCGATGACGCGGCCGAGAAGATCACCACCGTCAAGGATGCGATCAGCTACATCGACAGCCACAAGGCCTGACGAGAGCTTCGCGTCGGCCCCTTGGCGAGCCGATGAGATCAACGGCCCTCCGACCCGGATCATCGGGGCCGGGGGGCCGTTTCGTTATGCGACGCGCACAAGCGCCGCAATGAGAGGGAGGAGGCGTCCATGCGCCGTGTAGTCGTCACCGGTCTGGGCCTCGTCACGCCGCTGGGCGCCGAGGTTGAGACGGTCTGGGCCAATCTGATCGCCGGCAAGTCCGGCGCGACCGCGATCACCCGCTTCGATGCGTCCGACCAGAAGTGCCGCATCGCCTGCGAGGTGAAGCCCGCTGATCATGAATATGGCTTCGACCCGGGCAAGCGCATCGATCACAAGGTGCAGCGCCAGGTCGATGCATTCATCATCTACGGGATCGACGCTGCGGGGCAGGCGCTTGAAGACGCCGGCCTCCTAGAGATGTCGCTCGAGGACAGCTACCGTGCCGGCTTGTCGATCGGCTCGGGCATTGGCGGACTTCCCGGCATCGAAAGCGAGTCGATCGTGTGTCGGGACAAGGGACCGAGCCGCGTCTCGCCCCACTTCGTGCACGGACGATTGATCAACCTGATCTCCGGGCAGGTCTCGATCCGCTATGGCTTGCGCGGGCCGAACCATGCGGTGGTCACCGCCTGTTCGACCGGCGCGCATGCGATCGGGGATGCGGCGCGGATGATCGCGATGGACGATGCCGACGTGATGCTCGCCGGTGGCGCGGAAGGTGCGATCTGCCCGCTCGGCATTGCCGGCTTTGCTCAGGCGCGGGCGCTCTCGACCGCGTTCAACGATGAGCCGACGAAGGCGTCGCGCCCCTATGATCAGGCGCGTGATGGCTTCGTGATGGGCGAAGGCGCCGGCGTCGTCGTGCTGGAAGAGTATGAGCACGCGAAGGCACGCGGCGCGAAAATCTATGCCGAAGTGATCGGCTACGGCTTGTCCGGCGACGCTTACCACGTCACGGCACCGCATCCGGAAGGCGACGGCGCCTTTCGATCGATGCAGATGGCGATCCGCAAGTCCGGCCTCAGGCTCGACGAGATTGACTACATCAACGCGCACGGCACCTCCACGCCCCTCGGCGACGAGCTGGAGCTCGGCGCGGTGCGAAAGCTGTTCGGGGACGCGCTCAACACCGTGTCGATGTCGTCCACGAAGTCCGCGATCGGGCATCTTCTCGGCGGCGCCGGTGCAGTCGAGTCGATCTTCTGCATCCTCGCGATGCGTGACCAGATCGTGCCACCGACGCTCAACCTCGATAATCCCTCGGAGAGCTGCCTCGGCGTCGATCTCGTTCCGCATGTCGCCAAGAAGCGGACGGTCAACGCCGTGCTCAACAACAGCTTCGGGTTCGGCGGCACCAATGCCAGCCTGATCATGCGCAGGATCTAGCGGACCCATGCGTCGGCTGCTGATCCTGGTGCTGGCGATGGCCGCGCTGGCGATCGGCGTGCCGCTGTGGATGTGGCGCGGGCCGGGGCCGCTCCCCGAAGCGACGGTCGTGCGCATTCCGGAAGGGTCGACGCTCGCGTCTGCCGCGAACATTCTCGCCGGGGCGCACGCGATCCGCAGCGCGACCTGGTTCCGTGGCTTGGCCGGACGGCTCGGTTCTCGCGATTCGATCCGTGCCGGCGAGTTCCGCGTGCCGGCCCACGCCAGCGCCGTCGCGATCCTCGAACTGCTCCAGCACGGCCGGCCGGCGCTCAAGCTGGTGACGATCCCGGAAGGCACGCCGTCGGTCATCGTTCGTGACAAGCTGATGGCGACCGCCGGGCTGGTCGGCCAGGCGCCGACGCCGCCCGAGGGCAGCGTGCTGCCGGACAGCTATGCCTATCAGGCCGGTGACAGTCGCTTGGTGATCCTGCAGCGCATGCAGAAGGCGATGAACAAGGCGCTGGCGGCGGAGTGGGCATCGCGCGCGCCGAACCTGGCGGTGGCAACGCCGCAGCAGGCGCTGATCCTCGCCTCGATTGTCGAGAAGGAGACGGGCATCGCTGCCGAGCGTGCGACGGTCGCGGCGGTGTACAGCAACCGCCTGCGCCTCGGCATGCCGCTCCAGGCCGATCCCACGGTGATCTACCCGATCACTCAGGGCCGCCCGCTTGGCCGTCGCATCCTCGAGTCCGAACTGCACGCCAAGAACGGGTACAACACCTATGCCGAGGCGGGTCTGCCGCGGGGGCCGATCTGCAACCCGGGCCGTGCATCGATCGACGCGGTGCTGCACCCGGCGGTCAGCCGCGCGCTGTACTTCGTCGCGAACGGCAAGGGCGGGCATGTCTTCGCCGACACGCTCGCCGAACATGATGCCAATGTGAAGAAGTGGTACGCGATCCGTCACGCGCGCGGCGAGATGTAGCGCTGCCGACCAGGCGTTCGTCGATCCGCATTGTCATTTGGCCGATCAGCGGTCCCGCCTGGCTCCAACACAATGTATCCTCCCGCAGTAGATTGGGGAGAATGACATGATCAGGCAGTATGTTTCGGCGGTCGCGTTTGCCGCGCTCGCATGTGGGCCGGTGCTGGCGGCAGGCAGCTCGCTTCCGGCCAATATCGCCGCGGCGGCAGCGGACCCGGCGCGGACCGACGATGCCGCCAAGGATGCGGTGCGCCACGGCCCCGAGGTCCTGGCGTTCGCGGGCGTCAAGCCGGGAGCCAAGATCATCGATCTGATCCCCGGCGGCGGCTATTGGACGCGGCTGTTCGCCAAGGCGGTGGAGCCGTCGGGTCATGTCTATGCCATTTGGCCGAACGAGTACCGCAAGGTCGACGATGACGAACCTGGCCCTTACAAGACGCTGATCCAAGCCTATCCCGATGTCAGCGAAGCGGATCAGCCGGCCGCCGCTCTTACCGCCCCGGAACAGGCGGACCTGGTGTTCACCTCGCAGAACTATCACGACTATCCGGACAAGTTCATGGGGCCGACCGATCCGGCGACGCTCAACAAGGCGGTCTTCGCTGCCTTGAAGCCCGGCGGCATCTTCCTCATCATCGACCATGTCGCGCAGGCGGATAGCGGTATGCGCGACACCGATACGCTTCATCGGATCGATCCGGCGATTGTCAAGAAGCAGGTCGAGGCAGCAGGCTTCCGCTTCGTTGGCGAGAGCCGCCTGCTCGTTAATCCCGCCGACGATCACACCAAGAAGGTCTTCGACAAGGCCATTCGCGGCCACACCGACCAATTCATCTACAAATTCCGCAAGCCCGCCTGAAGCTAGAGGCGCAGGCCCAAGGTTTCGGGCAGTCCCACCATCAGGTTGAGGTTCTGCACCGCCGCTCCGCTCGCACCCTTGCCCAGGTTGTCGAGCGTAGCGGCGAAGCGGATGTGACCTGTCGCGGGATTGGCGAAGACGTAGAGCTTCAACCGGTCGGTGCCGGCGGCGTCCTCGATCGTGAACGTCGTCATCGCGGCGCTGTCAGCGAGCGTCGCCACGTCGATCAGCGGGTCGGCTGCATAGGTGTCCGACAAGGCAGCATGGAGGGCGGCAGCCGAAGCCGCACAGCGTAGCTGGGAGAGGTGCAACGGCACCTCGACGAGCATGCCGCGATAGGTATTCGCCACCGCAGGGGCAAAGATCGGCGGCACCGCCAGACCTGCATGGCGCTGCATCTCAGGCACATGCTTGTGCTCCATCGCGAGGCCGTAGGCGCGAAAGCCGGTCGGCGGTACGCCGCCCTCGAACTCGGCGATCATCGCCTTGCCGCCGCCGGAATAGCCCGAGGTTGCGTTGGTGACGAGGGGCATGGCAGGATCGAGCAGCCCCTCGCGCACAAGCGGGCGCACGAGCGCCAGGAAGCCGGTGGGATAGCAGCCTGGATTGGAGACGTAGCGCGCACGGGCCAGCTCCGAGCGGCGATCGGCTTCGATCTCGGCGAAGCCGTAAGTCCAGTCGGGCGACGTACGATGTGCGGTCGACGCATCGATGAAGCGGGTCGAGAGGTTCGCCGCCAAGGCCACGGCTTCGCGCGCAGCGTCATCGGGCAGGCAGAGGATGGCGACGTCCGCGGCAGCAAGCGCGTCGGCGCGTGCCGCAGAATCCTTGCGGTGTTCGTCGGGAAGCAGCGTGAGCCTTACATCGGCCCGCATCGACAAGCGCTCGACGATCTCGATGCCGGTCGTACCCGCGCTGCCATCGACGAAGACCCTGACCGTCATGTCAGCCTCCGCGCTGCCATTACGCCTTCGCCGCCGGGCTGCCGTGCAAGCACGTCTGCGAGCGGCTCGCTGACGACCGACATCCAGAAGGCGTTGGCGTGGAGCAGGTGAATTGGATTGGCCATGATCCCGACATGGCCCGGCAGGAAGACGAGGTCGCCGCGCTGGAGCGGCTCTCCGTCGGGTACGGCGCTGCCCAACGTGCGCTGCTGATCGCTGTCGCGGGGACAGGCGATGCCGGCAAAGCCGAGCGCAAGCTGGACGAGGCCCGAGCAGTCGATCCCGTTCCCCGATCGGCCACCCCAAAGGTAAGGAACTCCAGCTAGTCGTCCGGCTACTTCGACATAATCGGGCTCCACAAGCCCGATGGGAACAAGGTGTCGGCGGTGTACAAAGCCGGATGCCGTTTGAACGAAGCTGTCGTCCTCGCCCGTTGCAACCAGTCTTGCGCCCATCGGCAGTCGATCGACGACCGGTGACTTGATGCTGCGATCCGCGAACAGCAGCGCGGCCGGCGACGAGACGATGTGAGTCGGCGGAACGAACGCGCCGAGCGCGGCCGTGTCGAGGTAGCCGACATAGCCATCGTGGAGACTATAGCCCCACGCCCACGCGCCGCTCAGATCGACGACAGCAAAGCTCTCGCCAAGCATCAACTCCGAGACGGCCTGCGAAGCGGGCGAAGGTTCGCTCCGCAGGGTCGCCGTGATCGCTGAACAGGCGCAGTGCGTGGGCACGGAATAATAGGGCGCGAACACCCGATCGGCGAGCGCTATGTCGGCGACGTCGCGCCTTGCGGCGGTTACGCGAGGATCGAGCTGTAGCGAGGGGCCGGTCAGCCGGAAACAATCAGGCGTGGGCGGCTTGCGGGACCGACTGGGGCCGGCGCCGTTCCTTGCCGGCGATGAGGCCCCTGAATCCTTCAAGAAAATCCGCTCCCCGGCTCGTGCGCGTCACGAAGATATTACGCCGATCGCGCTCGTCACGCTCGCGGCGGAGATAGCCGAGGCGACCCAAGGTGTTCAAGGCGCGCGTGACGACCGGTTTCGAGACACCGAGCAGGGCGGCGAGGCCTCGAACAGTGTGAGGACCGTTCGTGCGATACACGAGAAGCAGCAGTGCCATCTGACGATTGGTGAGGTCCGGCTGGCCCGAACGGACGTAGGCCACGAGGGCATCCATCCATGAGCTGAGCATATCGTTCTTCACGCATCGGCATCCTACGAATGCGCCGCGACCATTGTCGCCGGACATCGAGGAAAACACCCGACGAAGCTGATCGTTTCCTGACCCGTCTGAAAAGCTGGCCGAAAAGCTGGTGTCAGCCGGCCGGGTAGCGCTTGCGCAACATCGCCCAGACCACGCGCAGGCCGAGTGCCTCGCCGCCCTTCGGCCGCCCGGCCTTGGCCGCGGGGTTCCAGGCGAAGGTGTCGAGATGCGCCCAGGGCAGGCCGGCAGGCACGAAGCGTTCGAGGAACAATGCTGCGGTGATTGTACCCGCAAAACCTCCATCCGGCGCGTTGTTGAGGTCTGCGATGTCGGACTTGAGCATGTCGCCGTACCCCGCCCACAGCGGCAGACGCCACAGCGGGTCTTCAACCTCCAACCCCGCGGCAAGCAACTCGCCGGCGAGCGCATCGTCGTTGGCGAGCAAGGCAGGAAGGTCGGGGCCAAGCGCCACGCGTGCGGCGCCGGTCAGCGTGGCGAAATCGATGATCAGCTCGGGGCGTACGTCGTCTTCGCCTTCGGCCGCCTTCGTCAGCGCGTCGGCCAGGATCAGGCGGCCTTCGGCATCGGTGTTGGTGATCTCGACACTCAGCCCCTTGCGCGACGCGAGGACATCCCCCGGCCGCAGTGCGTCGCCGGCGATCGCGTTCTCGACCGCCGGGATCAGCAGATGAAGCCGCACGGGCAGGCGCGCGCCCATGATCAGCTCCGCCAGCGCCAGCGCGTGTGCTGCGCCGCCCATGTCCTTCTTCATCAGCCGCATGCCCGCAGCCGGCTTGATGTCAAGCCCGCCCGAATCGAAGCAGACGCCCTTGCCGACGATCGCGACACGCGGGTAGGCGGGATCGCCCCAGTCGAGCTCGACGAGGCGAGGCGCGCGCGACGGCACCGCGGCACGACCCACCGCAGCGATCATCGGAAAGCCCTGTTCCAGCCCGTCGCCGCGCGTGGTGCGCGTGCTGGCGCCGTGACGGTTCGCCACGTCCTCGACCGCGCCCTGCAGCTCCTCAGGTCCCATGTCGTTGGCCGGGGTGTCCACGAGATCGCGGACCATCGCCACGGCGGCCGCCAGTGCCACTGCTTCGTCGATCCGTGCCGGGTCGTTGGTCAGCAGGACGCGCTGGGGAAGGGGGTCTCCCGTCTTGTAGCGATCGAAACGGTGTTGGGCGAGCAGCCAGCCGAGTGCGGCCTTGCGCGGGGCGCCGTCGGTCAGCCGGTAGTGCCCCTCGGGCAGCTTCGCGGCCGCCGGCGCGAGGTCCCAGATCGTAGGCACTTCGCCAATCCCAAGCGCAGCCGCCCATTCGTCGGCCTTGTTGCCGGGCAGGATCGCAAGTTCTCCCGGCTTGGCCTTGAAGCTCGCGGCGGCGGCTGCAGCGCGAACGCGCTCGGGCTGCGAACTCAGCCACTCGTCCAGGGCGCCGGCGCGAACGATGTGGATGACGTGCGCGGGCTGGCCGCGATCGGCGACGAGAAGCGAGGAGAAATCGGTCATGGTGCGCGTGTTAACGCCTGTGCCGTTCCTCCGCCACGCCGATTTAGCCGTCTGCGCCAGCTATGCTGTCAGGCGAGCGGAACGCCGAACAGGTCGTGATCGTCGGCGTCCTCGATCGTGACCGATGCGATGTCACCAACGCGAAGATGACCCGCATCGCGCAAGTGGACCTCGCCGTCGATCTCGGGCGCGTCCGCCTTCGAACGGCCGGTCGCGCCACTGTCGTCGACCAGATCTATGATGACATCAAGCGTGCGGCCGACCTTCGCCTGCAGCTTGGCGGACGAGATCGCCGCCGTCCTCTCCATGAGACGCTGATAGCGCTCCTCCTTGACCTCTTCGGGCACCGGATCGGGAAGGATATTAGCGGACGCGCCCTCCACCGGCTCGAAACGGAAGGCGCCGACGCGATCGAGCTGCGCTTCGTCCAGCCAATCGAGCAGGTACTGAAAATCCGCCTCGGTCTCGCCCGGGAAGCCGACCACAAAGGTGGAGCGGATCGCGATGTCGGGCGCGATGGCACGCCAGCCCCGGATGCGCTCGAGTACCTTGGCCTCGTTAGCCGGCCGCTTCATGCGCTTCAGCACCACCGGCGATGCGTGCTGAAACGGGATGTCCAGATATGGAAGCACCAGCCCTTCAGCCATCAGCGGGATCACATGATCGACGTGCGGGTAGGGGTAGACATAGTGCAGCCGCACCCACGCACCCAGCCTGCCGAGTTCGCGCGCGAGATCGGTCATGTGCGCGCGCACCTCGCCGCCGCCCTTCAGCGGGTATGATGCGTGGCGCAGGTCGATACCATAGGCCGACGTGTCCTGGCTGATGACCAGCAATTCCCGGGTGCCGGCTGCAACCAGCTTCTCGGCCTCGCGCAGGATCGCGTCCGGACGACGGCTGACGAGATCGCCGCGCAGGCTGGGGATGATGCAGAAGGCGCAGCGATGATTGCAACCCTCCGAGATCTTCAGATAGCTGTAATGCCGCGGCGTGAGCTTGAGATCGCCACCCGGCAGCAGAGCCTGGGGCACGAGGTCCAGATAAGCCGAAGGTGTCACCGGCGCCGCCTCATGCACCGCGCCGACGACCTGCTCATATTGATGCGCGCCGGTCACCGCGAGCACGTCTGGGAAGCGCGTGCGGATCAGCTCGGCTTCCTTGCCCATGCAGCCGGTGACGATGACACGGCCGTTCTCGGCAATCGCCTCGCCGATCGCCTCGAGGCTCTCTTCCTTGGCGGAATCGAGGAAGCCGCAGGTGTTGACGAGGACAATGTCCGCGCCGGCATAATCGGGCGACATGGCGTAGCCATCGGACCGCAGCTTGGTGAGGATGCGCTCGGAGTCCACCAGGTTCTTGGGGCAGCCGAGCGACACCATGCCGACCTTCGGCGGGGAGGGGAGCAGGGTTGCCATGGAACGCGCGCACATAGGCGGGAAAGCCCGAATTTGCTAGGGGCGCTGAACCACCGAACCAGTTCCTCTTAGCTTCGTTGTCCTAGTTCTGCGTGGCGGGGAGATAGCGCAGCGGATCGACGGGCGTCCGCTTGTTGCGGATCTCGAAATGCAGCTGCGGCTTGTTGACGGACCCGGTGGCGCCGGCCTTCGCGATCACGTCGCCGCGATGCACCGTCTGTCCGCGCGTGACGAGGATTTGCTCGGCGTGTCCGTAGGCGGTGATCCAGCCGTCGCCATGCTTGATGAGGATAAGCCCGCCATAGACGGCGATTGCCGAGCCCGCATAGGCGACGACCCCGTCGGCGGCGGCATGGATGTCCGCCCCCTTGTCGGCGGCGATGTTGATGCCGTCGTTGCGCCGCCCATCGCCCGCCGGGCCGAACCGGCCGATGATCGTGCCGTTCAGCGGCCACACGAAGCGTCCGGTGAAGGTGGCGGGCGTCGCCACCGGTTCGTCCTTGGGCAACGGCTTGCGCGGGGTCGCCGTCGGCGCTTTCGGAGCCGCATTCGATGCGAGCGCTGGCTCGGAGCCGGTGGCGAGATCGTCGATATCGAGGCTGAAAGCCTGCGCGCGCTGCTCGGGCGTCATCCGTGCCGTCTCGGCGGCGCTCGGCAGCAGTAGACGCTCCCCGTCGCGCAGCACGTAAGGCGGCTGGATGTCGTTCAAGTCCGCGATGCGGGACCATTCGATGCCATAAGCCCGCGCGATCGCGATTCCGCTCTGCCCCGAACGTACCAGATGATAGCGGCCGCCCGGAATGCGCAGGCGCTGACCGGCTCGCAGCGTAAAGGCAGCAGAAAGGTCGTTCGCGCGCGCGATCGCTTCCGAACCGACGCCGGTCTTGTTGCCGATCGACCGGATCGTCTCGCCATCTTTCACGACGTAGGTGGAGTCGGGCACCGTCACCGCGTCGGTGGCGACGGCATGAGTAAGCCAGGACGGCGTCGGCTGCTTGACCGAGCTCGGGATATCGACGTCTCGGATCGTCCCATCGCCGCCGTCAGGTTCCGCCGGGGGAAGGGGGGCGGCGTCCGCTTGCCGCAGCGGACGCCCGTAATCGTCCGGCGGCGCCACGCGCGGGATACAGCCGGCAGTGGCGATGCACGTCGTTATCGCCAACCACCGACCGACACGCAGCGCCATGCTCATCCCCGCTCCAATAGCCCGGAAGCATTACCCGGCGCTCGTGACGCTGCCAAGCCGCACGCCCTCAGTAGCAAGCGGCGAGCCCGGCCAGCGCCTCGCGATATGTGAGGTCAAGGTGCAGCGGCGTGACCGAGACGTGGCCTGAGCCGACCGCCTCGAGATCAGTGCCCTGTGCGGCCGCCTCGACAACGCCGTGGAAGGACAGCCAATAGTATGGAAAGCCCCGCGGATCGGTCTGCTTGACCATCCGGGCACGCCCGTAATCGCGCATCCCCTGCTGAACGACACGGATGCCCTTCACCTCCTCGGGCGGCAGCGCGGGGAAGTTGACGCTGAGGAGCATTCCCGGCGCAAACGCCGTTTCGAGCAGCGGGCGGATTACGCGCTCGCCCCACGCCTCGGCGGTCGCGAACGGCACTTCGTCTCCGGCGCCTTCGCGTGAATAGGCCTGGCTCAGCGCGATCGAGCGGATACCGGCGAGCGCGCCTTCCATTGCCGCCGAGATCGTGCCGGAATAGGTCGCATCCTCGCCCAGATTGGCGCCGCGGTTGACGCCCGACAGGATCAGATCGGGCTTGGCGTCCATTACCTCGAGCAGCGCCATCATCACGGTATCGGTAGGGGTACCGCCGACCGAAAAGCGCTTCTCGCCAAGCTTGCGCAGCCGCAGCGGACGCGAAAGGGTGAGCGAGTGGCCCGCGCCCGACTGCTCCTCGGACGGCGCCACCACCCAGACGTCATCGCTGAAGCGGCGCGCGATCGTCTCGGCCACCGCAAGCCCGCGCGCATGGATGCCGTCGTCGTTGGTGACGAGGATGCGCATCAGGCGGGCTCGATCGCGGTGACGCCGGCCATGTACGGCTTGAGCACCTCCGGCACGCGCACGGCGCCGTCGGCAGTCTGGTAGTTCTCGATCACCGCGACCAGCGTGCGGCCGACCGCGAGGCCCGATCCGTTGAGCGTGTGCAGGAAGCGGGTGCCCTTGGCCTCGCCTGCCGGCCGGTAGCGCGCGTTCATGCGCCGCGCCTGGAAATCGCCGCATGTCGAACAGGAGCTGATCTCGCGATAACGCTGCTGGCCGGGCAACCAGACCTCGAGATCGAAGGTGCGCCTGGCCGTGAAGCCCATGTCACCGGCGCAGAGCAGCATCCTCCGGTACGGCAGCCCCAGCGCCTCAAGCACGCTCTCGGCCGACAGCGTCATCCGCTCATGCTCGGCCTCGGACTGTTCGGGCGTCACGATCGAGACCAGCTCGACCTTTTCGAACTGGTGCTGGCGGATCATCCCGCGGGTGTCGCGCCCGGCCGCGCCCGCTTCGGCGCGGAAGCAATCGGTGAGCGCGGTGAAGCGCAGCGGCAGCTCGGCCTCGCCCAGGATATGCTCGCGGACATAGTTGGTCAGGCTGACCTCGGCGGTGGGGATCAACCAGCGTCCGTCCGTGGTCTGGAACAGGTCGTCGGCGAACTTGGGCAGCTGTCCGGTGCCGAACAGCGCCTCTTCGCGCACCAGCACCGGCGGCACGACTTCCATGTAGCCGTGCACCTGCGTCTGGTGATCGAGCATGAACTGCCCGAGCGCGCGGTTGAGCCGAGCGAGCGACCCCTTCAGGTAGACGAAGCGAGCACCCGAGACGGTGCCCGCCGCCTCGAAGTCCATGCCGAGGCGTAGGCCCAAGACATCATGTTCCTTGGGAGCGAAGTCAAAGACCGGCTGCTCACCCCATTGCTTGACGACAAGATTGGCGTCTTCGTCGGCTCCGTCCGGAACGTCGGCAAAGGGGAGGTTCGGAATTTCTGCCAGCTGCAGGTCCAGCTGCGCGCCCACTTCCGCCGCCGCGCTCTCGATTGTGGGGATGGAGGACTTTGTCGCCGACACCTCGGCCTTCTTGGCTTCGGCTTCGTCTTTCTTGCCCGCCCCCATCAGGCTGCCGGTCGCCTTGGCGGCGGCGTTTGCGCTGGCCTGAGCAGTCTGCAGATCGGTGAGCAGCTTGCGCCTCTGCTCGTCGAGCGCGAGCAGGTCGGCAGATCGTGGCTCGAGCCCACGCCGGGCGAGCCCCTCGTCGAATGCTGCAGGGTCTTCGCGGATCAGGCGGATGTCGTGCATGGGCGGCAGGCTATGGCGGCGGCCGCGTGGTTTCGCAACCGTCTCGCCCGATCGTGCACGGTTGTTCTGCTCATCCCCCACATGGGGCAGTCCGTCGCCGGAGTTGGCCTGAATGGCTGCCCGTGCGTTGTGCGCTCCGTTGTCCGATCAAACAGATGGAGGGTCCACATGATCGCATACAAGAAGATGTTGCTGTGCGCAGCCGCGGGCGTGTTTGCGCCGGCTATGGCATCCGCGCAGGCGGCGCCTGCTCCTGCGCCGGTTGGTGGCAGTGCGGCCGATCAGCCTGTTGCTGCTGCTCCTCCCGCGGCCGCTCCTGCGGCGACTGCGCTGACGGCCGGGGCCAAGGTGCTCGACACCTCGGGCGGGTCGGTCGGGACGATCGACAGCATCGATGGTGATTATGCCGTGCTCGCTACGGCGAAAAACAAGGTGCGGCTGCCCAAGACCAGCTTCGCCGTCGGCCCCAACGGACCGGTGATCGCCATGACCGCCGCGCAGATCGATGCGGCCGCGGCTCAGGCAGCGCCGGCACAGGCGGCCGCGGCCAAGCCGAACGTCGCTGCGGGCGCGGCTGTGTCGGATACCCAGGGCGGTGCCGTCGGCACGGTTGCTTCGGTGATTGGCCAGTTCGCGACCGTGAAGCTGACCAGCGGCAAGCAGGTGCGCCTGCCGGTCTCGGCCTTCGCAGCCGGTGACAGCGGTGGCTTGAAGGTCGCCATGACTGCCGAGCAACTCAGCGCAGCGGCTGGTGCCACGAAGTAACTCGGGGACACCAAGACAAAGGGCCGCGGCACCATCAGTGCCGCGGCCCTTTCTGTTTGCGAGGTCGCTTGCTCAGGCGGTAGCGCGCTGGCCGAACTTGCGGCGCGCCACGAGGGCGGCTGCAGCGCCGCCGAACAGCAGCAGCATCGGAGGCGCCGGAACGTCGGTCGGCGGCGTCGGAGGATGCGGCGGATGCGGATGATCGTGGCCGCCGCTCGTCGAGGTACTCGACGAGGTGGACGAACTGGTGCTGGATGAGGTCGACGAACTCGTGCTGGACGAGGTCGATGACGAGGAACCGCCCGTCGAAGTCGAGGTCGAAGATCCACCCGTGGAGGTCGAGGACGTGACGCTGCCGCTGGTGGTGACGCTGCCGCTGGTCGAGCTGGACGACGTGGACGAGATGAACCATCCGCCCGAGCCACCACCGCCGCCGCCCCAGAAGCCGCCGCCGAAGAAGCCGCCGCCACCGAAGCCACCGCCGCCGACGATCGGCGCTACCGCACCCCCGCCGTACGAAGGTGCCTCGAACGGCACGGGACCGGCAGATGCCACGGTCACCGCACCAGGGACGCAGGTCGTCGTCGTGGTGACGGTGCGATGCGCCTGACGAACCGCCACGCGGCGGACCACCGGCCTGGCAACGTGGTGGACCCGAGGATGCTCTGCATAATGCACCGCACCGCCGCCGAGGACGGCGCCGCCGCAAGCACAGGCGCACAATTTGGCGATGGCCATTCTTACCGACATCGCTTTGTCTCTCGCCCCTCGATTGCCGGATGCTTCGCCGCATCCGCCTGTTGCCGTTCCCGGACTTGCTACACTGCGAACCCTATTGGCGAAGCAATGCAAAATAACGGTTAAGTCGCAAACCCAGACATTCCTACTCGCCTTTTCCCGATCGTTTGAAAAGAGGCGCTTTCAACCTCCGCTTCTCGATATGTCCCGTTTTGCGTCAGATCACCCACGGCCCCGCAGATGCCGGGCTCGGCGCCCACCGACTACTGGCTCGGATCGAAGCAATCCAGCGCGTGAAACACCTCATCAAGCGCCGCTTGTGCAGCGTGAAGCGGGTCGGTATAGGCCCGCCCCGGGGCAGGAGCATCGCGATGCAGGCGTCCGACCGGCTGATCGCGGCTCCTTGGTGGAGCGGAGAGTTGCATGGCTACGGCGGTTGATACGCTGAGTGGCGGTCGTGGGGCGAGTATAACCCTGCTTCCGGACGATTACCGGCCGCTGCCCGACGAGCCCTTCATGGGATCTCGGCAGACCCTGTATTTCCGGCGCAAGCTGCAGCTTTGGAAGGAGTCGATCCTGGTCGAGGCCAAGGAGACGCTGGCCCAGTTGCAGACCGACTCGCTTCGCGAACCGGACATCACCGATCGCGCCTCGAGCGAGACCGATTGGTCGATCGAGCTCCGTACCCGCGATCGCCAGCGCAAGCTGATCTCGAAAATAGACGCGGCGCTGCGCCGGATCGACGAAGGCGAATATGGCTATTGCGAAGTCACCGGCGAGCCGATCTCGCTCGCCCGTCTAGAAGCGCGGCCAATTGCGACGATGACGGTCGAGGCGCAGGAGCGGCACGAGCGCAACGAGAAGATCTCGCGCGACGATTAAGATTTTGGCGACCGTTTGAATTTATTGCTGACATACCTGAAGATGGTCGGCCGACGCACAGCATCGCGGGACGGGACAAGGTGGAAGAGACTCCGATCGGCAACCATTCACCTGACAGCGGCGCGGAGTCGCAGAGGCGCGATCAGCGCGACAGCCTGCTCGTGCTTGCCCGGATCAAGATCGAGGGCGAAGACGGTGACGGTACGGCCGTGCGCGTCCGCAACGTGTCCTCGGGCGGCCTGATGGCCGATGTTTCGGATGAGTACCGACCGGGCATGCGGGTCGAGGTTGGTCTTGATGGAATCGGCGAGATGACCGGATCAGTCGCCTGGGCTGAGGCCGGACGCATTGGTGTGGCGTTCGACCACCCGATCGACAAATCGCGTGCTCGCAAGGGGAAGGCCGAGAAGGCCGACGATCTTTTCCGCCCAAATAAGCAGGATTATCGGCGGCCGGGGCTCAAGCCCGATACGCGTCGCTGATCTACGGTGAGTAGCAGGGCATCGTGCGGCCCGCTGCGCCGAGAAGCGCAACGGACCACGTAATCGATCAGCCCCGTGTCAGAGCTTCCTTGATCCTGAGCTTCTGCTTCTTGAGGCTCGCAATGATCATCTGATCGGGTGACGGCCGACGGGCTTCGTCTGCTAGCCGAGCATCGAGCCCGGCGTGGCGGGTCACCATAGCGCTGGAGTGATTGTCCATAGGATAGGCCTCCTTGGTTGGTCAGCACATCCCAGTAGATCACGATTCGCATCGCCTGTCGCGTGAACAAAGAGAGAATTCGCCAAGCTGCATAGCGAAGTGCGACGATCCGATCGGAGCACCCCTCAATGCTCGACGGGCTTGCCACCCGCTCCGGCACAAGGCATCGCAGCACCGCGTCGGTTGCTCGCGCGGAGCGGTCGACCACGGGGGGCGAGCGCCATGGATGCCGATGAGATCGGCCGCAGACTAGCGCATTTGCGTACGGAGCATCGCGACCTCGATGCGGCGATCGTCGCGCTCGCGTCCATGTCGCTGCCCGATCAGCTTCAGATCGCCCGCCTGAAGCGACGCAAGTTGCGGATCAAGGACGAAATCGCTGACTGCGAAGACGAACTGATCCCCGACATCAGCGCCTGACGTAAAAAGGGCCGGCCGAACGATGTCGGCCAGCCCCCAAATTTAGACGAGCGCAGTATTACGCAGCAGCGAGAATCTGCGCTTCGCCTTCGATAGGCAGCCCACCGGCCGCCTGATCGTCGATCGCGATCCGCCGCGGCTTCTTGTGCTCGGGAACCTCGCGCTTCAGCTCGATGTCGAGTAGGCCGGCATTGTACCCGGCACCCGTCACCTTGATGGTGTCGGCGAGCTGGAAGCGACGCTCGAAGCCGCGCTTGGCTATACCGCGATGCAAGAACTGACGTTCGGTCTGATCTGCGGCGGCGTCGGCCTTGCCGATCACGATCAGCACATTGTCCTGCACGGTGAGTTCGAGTTCCTCGCGGCTGAAGCCGGCCACCGCCATGGAGATGCGGTAGCTGTCCTCGGCGATCTTCTCGATATTGTAAGGAGGGTAGGCATCGCCATCACCGCGGGTGGCGAAATCGACGAGTCGGTTGAGGTTCTCGAAACCGATCGACGAGCGGAGCAGGGGTGCGAAGTCCAGGGTACGCATAGGGTCCGTTCCTTTCAAAGCGAATGACCATCTGATGAAGCCCGCGGCAACCCGCCGAGCCTGCCTCGGCGCCCCCGAACGGGCGACGCTTCGACAATTCGCGAGATGGGAATGGCACACCGCCGTTCAAGAGGTGTGCAGCGATGGGACGCTGCCTTGAACCACCATATTTTGCGCGCTGCACGAAGCTGTCAGTTTGTGCCCATGATCGGCACCCCACTCACCCTGAACGACAAGCTGATCGACACGCTCTATGTCGAGGCGATGGTGCTTGCCGACGAGGCGCGCAGCTATTTCGATCGGGAAGGGCAGGCGGAGCGGGACATGCTGTCGCCGCTCCACCGGGTGAGCTTTTCGTGCGAGGCGCTGCGGGTAACGACCCGGCTGATGCACGTCATCGCGTGGCTGCTCGTGCAGCGCGCAGTGAGCGCCGGCGAGATCAGCACCGTGCAGGGCGCGTCCCCCGAGCGCCGTCTCGGCGAGGCGCAGGATCATGACTTCGCGGTTGTGGTGAGCCTTCCGCTGACGGCCCGCGCCATCATCGCGAGTACGAGCGATCTCTACGCGCGCGTTGCACGTCTGGATGCCGGTATGCGCCGCACCGCGCCTACAGGGAGCCCGGCGCAAGGATTGATGCGGCGGTTAGAAATGGCGTTCTGACGCGTAAGGCTCATCGTTCAAATGTGAGAGCGTCGATCGCCTTCGCCAGTTCGATATCGCGCATCGACAATCCGTCGGCATCATGCGTCGTCAGCAGGATG
This sequence comes from uncultured Sphingomonadaceae bacterium, assembly GCA_964242855.1. Taxonomy (GTDB): domain Bacteria; phylum Pseudomonadota; class Alphaproteobacteria; order Sphingomonadales; family Sphingomonadaceae; genus Solisphingomonas. The sequence continues at coordinate 45,805 of CAXTBZ010000009.1, forward strand.
TCGACCTTGTTGTAGACGTTCGACCATTCGGGATGATGGTCCGCCTTCTCGGCCAACAGCGCTACCCGCGTCATGAAGCCGAAAGCCTCTACAAAGGTGTCGAACTTGAACTGGCGGGTGAGCGCATCGCGCTCCGGATCATGAATCCAGCCGTGCAACGACGGGATCAGCGCGTCACGTTCGTCCGCGCTTAGCTTCGGGATCATGGCGCACCGACCTCTTGTTCGATCGCGCCGAAAATCGAGTGGCCATGCGCATCCTTCATCTCGATCCGCACGGTGTTGCCCGGCTGGAGATAGGGTGTCGCGGGCTGGCCGTCGCGGATCGTCTCGATCATCCTGATCTCGGCAATACAGCTGTAGCCCAGCCCACCGTCTGCCACGGGCCGGCCTGCGCCTCCGTCGGCATCCCGGTTCGAAACGGTGCCCGATCCGATCACCGTTCCGGCACCGAGCGCGCGAGTCTTGGCGGCATGCGCGACGAGTGTTCCGAAGTCGAAGGTCATGTCGGTGCCTGCATCCGCCTTGCCGAACGGATCGCCGTTCAGCGTGACGAGTAACGGCAGATGGAGCTTTCCATCGTGCCAGGCTTTGCCGAGCGTTGTCGGCGTCGCCGCCACCGGGGACAAGGTAGATGCCGGCTTCGACTGGAAGAAACCAAACCCCTTGGCGAGTTCCGCCGGAATCAGGTTGCGCAGCGACACGTCGTTGACGAGGCAAACGAGCTTGATCGCGTCCAACGCCTGCTCGCGCGTCGCGCCCTGCGGCACGTCGCCGGTGATCACCGCGATCTCGCCCTCCAGGTCGCAGCCCCACGATGCATCGGCCAGGGGGATCGGGTCGCGCGGGCTGAGGAAGCTGTCCGATCCGCCCTGATACATCAGCGGATCGGTCCAGAAGCTCTCGGGCAGTTCCGCGCCGCGCGCGCGACGGACCAGCTCGACGTGGTTCACATAGGCCGATCCGTCCGCCCATTGGTATGCGCGCGGAAGCGGCGAGGCGGCGTTGCGCTCGTGGAACCGCATCATCGGGATGACCTCATGCTGAAGGTCCACCGCCAGGCTTTCAAGGGCAGGGCCGGCGTGCGCCCAGTCATCGAGCGCGGCCTGCAGCGTCGGTGCGATGTGCGCGGCGTCGGCGCACCAGGCAAGATCATCCGAGACGACGACGAGGCGACCGTCACGGCCACCTTTGAGCGATGCGAGCTTCAAGAGCCTCTCCTTATCCGTTGTCAGCCGCTATGCTCCGGCGGGAGCAGGGCGGCAACAGCGGATCAGGTGCGCCCTCAGGCGGAAGCGAGCCGGCGTGCCTCGCTCCAGTGGGTGCCGACGAGCTCAGTCGCGCGCTCGAACGGCACCGGTCGGCCAAACAGATAGCCCTGCATCTGGTGACAGCCGAGCTCCTGCATGCGGCGATAATCGTCCTGCGTCTCGACGCCCTCGGCGGTGATCGTCATCTGGAAGCAGTTGGCGAGCGTCACGATCGCCTGGATGATCGAGATCGTCTCGGAACGGACCGCCGCGGCGCGCACGAAGCTGCCGTCGATCTTGAGCTTGTTGAAGATCGTCCGGTTCAGATAGCCGAGCGACGAGTAACCGGTGCCGAAATCGTCGAGCGCGATCCTGACGCCGAGCGCGCGCAAACGGCGCAGCACGTCGAGTGAGGCTTCCGAGTCGTGGAGGAAGACGCTTTCGGTCACTTCCAGCTCGAGCCGGTTGGCGGGCAGCTTGGCGCGGCTCAGCGCATCCGAGATCATCGCCGGGAGCCCCGAGGAAAGCAGCTGGATCGGCGAGACGTTCACCGCCACGCTGATCGGCGCCGGCCACTTCGCGCAATCCTTGATCGCGGTCCGCGCCACCCATTCGCCGAGCTCGTGGATCAGGCCGATCTCCTCGGCGAGCGGCACGAAGTCGGCCGGGCTGACGAAGCCGCGCACCGGATGCTGCCAGCGGATCAGCGCCTCGAAGCCCTTCACCTCCTGCGTCTGCGAGTCGATCAGCGGCTGATAGTAGAGGCGAAACTGATCGAGCGGCAGCGCTTGGCGAAGATCATGCTCGAGGCGGAGCCGGTTCTCGGCCTCGGTCTGCATCGAGTTCTCGAATTGGCGGTAGACGCCGCGGCCGGCGGCCTTCGCCTCGTAGAGCGCCATGTCGCCCTTCTTGATGAGTTCGTCCACCGTGTCGCCGTCGACCGGACCGAAAGCACCGCCGACCGAGACGCCGATGCGCACCGATACACCGTCGAGCAGATAGGGTTCGGAGATCTTGGTGATCAGCACCTCGGCCAGTTCGCCGACCGCCTTGCGGTTCTGCGCGTCGTGGAGGACGATGCCGAACTCGTCGCCGCCCAGGCGACCGACGATGCCATGCACGCCGATCTGCGCAACCAGCCGCTCGGCCACCGTCTTGAGTACCGCGTCGCCCTTGGGATGACCGAAGGTGTCGTTGACCGTCTTGAAGCCCTCGAGATCGAGCAGCAGCATGCCGCACGGCCGGCCGGACGCGCGCGCCGAGAGCAGCGCCTCGCCGAGCAGCTCGCGCATCCGCATGCGGTTGGGAAGTTCGGTCAGCACGTCAAGGCTGGCGAGCTGACGCAGCCGGCGCTCGGAACTGCGCGTCTCGGTGATGTCGGAGCAACTGCCGCGGAAGCCCAGGAACCCGCCGGCCGAGTCGACAATCGGCGTGCCGGTGAACGCGATCGAGCGGCGTCGGCGGCCATCGCCATACTCCACTTCGATGCCGGAGAACGCTGCGCGGCCGAGCATCGCCGATCCGAGCGCACTGCTGCCGCCGATCAGCGCGGGCAGTGCCGTGCCGACCAGGCGATTGATCGGCCGACCGAGCAGGGCCGATATGCCGGGGGTGGCATATGTCAGAATGTGGGCGTCGTCGGTCTGCCACAGGCAGCTCGTGCCGCGCTCCTCATATTCGCGCATCAGGCGCGCAGCCGAATCGATGTCGGTCTGGGCGCGCAGATCGCGATCGGCCCGATCAGACAGCAAGGACGCGTTGCGACGGATGACAGCGAACGTAAAGCCGAAGTGGAACAGCAGCAGCAGCGTCAGCGGGATCGAGAAGCGATCGCCGTCGAGATGGATCGCGACGGCGAGGCTGCCGGCGAGGATGCCCGCCCAGATCGTGGCTGCGCTCGGCACCGCGGCGATCGCCAGCGCCCCGCACATCATCGCGCAGATCGCACCGACCAGAACCGTCTGGATGTCGTCCGGCTGGGTACGATAGACCGCCACCGGAATGGCGGCCCAGGCGCCGGCGACGAGCCCGACCAGCACACTGGCTTCGATCAGCACCCGACGAGGCGGTGCGCGGCGGACGTACAGGAGCGCGCTGTTCTCGAGCCGGCGAACCATCAGCCAACTGCTCGCGATGACGAGGAGCGCCCATGCCACGAGATGAGAGGTCTGGATGCGTTGGAACAGCAGGGCAGCAAGTACCAAGCAGCTCAGCATCACGGCGCCCGCGAGCAGCGGGGCGAACTGCGCGAGAGCCTCGATCCGGATCGATCGCAGCTGAGAGGCACGCGACATGCTCTCGGTCACGACTGGAATGTCCATATCGGCCGCGACAAGGCTTCGCTTGCTGGTCTTCGTCGCCGGGGCGTAGAGCATCCTGGTCCCATCGCGCTGATTTTCCTCCATTCTGGTAAGCGCGCAAGCTTTCGGGTGGATTAAGCGGCATGCTTAACGCCGGATCATTTTTAGTCTTCACACGAGTTCGGATCGGCGCTTAAGTAACTCGGTCCAGGTATTGTTGCGCAGGTTGGGAGAGGACGCTGTTCAAGCCGAAGGGTACTGATATCCATGTTGAAAGTCGCGCGCGAGACCAGGCGCGCTGGCTGCTTCGCGATCATGGTGACGGGGCGGAAGAGGTGTTGCGCGCGAAGATCAGGCGGCCTGCAGTTTCCGATGCCGATCGGTATCGATACCGGCTGACGTTGCGCGAAATTGCCCGGCTTCGGCGGGAAGATCCTCAGAAATTTGGGCCCGGCTGCCCGCGCGGTTTGCTGACCTCGATTCGCGAAATGTTCTCCTGACGCTGTGCATCGACTGGAGTGTCGTCACGCATCGAGAAATTCACTAACAGCTCTCTTGCGCAGCTATGGCGTGCAGGAATAAAGGCTTGCCGGTGAATGACTTCGCGTTTCGAGTGAAGGCTCTTCTGCCTCCCGCCGGTGCGTTGCTCCTGCTTAGCGGATGCGGGGGAAAGGGTGTGCTGGATCCGCAAGGTCCAGTCGGTGCAGCCGAGAAGCTTATCCTGCTCAACTCACTCGGCATCATGCTGGCGATCGTCGTTCCGACCATTCTGGCGACGCTGGCAGTGGCATGGTGGTTCCGCTCGTCGAATCAGCGCGCGAAATATCGGCCGGATTGGGAGTATTCGGGGCAGATCGAGCTGGTGGTCTGGGCGATCCCGGCGATGGTGGTGATCCTGCTGGGGGGCATTGGCTGGGTCAGCTCCCACGATCTCGATCCGCAGAAGCCGCTGCCTTCACACCTGCGGCCAATCACCGTCGAAGTGGTGTCGCTCGATTGGAAATGGCTGTTCATCTATCCCGAACAGGGGGTGGCGAGTGTGAACAAGCTGGTCGTTCCCGCCGGCACCCCGATCAACTTCCGGCTGACCTCGGCAAGCGTCTGGAACAGCTTCTTCGTGCCGCAGCTCGGAAGCCAGATCTACACGATGGCAGGAATGACGACCCACCTGAACCTCCAGGCCGATCGTCCCGGTATCTTCCAGGGCCAGTCCTCGCACTTCAGCGGGGACGGCTTCTCGGACATGCGGTTCAATGTCGATGCGTTGACGCCGGCGCTGTTCGGCGCCTGGGTTGCGCAGACGAAGAGCAAGGGTCCTGTCCTCGACGGGGCTGCGTATGGCGTGCTCGCGCAGCAGAGCAAGGCCGTCCATCCCTATACGTATCGGGCAGCTGCACCGGCGCTGTTCGAAGACATCGTCGCGCAGCGTGCCGCACCCGCCGGCGCCCCGCTGACCGGCTATCCCAACGCGCAGGTTTCACCGCGCAGCCCGAACCCGCAGAGGAACTGAGATGCTCGGCAAGCTGAGCTGGTCCGCCATACCCTTCGACGAGCCGATCCCGCTCGCCACGTCGGTGGTGCTGATCATCGTCGTGACCTCGGTGCTGGGATGGATCACCGTCAAACGCTACTGGCCTTATCTCTGGAACGAGTGGATCACCTCGGTCGATCACAAGCGGATCGGGGCGATGTACTGCATGCTCGCGCTGGTCATGCTGCTGCGGGGCTTCAGCGATGCCATCATGATGCGATCGCAGCAGGCGCTCGCGATCGGCGGCGCGCAGGGGTATCTGCCACCTGAACATTACGACCAGGTCTTCTCGGCGCACGGCACGATCATGATCTTCTTCACGTCGATGCCGTTCGTCATCGGCCTGATGAACTTCGCGGTGCCGCTGCAGCTCGGCGTGCGAGATGTCGCCTTTCCCACTCTCAACTCCGTCAGCCTGTGGCTGACCGCCTCGGGCGTGTTGCTGATCAACCTGAGCCTGGTCGTCGGCGAATTCGCGCGCACCGGTTGGCTGGCCTATCCACCGCTCAGCGAGCTTAAATATTCTCCGGGCGTCGGCGTCGATTACTATCTTTGGGCGCTCCAGATCGCAGGTGTCGGAACCTTGCTGTCCGGTGTGAACCTGGTGACAACGATCCTAAAGATGCGCGCACCCGGCATGGAGCTGACCCGGATGCCGGTGTTCTGCTGGACGTCGCTTGCCTCCAACCTGCTGATCGTCGCGGCCTTTCCGATCCTGACGGCAACCTTCGCAATGCTGTCGCTCGATCGTTATCTCGGCTTTCACTTCTTCACCGATGAAGCCGGTGGCAATTCGATGATGTACATGAACCTGATCTGGGCCTGGGGCCATCCGGAGGTGTACATCCTGATCCTGCCCGCGTTCGGCGTCTTTTCCGAGGTGATCTCCACCTTCT
>CAXTBZ010000010.1:0-48895 GCA_964242855.1 uncultured Sphingomonadaceae bacterium
GGCTGACCTCGGTGCGGTATTGCAGACCGGAATAGACCATCCACCAGCCGACCAGCCCCTGCAACGCACCGAGCGCGAAGATCAGCAGCGCGCGCCAGCCATAGCCTTCGGGGATCGCGCGCCGCCACCAGAAGACGAGCAGCACGATCCCCAGCGTCGTGCCGATCCCGCGTGCGATGAGGCGATGCAGATATTCCCAGAAGTAGATATGCCGGAAACCGTCCAGCGTCATTCCGGTGTTGAACGCCTTGTATTGCGGGATTGCCTTGTAGCCGTCGAAGGCCGCCTGCCATTGGGCCTGGGTGAGGGGAGGTATCGCGCCGAGGATCGGATCCCACTCCACGATCGAAAGACCGCTCTCGGTCAGCCGGGTGATGCCGCCGACGATCACGATCGCGAGCACCATCGCTGCGATCACCAGCAGCCAAACACCAAAGGCACGCGGCGCTGGGCGGGGGCTTGTGGGGCGACCGGGGAGGTTGAGGGCTATAGGTCGGATGAGGGCTTCAGACATCGCGTGCGCTGTACCCAATCCGTCATCCCAGCGGAAGCTGGGATCTCGCCATGGTGAGGTGCAGCGCTCGCCTAATCCAGATTCCAGCCTTCGCTGGGATAACGAACGCCAAGGCAAATCGCCGAAATGAGACATTGTATCATGTCGTCGTCGCTGCCATAGGTCTTGCCGATGGCAACGCACTATCCCGACTCTCCGCGCGAGCGGGCGACAGGCCGGCTCGATCGCCTCGCAATCGGCCTATCGAGCCTGTGCCTCGTCCACTGCATCGCGACCGTGCTGCTCGCCGCCACCTTGGCGTCTGCAGGTGCGGCGCTCGCCAATCCGGCTTGGCACGAGATCGGCTTTGCCCTCGCTATGCTGATTGGGGCTGCGGCCTTGGGTCGCGGTTACGCAGCGCATCGTGACTGGCGTCCGCTGCTGTTTGGGCTGGTGGGGCTCACGCTAATGGGTGTCGGCCTAATCCGCGCCGAGGGGCTGCCAGAGATCGCGTCGACGATGGCAGGTGTCGCCCTGCTGGCAATGGCCCATCGATTGAACGCGCGCGGTGGTCTTGCCGGGGCGCACCCTCACGCCTAATTTGCGCGCCATGGCTACTGCCTCCAGACATGCTCACGCGCACCATCACGGCGCAGCGCTCACGTTGGCCGCACGTGGCGTCCTGGAGGAGAAGGGCGAACAGTGGACGTCGCTGCGATCGGCAGTGTTCGACGTTTTGAACCAATTCGGACGCCCCGCATCGGCTTACGACATCACCGAAGCACTCTCCGCCGCTCAGGCGCGCCGGGTCGCTGCGAACAGCGTGTATCGTATCCTCGACCTCTTCGTGCAGACCAACCTCGCGCAGCGGATCGAGAGCGCCAACGCCTACATCGCCAACCCGCATCCCGGTTGCCGCCACGATTGCATCTTCCTGGTGTGCAGCCGGTGCGGGCAGGCGACCCATGTCGACAATGATGCCGTAGCCGGCAAGGTGCGCGAGGCTGCCGAGAAGTCCGGCTTCGTGGCCGAGCGGCCGGTCATCGAGGTGCATGGCACCTGCGCAGAGTGTGCCGCCGCGGCCACAGTCGGCTGATTTCTGGCTGAGCATGCGGGCGGAGCGGGTCGGCGGCGTCGTTCCATGGATTAAGCTTTGTTCACCGTTCGACACCGCCGATCGCTTGGCGTAGTCAGCGGGCTCAAGGAGATAGCGAGTGTCCGAACGTCCCGTGACCCCCCTTCTGGACAAGGTCGACATCCCAGCCGACCTTCGAAAGCTGAAGCCGGAGCAGCTGCGTCAATTCGCCGACGAGCTGCGCATGGAGATGGTGTCTGCCGTTTCGGTCACGGGGGGTCATCTGGGGGCCGGGCTGGGCGTGGTCGAGCTGACAACCGCGATCCATTACGTGTTCAACACGCCCGACGACAAGCTTATCTGGGACGTCGGCCATCAGGCCTATCCGCACAAGATCCTGACCGGGCGGCGCGATCGTATCCGCACGCTGCGTCAGGGCGGAGGTCTCTCCGGTTTTACCCAGCGGGCCGAGAGCGAATATGATCCGTTCGGCGCGGCGCATTCGTCGACATCGATCTCGGCGGCGATCGGTTTCGCGACGGCGAACAAGCTTGCCGGCAAACCCGGCAAAGGCATCGCAGTGATCGGCGACGGCGCGATGTCGGCGGGAATGGCGTATGAGGCGATGAACAACGCGGAGGCCGCCGGCAACCGGCTGGTCGTGATCCTCAACGACAACGATATGTCAATTGCGCCGCCGGTGGGCGGGCTGTCGGCGTATCTGGCGCGCATGGTGTCGAGCCGGCCGTTCCTGTCATTACGCGATCTCGCCAAGCGCCTCGCCAGCCGGCTGCCGCGGCCGCTCGCCGATGCAGCGCGCAAGACCGATGAATATGCGCGCGGTATGGCGATCGGCGGCACGCTGTTCGAGGAGCTGGGCTTTTACTATGTCGGCCCGATCGACGGCCACAATCTCGATCACCTGATCCCGGTGCTGGAGAATGTCCGCGACGCCGCCCAAGGCCCGATCCTGATCCACGTCGTCACCAAGAAGGGTCACGGCTACGGCCCGGCCGAGGCGGCGGCGGACAAGTATCATGGCGTCCAGAAGTTCGACGTCGTGACGGGTACGCAGGTGAAGGCAGAGCCTGGTCCGCCGTCATATCAAAATGTGTTCGGCGAGACCTTGGCGAAGCTTGCGGAAACCGATGAGCGGATCTGCGCGATCACGGCGGCGATGCCATCGGGTACGGGCGTCGACAAGTTTGCCAAGGCGCATCCCGATCGCGCGTTCGATGTCGGTATCGCCGAGCAGCACGCCGTGACCTTTGCGGCGGGGCTAGCGGCGCAGGGCATGCGGCCGTTCTGCGCGATCTATTCGACCTTTCTGCAGCGTGCCTATGATCAGGTTGTCCACGACGTCGCGATCCAGAATTTGCCGGTGCGTTTCGCGATCGATCGTGCGGGACTGGTTGGGGCCGATGGCTCGACCCATGCCGGCTCGTTCGATGTGACCTATTTGGCGACACTGCCCAACTTCGTCGTGATGGCGGCCGCGGACGAGGCCGAACTCGTCCACATGGTCTACACCGCCGCACTGCACGATGAGGGCCCGATCGCGCTGCGCTACCCGCGTGGCAACGGAACGGGCGTCGCTCTACCGGCGACGCCCGAGCGGCTCGAGATCGGCAAGGGCAGGGTTGTACGCGAAGGCAAGAAGGTTGCTATCCTGTCACTCGGCACCAGGCTTGAGGAGGCGTTGAGAGCCGCTGACCGGCTTGATGCGCAGGGGCTTTCTACCACGGTTGCCGATCTGCGCTTTGCCAAGCCGCTCGACCAAGCGCTGATCCGCAAGCTGTGCACCACGCACGAGGTGGTCGTCACGGTCGAGGAGGGCGCCGTCGGCGGCCTCGGTGCGCACGTGCTGACGCTTGCATCCGACGAAGGACTGACAGACACTGGCCTGAAGATACGCACCCTGCGCCTGCCGGACATCTTCCAGTCGCACGACAAGCCGGAGAAGCAATATGCCGAAGCCGGGCTCGACGCCGACGGGATCGTCGCAGCGGTGCTGAAGGCGTTACGCCACAATTCTGTCGGCGTTGTTGGCGGAGCACGAGCCTGAGCGATCAGCGCCGGACATGAAGAAGCCGCCGAGGTTTCCCTTGGCGGCTTGGACATCCGGCCTTGAGGCCAGGAGCGAGGCGCGACGGTATGCCGCGGCTTGCCTAGTGGATCAGGATCGTGGCGATCGCGAGCGACTGAGCGCCCAGGAACGCCATGGCCATGGCCACGTTCTCGAGAGTGCGCATGATTTTTCCCTTGCTATGGCGCGCAGGACAACGCCTGATGGAGGAGGGGGACGGACGTTGCCCTGCGACGAAACGTAAGATATGCGCCACGAAATAATGTTTCAAGTGCGCGTAATCATCGTACGATTGCGTGAAACGCATCTTGGAAGCCTTGCATGACCAAGGGCGTCCGTGCAGATCAGCTTCTGACAAATCGCGGTCTCGCGGAGAGCAGAACCCGCGCTCAGGCGCTGATCCTCGCCGGCCTCGTGTTTTCAGGAAGCCAGCGGATCACCAAGGCCGGACACGGGTTGTCGGTCGACGCGCCTCTGGAGGTCAAGGGCCGCGATCATCCCTGGGTGTCGCGCGGTGGGCTCAAGCTGGATCATGCCTTTAGCGAAGCCGCGTGGGACGTGGCGGGATCGACTGCGGTCGACGTCGGCGCCTCCACCGGCGGCTTTACCGACGTGATGCTCACGCGCGGCGTTGCGAAGGTCTATGCCGTTGATGTCGGCCATGGCCAGCTTGCGTGGAAGCTGCGCGAGGACCCGCGCGTCGTGGTGCTGGAACGCACCAACGCGCGCCTTCTCACCCGCGATCAGGTGCCCGATGTAATCGATCTCGTCGTTTGCGATGCGAGCTTCATTCCGCTGCGCAAGGTCCTCCCGGCGGCGCTCGATCTGGCGCGCCCCGGCGCACGGCTGGCGGCGTTGATCAAACCGCAATTCGAGGCGGAGCGCGGTGAGGTGGGCAAGGGCGGCGTCGTTCGTGATCCGGCGGTGCATCAGCGCGTATGCGAGCAGGTAACCGCCTGGCTCGGCACGATCGGCTGGAGCGTGGCAGGGATCGCCACCAGCCCGATCACGGGGCCGGAAGGCAATGTCGAATTTCTAGTTACCGCAATGAAACAGTCGCATGACACCGGCAGTTGACGCGTTGCAACAACGCTCTACCGCGTCGTCGCAGTAAAGCGCGATCGGGACGGCGAGATGAGCGAACTGGCATCACCAGGGCAGTTGCGGATGTCCTTCCTGCGGGTAGCGTTGGTGACGGTGCCGCTGATCTTGTTCCTCGGGATACTGTCAGGCGCGCTGGCGGGATCGGGAAGCTCCAATAGCTGGTTCGCCACGCTAGCAAAACCGTCCGCCATGCCGCCCGGCTGGGTGTTTCCGGTCGCCTGGACGCTCCTCTATATCCTGGTCGGCTTCGCGCTTGCCATGATCGTCTATGCCAAGGGTGCGAGCGGCCGTGGCATCGCGATCGGCTTGTTTGCGGTGCAGTTCGCTCTCAATCTTGCCTGGTCCCCGACCTTTTTCGCAGCGCACCAGATCGGCGCTGCGTTCGCCATCATCCTGCTGATGATCGTGGCGACGCTTGCAACGACGCTTGCCTTCGCGCGCATCCGCTCGCGCGCTGCGCTGCTGATGCTGCCATATCTCGCGTGGCTCTGCTTCGCAGCCTGGCTCAACCACTCGATCGAAATACTGAACCCGGGACCGGGCGCGCTTGCGCCGACGGGGACGAGCACCCAAGTTCAGCTCTGACAGGCGCATCGTTGCGCGGGGAGTGAGCCATGCAGTCCGAGAACCGTTTCTTTGACGATCTTGCTAAGATGATGAACGGGCTCGCCGGCACCGTGGCGGGCGCCGGGCGCGAGGCCGAGGCGCAGATGCGCGAGCGCGCCAAGGGCTTCTTCGGTGGCATGGACTTCGTCAGCCGCGAAGAGTTCGATGCGGTGAAGGCGATGGCGGCTGCGGCGCGGGATGAGGCGGAGACGCTTAAGGCGCGCCTCGACAAGATCGAGGGCAGGCTGCACGAGACCGGGGCTCCCACGTCGGATACGCCGCCGCCGATCGCCTGACTTCTCCACAACTATCCGCTGCTAAGCCCTTCTTTGGTTCGAAACCTGAGGGTCGTCATGCTTGGCGCGCCGTAGCGGGTGCGTTAGGGGGCAGCGATGAACCTCGACGATCTCGAAGCCGAGCGCAACGATGCCAACGCTCCGATCGACATGCTCGAAGCCTATTTCGAGGCGCATGGCTGGACCAGCGAGCGCGTGGGCGACGACGAGATCATCGCCACCGTGCAGGGCAGCTGGACCCAGTACGAACTCCGTGGCGTCTGGCGGCCGGAGGATCGCGTCCTGCAGTTTCTTTGTCTGCCCGACATCCGAGTGCCCGCCGACAAGCGCATCACGGTTTATGAGACGATCGGCCTGATCAACGAGCAGCTCTGGCTCGGCCATTTCGAGCTCTGGGCGTCGTCCGGCCTCGCGCTGTACCGAAACGCGACCCTGATCGAGGGCGACGACGACAGCATCCTCAGCCTCGATCAGGCCGAGACGCTGATCGAGACGGCGATCGACGAGTGCGAACGCTTCTATCCCGTCTTCCAGTTCGTGCTGTGGGGCGACAAGACGCCGGCTGACGCCATTGCCTCGGCACTGATCGAAACGCGCGGAGAGGCATGACGAGCGCGCCTGCCCCTGGTGGCGGGCCGATCTGGCTGGCCGGCGCCGGCAACATGGGCGGCGCGATGCTGCGCGGCTGGCTCGGCAGCGGGATCGATCCAAAGCGGATCACGGTGCTGCGACCTTCCGGCGCTCCCATTGAGGGCGTGACGGTGCTAACCACCCCGCCGCGGGGCGAAGCGCCCGCGGTGCTGGTGCTCGCGATGAAGCCGCAGAAGCTGGACGAGGCGGTGTCGCTGCTCGCCCCGGCAGTCGATGAGGGGACACTGATTGTATCGGTGCTAGCGGGCGTGGAAATGGCATCGCTCGCACGTCGCTTCCCACGCCGTCGTGCGATCGTCCGGGTCATGCCCAACACACCGTCGGCGATCGGCAAGGGCGTCATGCTACTCCACACGGATACGCAGACGAGTGCCGTTGTGCGCGAGGAGGCACAGGCGTTGGTCGCCCCGCTCGGCATCACCGAATGGATCGAGGACGAGGCCCTGTTCGGGCGTGCGTCGGCATTGTCCGGCTGCGGGCCGGCGTTCCTGTTCCGCTTCATCGATGCGCTGACCAAGGCCGGTGAGGCGCAAGGTCTGCCGGCGGATCAGGCAGCACGCCTTGCGCTCGCGACAGTGCAGGGTGCGGCGGAGCTTGCCGCCGACGCCGATGAAAGTCCGGCGGCGCTTGCCGATCGGGTTGCGAGCCCCGGCGGCTCGACACGCGCTGGGCTCGACGTAATCGATCGGGATCGTGCGCTGGACCGGCTGATGGCCGATGTGCTCGCCGCTTCCGCGCGTCGCAACGAAGAGATGGCAGCGGCGGCGCGCCGAGGCTAGCCGCGCAGGCGTTGCACCATCGGGCGATCGGCAGGCGGGACGAGCCCCTCCAGCACCAGCCAGAAGCCAGCCACCGCCGCCGGCCCGGCATCGACATAGGCCGCCGACATGCGCGCGCGCAGCAGATCGAACAGCTCGGCTTCCAGCGCGATTCCGGCGGGGGTCAGGCGGAGCAGGCGCTGCCGCCGATCATCCCGGCCTGTCCTCGCCTCGATCATCTCCCGCGCGGAAAGCTCGGTGATCACGCGGCCGAGCGATTGCTTGGTGATGCCGAGCAGCGCGAGCAGGCGGCTCACCGGCAGATCCGGCTGCCGCGCGACGAAGTAGAGCGCGCGGTGGTGCGCACGGCCGAGGCCCTGCGCCTCAAGCTGCGCGTCGAGCGTCTCGAACAGCCGGCCATGGCCGAAATGCATCAGCTCGATACCGCGCCGGATTTCGGCTTCGCGCAGGAAGAGCGGCGAGGCAGGGCTTTGGGGAATGGCCATCACTACGACCTAGGGTTGCCGGCCAACGAAAGGCAAGCGGCAGGCTTCCATCGCGGGATAAGCTCGGCTAGGGACGCGGCGCCGTTGGGGCGTCGCCAAGTGGTAAGGCAGCGGCTTTTGGTGCCGCCATTCGCAGGTTCGAATCCTGCCGCCCCAGCCAGCGTTGGTTCTCGCCTGCTCACCCATTGCGGAGCTGATATGAAGAGGACGGTTCTGCTCGCGCGGTGGGTGCTTGCTCCGATCTACCTGTTTGCCGGCGTGGCACATCTGCATTCGCCGGGCTTCTTCATGCGGATCGTGCCCGCGTGGGTGCCTTACCCATTGCAGACGGTGCAGATCACCGGCATCTGCGAGGTTCTCGGCGCGATCGGGCTGATCATACCGCGGACGAGGCGGCTGGCCGGAGTGATGCTGGCGCTGTACGCGGTCTGCGTCTTTCCGGCCAATATCAAGCACGCCATTGACGATCTGTCGGCCGGAACCGGGCTTGGGTGGGGCTATCATGGGCCGCGCCTGCTTGCGCAGCCGTTCATCGTCTGGTGGGCGCTATTTGCAGGTGAAGTCACGACCTGGCCGTTCCAACGGAAGCCGCGCTCCGCAGATCGAGATCGGTAAAGCACAGGACAACCGGTTGTTTCACCGGAGCTCTTTTGCTTTCTAAAGCGTTGACGTTTGGGGGGACTTGATCATCGTGGCAACCAGACTTCGTCGCTACCTTCCGTCCAAGACCTTAGCCGGCGCCGATGCAGCGAGCCCGTGGGCGATACCGCTCGAAGGCTGGAAGCAGGTCGCGCTGCGGGCCTGGAAGGAGGCTGGCAACGACAATATCGGGCTGGTCGCGGCCGGCGTGGCCTTCTACGGCTTCCTGGCTCTCGTTCCGCTACTCGGCGCAATCGTGTTGAGCTACGGCATCGTCGCCGAGCCCAAGACCGTCATCCTCAACATGCAGTCGCTGACGTCGGTCATGCCAAAGGACGCCGCCAAGCTGATCGGTGATCAGCTGATGAACGTCGTCACGACGTCGGGCGGCAAGAAGGGCTTCGGCTTGCTGCTCGCGCTGGCACTGGCGCTCTACGGCGCGCGTAACGGCGCCGGTTCCATCGTGACGGCACTTAACATCGCGTATGAGGAGCATGAAAAGCGGAGTTTCTTCAGGCTCAACCTTCTGACGCTCGGAATGACTGCGGTAGGTGTCGTGGTGGCTATCGTCGCGCTTGTCGCGATCGCCGCTCTGGGGCACCTGGAGGCGCTCATCCCCGGTGCTCCGAGCGTGGTGCTCGTGATCGGCAAGCTGCTGTCCTATCTGGCGCTAATCCTCGCCGGTGCTGCCGGAGCGGCTGCGCTTTACCGGTTCGGCCCGTCGCGCACGAAGCCGCAGTGGAGCTGGCTGACGCCCGGCTCGATCTTCTCCGCCTTGATGTGGCTGCTGCTGACCGCGGGCTTCGGCCTCTATGTCGCGAACTTCGGCAATTACAACGCGACCTACGGCTCGCTCGGTGCCGTGGTGATCATGCTGACCTGGCTGTATCTGTCGAGCTACGTGCTGCTGTTCGGCGCTGAACTGAATGCCGAGCTCGAACATCAGACAGCCGCGGACAGCACGCACGGCGCCGAAAAGCCGCTCGGTCAGCGTGGCGCGTGGGTGGCCGATCATGTCGCCACGAGCGACGCGAGCGAAGAAGCGGGCAAGCCGAAGGGGCTGGGTGACGCACCGCCGCCGGCCAAACCTGCCGATCCGCCGCTGCTGCCTCAAGCGTCATTCAAAGGCAATTACCTGGTCTCTCGCGCGAGTTCACGCCTCGTATCGGCAGTGGGGCTGCCGAAGATCGGGATGGTCTCATCGGCCCTGTCGACCTTCGGCCTGGCGACACTGCGCAAGCGCGGAGGAACCAAGCAGGGCGCGGCGTTGCTGATCGTCGCCGCGGGTCTGGCTCTTCTCATGCGGGAGAAGACCGATGAGGTGCCTGCTGGTGAGAAGAACCGCAACTAGGCATCAGCCCGCGGAACCTGATGCTTGGATAATGATTACGCCACTGTACCAACATGAAGAAGAGGATACCGGGAAATGCGTTCGATCCTGCTCTGGCTTATCGGCATCCCGCTCCCGATCATCCTTCTTCTCGCCGTCTGCACTCACCACTTCTAGGCTGTGCATGCGGGCGGACGACTGGTCCGCCCGTGCCTCAGACGTCCTGCGCGCTGTCGCCGGCGGTGACCTCGTAGTTCGCGCCGGTGCACATCGCCGCTGCATCGGACGCCAGGAATACCGCCATGGGTGATATATCCTCAGCCTTGAGCCAGGCCACACGCAGCGGCACGCGCGGTGCACGGTTATTCCAGGTCTCGGCTTCGGACGGGTTCTTCGGTGGGTTTTCCATCGTCTCGCCGATCACATGGCTCCACCGCTCCGGGTAGCGGGTGAGCGCAGTGTCGACGAGGCCGGGCAGGATGCAGTTCACCGTCACACCGTTCTTGCCGAATTCCTCGGCTGCGGACTTCATCAGGCCGATAATGGCATGCTTGGAGGCGGAGTATGAACTCGCGCCTGCCGTGCCGTGCTTGCCCTGCATCGACGAGATCAGGATGAAGCGCCCGCTGCCCTGCGCCAGCATGGTCTTGCAGAAAGCGCGCACGGTGTTGGCGGTGCCGTTCACATTGTTGTCGATGACATCGTACCAGTCGCTGTCCTCCATCTCGGCAATGGCTTTCCACCGCTGGATGGCCGCATCGGCGACCACGATATCGATCCGCCCGAGTTCGCTCAGCACACGATCATGTGCGGCGCGGAGTTGATCGATCTTCCGGATGTCACCGCGGATCATGATGCAGCGGCGGCCGTGCGCCTGGATTTGGCGCATGGTCTCGGCGAGATCTTCAGGCGTCGCTGGTTTGGCATTCGAAGCCCGGCTTACCGGCCCTGCAATATCGAAGATCGCGACGTTGGCACCGTTTGCAGCCAGTTCGACCGCGATAGCGCGACCGATGCCGCGCGCGGCTCCCGTGACGAAGGCAACCTTACCTGTAAGCTGACTATCGCGCCCCGCAGCGATCGGACCGGCCGAACGGGGATTGGCAGGCACTTGAGCGTGACCCTGAGCGACCATACCGAGCGCGCCCAGCGTGCCGGCACCGATCAGGAGGTTGCGTCGTCCAGCATCTGTGTGGGTATCGTCCGCCATCTCGCAACTCCTTGGGATATCTGAAGAAGCTGGAACAGTCGATTGCCTTTGAAGTTGCAGAGGATCCGATGCTAAGCGCAGGCGACGTGTTGGCAATCCGAAATGAAAACGGGACGGCGCCAGATGGCAACCGTCCCGTCCTGATTGAAGCCCCCAACAGCGAAGGAATTACCTAAAGCACGCTCCGCGCCGCGCTGGCGGTCTTATCAATGATAATAGCACTTCCGGGTCACGCGGCCGTGATGGCGGCGGGTCTTGCAGATCTTGTGGTTGTGATGCGGAAGGATGTGGAGCGGGCTGTGCACCTTGGTTACGGTTGTCGTGGTCTGCACCGTCTTCTGTGCGAGCGCCGGGCTTGCCGCGGCAAGAACGAGACCACCAACGGCCAACATCTGTACAAGCTTCATAGTCCTGCTCCTCTGAGTGTACCGGCAGCGTTGACGCGCCAACCGGCAGATCGTTCCTTCGATCCGCCGGGCCTGAACGTCAACCCTGCCAGCGCGCCGATCAGGACTGGTCCGAACCGGGCTCTGCCATCTTGCGATGCTGCTCGGCAAGAACAGCGGCCGGAGTGACATGTGCTGCAGCGACCTGAAGCTTGTTCTTCCAACCCGACACGATGTGAGCATGGCCGGCCATGAGCGCGTCCCAGCCATCCGTGGCGACATCGGCCGGATCGCTCTTTTTGTCTGACGCACCGACGCTGGTGTCGTCCATCCCGGCGGTATGGAAAAACTCCGTCTCCACCGGCCCTGGCATCAGCGTGGTGATCTGAACGCCCTTGAAGTCCTTCAACTCGTTGCGGATCGCGTCGGCGAAACTGTCCACGAAGGCCTTGGAGCCGTTGTAGACCGCCTGGAAGCTACCTGGGATGAAGCCCGCAATCGAGCCGGTGATCAGCACCTTGCCCTCATCGCGCGCCGTCATCTCCTTCAGCACCTTCTGAAGGAGATAGAGCGTTCCGGTAATATTGGTGTCGATCACCCGACGCCAGTCGCTGACCGATTGATCGAGGAACCCGTGGCCGAGACCACGGCCGGCATTAGCGCAGAGCAGATCGATCTTGCGTCCCTGCGCCGCCTCCAGCAGCCGATCGACGCCGTCGATAGTCGAAAGATCGGCTTCGATCGACTGCACCGACACACCATGCTGCTGGATGTCGCTTCCCGCCGCCTCGATCAGCGGCTCATCCGCGACGATGAGGAGATCATAACCGCTCTTGGCAGCCAGGTGGGCAAGCTCAAAGCCGATGCCCGTCGAGGCGCCGGTTACGATCGCAAATTTGTCGGCCATGGTGTTTCTCCTATTCGGCAGCGAGCGCCAGGCCGGGCTTAAGCACGACCTTGGTCACTTCGTTCTGGTTGTCATGGAACATCTTGTAGCCTTCGGGCGCCTGCTCGAGCGGCAGGCGATGCGAGATCAGGAAGGTCGTATCGATCTTGTCTTCCATGATCGCGTTCAAGAGCCCGGGCAGATAGTGCTGCACGTGGGTCTGCCCGGTCTTGAGCGTCAGCCCCTTCTCCATGAAGGCGCCGAGCGGCCACTTGTCGACGAAGCCGCCATACACCGCCGGCATCGAGATGCGGCCGCCCTTGCGACACGCGATGATCGCCTGCCGATTGGCGTGCGGACGATCCGTGCCAAGGAACGTGGACGCTTTGATCTGGTCGATGACGTTGTCGACGAAGAAGCCGTGTGACTCCAGGCCGACGCTGTCGATGCATGCGTCCGGGCCGATGCCGCCGGTCATCTCCATCAGGGCGTCGTAGACGGCGCTTTCCTCAAAGTTGATGGTCTCGGCGCCGAACTTCTTGGCAAGCTCCAGCCGGTGCGGGAAATGATCGATCGCGATCACGCGCTCGGCCCCCATGAGGAACGCCGACTGCACCGCGAACAGGCCGACCGGGCCGCAACCCCACACCGCGATGGTGTCACCCGGCTCGATTTGGGCGAACTCGGCCGCCTGCCAGCCGGTCGGCAGGATGTCGGACAGGAACAGCACCTTGTCGTCATCGACGCCGTCGGGGATCACGATCGGGCCTACATCCGAGAAGGGGACGCGGACATATTCAGCCTGGCCGCCGGCGAAACCGCCGGTCATGTGGCTGTACCCGAACAGGCCTGACATCGGCTGGCCGTACAGCTCCTGCGCGATGTCCTGATTGTCGGCGGGGAGGCCGTTATCGCAGGCAGAATATTGATGCTTGCCGCAATGATAGCAGCTGCCGCACGCAATAGTGAACGGCACCACCACGCGTTGGCCCTTCTTGAGCGTGGACTTAGAGCCGATCTCGACCACTTCGCCCATGAACTCATGGCCGAGCACGTCGCCGGCCTTCATCGTCGGGATGTAGCCGTCGTACAGGTGAAGGTCCGATCCGCAGATCGCAGTGGAGGTGACCTTGATGATGCAGTCACGCGGATTGAGGATCTCGGGATCATCGACCGTGTCGACGCGGACGTCGTGTTTGCCGTGCCAAGCCAGGGCGCGCATCAGGCCTTCTCCTCTTCGAGCTGCGCCTGCGTGCGCGACGATGTGGCGATCTCGCCGGTTTCCATCAGCTGCTTGAAGCGCCTGAGATCGCGTCGCGCCTGGATGGCGGGCTCCCGCTGAAACATCTTGGCGATCAGTTTGCCGATGGCGCCGCCCGGCGGATCATAGGCGATGGTCGCCACAACCACCGTGCCGCGTGCGCCAGCATCGCGGAACTCGACGCGGCCGGAATTGGCAATGTCGGCGCCATCTTCGGACGTCCACGCGATCATCTCGCCTTCTCGCTCTTCGGTGATGCGGGCGTCCCACTCGACAGTTTTGCCGCCGGGAGCCTTCACTACCCAGTGCGACCGTCTGTCGTCGAGCACGTCGATCCGCTCGACATTGTCCATGAAGGTGCCAAGCTTCGAGAAATCCCGCCAATACGCGTATAACTCGGTAGCCGGCTTGTTGATGGTGACGGCGCGGCCGATCACATGATCGCCCTTCACGTCGATCAGTGACGCGGTGGCGGCGTCGCGTCCGGCGCTCGATTTGGCGGTTGTCGCAGGCGCGTCGTCACGAACCTCGACATCGCGGATGTCTGTCATAAATGCTCCTGATAACTAGGCCTTAGAACGATCGGTTTGGCGCACACGTTCCGTTCGCGTCGCCGCTGTTTATGGTTGACCGGCACGAAGGCGACGGCTTGCCAGCAGGCCCAATCCTCCTGCCAGCGCCCCAAGGATCAGGAGATTGGATCGCAGCGGGTTCCGCTCGGCCAGCGTGTACAGGCTGAAGCGGCGCCCGGCTTGGACGCCCGATCGTTCCTGGCCGGGCTGATCGGGTGAAAAGATCGTGGAGGATCGCGTTTGAGGGCGCTCCGGGTTCGACATCACGCGTGCGAGCGCTACCGAAGCCAGATCGAGCAGCGCCGGAAAGTGCGTGCCTGCCAGCACCTGCAGGCGCCCCACGCCGCCGACCGTGATCTCACGGCGGACATGCTCTGCGGCATCCAGGATGGCTTCGGCGACAAGCTGCGGATCGTAGACCGGGATCGGGATCAGCGGCTCGCCATCGACATGTTTGGCGGCGTGCTGGGCGATCGGCGTGTCGATGCCCGCCGGCTTGATCAGCGTGATCGCGATCGGCAGGGCGTCGGCCGCGATCTCCGTGCGCAGCGAGTCGACGAAGCCTTTCACCGCATGCTTCGATGCCGAATAGGCACTGAGGATGGGCGAGGGTATGTCGGCAGCGATCGAGCCGATCGTGATGATCGCGCCGCCAGCGTCCCTAAGATGCGGGATCGCAGTGAGTGCGCTGTTGACCGCGCCGAAGTAGTTGGTCCGGAAAAGCTGCTCGTGCTCGGCCATCGGCGTGTCGATCAGCTTGCCGTAGATCGCAGTGCCGGCATTGCTGACCCAGGTGTCGATGCGCCCGAAGCGGGCGATCGCGGCATCTGCCGCTGCGCGAACCTGCTCGCCGTAGCCAACATCGGCGACTGCGTAGCTTGCCACTCCGCCCGCCGCCTCGATCTCGGCAACCACCTCAGCAAGCGACGCTTCGTTGCGCGCCACGAGCATCACCTTGGCTCCCCGCGCCGCGAAGGCCTTGGCGGTGACACGCCCGATGCCCGAACTCGCCCCCGTGATCACGACGACCTGTTGTGCAAGAGGCTTCAACTTCAGCATGGATGCGTCCTTGTGCAGGCATGTTGAGCGCACCGGCACCCAGTGACCGCCGCCTCAATCATTGCGTATCAATATGTTAGCTTGAACCCGCGGGGCCGGCGCGGCGTTCCACGACAGAGCGGTTCGGGAGCGATGCGAGAATTCGGTTGTTTTGGGATCGATTACATGGGAGGCGCGGGTGACACTTAGGGCAGTCTTCTTCGACATCGACGGCACACTGGTCGACAGCAACGAGCAGCATGTGAACGCCTGGGCATTCGCCTTTCGCGATGAGGGGCGGCCGCAGGAACTCGACGACATCCGGGCGCAGATCGGCAAGGGTGGCGACCTCCTCGTGCCGACGCTGCTACCTAACGCCACTGTCGAGATGGTGGAGAGGCTTTCGTCCCGCCACGGTGATTATTTCAAGACAATGTACCTGGATCAGGTACGCGCCTTCCCGGATGCCGCCACGCTGCTCAGGCGCGTGCATGCAAGCGGGCGCAAAGTCTTGCTCGCGTCTTCCGCCAAGGCCGACGAACTCGATCATTATGTGGACCTGCTCGGCCTCAGGGACGTGCTCGACGACTCCACCAGCATCGACGACGTCGAAACGTCGAAGCCCGCGCCGGACATCTTCGGTGCGGCACTCGACAAAGCAGGCGTCGAACCGCACGAGGCCGTCGTCATCGGCGACACGCCGTACGACATCACGGCAGCAGCAAAGGCAGGCATCGCCGCAATCGGACTGACTTCCGGCCCGTTCAAGGAGGCTGAGATGCGCGAAGCTGGCGCAATGGCCGTGTATTCTGACGCCGCAGACCTGCTCGCCCAGTACGACAACTCCGTACTCGGCGGCGAGGCGGCATCGTCGTGGGTCAGCCGCTCTGCAGGCAAGTCACGCTCGACAAGAGCTTAGCGCTTTGAGCCCTTGGTCCATCTGGAGAGAGCTTGAGGTTCGCCAGAAAAGTCTCCGGCGCCGCCGCCTCGAACTCGGCGCAGTGATCAGCACGAGGCACGTCCAGCATTGCGCTCCTTCAGCCGAGCACGCGATTGGCAAACGCGGCTGCTGCGGCGAGGCCGCCCTGATCGACGGTATGGCCCGCTCCCTGCGAGACATGGGTCTCGACCTCAAGCCGGGCCGATCGCAGCGCTCCTGCCGCAGCGTCAAGCGATCGGAAAGGAACCACCTCGTCGCTTGTCCCGTGAACCAGTAGAATGGGCGGGCGACTTCGCACTTCGGCAGCAAGGCGTTCAGGAGCGACGAGAATGCCCGAAAAGCCGATTATGCCGGCCGGCGTCTGCGATCTGCGCAGGCCGACGTGCAGGGCTATCATAGTTCCTTGGCTGAAGCCGACGAGCAGCAAGCGGTCGTCCGTCAGGCCGGCATCTGCGAGTTCCTCGTCCAGGAATGCGTCGAGCGCCGGAGCCGCGGCTTGCGCGCCTTGCAGGAACTCGGCCGGCGATAGCGTTTGTAGCGAAAACCACTGATACGCGCTCGCCATGTGCGGCATGCTGGACGGAGCGTTAGGCGCAACGAAGGCCGCATCCGGAAGCAGCGGCCGGATGAGCCCGGCCAGTCCGATCATGTCAGCGCCATTGGATCCATAGCCATGAATCAGCACGACGAGCGCGTTCGGAGCACTGCCCGAAAGTGGAGCGAGGTGCGGGCCGGTCAGCTTCGCATTGATCACTCAGCTTACCTTTGTCTTTCTTGCGGATTACGGCCTGGACGTGCCGATAGCTCGATCCACACCGGGGCATGATCGCTGGTCTTCTCCCACCCGCGAACATCACGATCGACCTGCGCCGTACGCAGCCGGGCCGCCGCAGGCTTGTTCAGCAACAGGTGATCGATGCGCAGCCCGGCGTTGCGAGCATACGCGTTCCGGAAGTAATCGAAGAAGGTGTAGATCGTCTCGTCCGGGTGCAGCGCACGCAACGCATCGGTCCAGCCTTGCGCGAGCAGCCGCGCGTAGGCAGCCCGTACCTCGGGCGCGAATAGCGCGTCGTCAGTCCAACGCTCGGGTTTGTAGACGTCCTGCTCGGTCGGCATGACGTTGTAGTCGCCGGCGAGGATCACCGGCGCGTCTGTGTCGAAGAGCGTCGTAGCATGTTCGATCAGCCGCTCGAACCAGGCGAGCTTGTAGTCGAACTTGGGTCCAGGTCGCGGATTGCCGTTGGGCAGGTAGAGCCCGCCGACCAATACGCCATTCACCGCCGCCTCGATATAGCGGCTCTGGAGGTCTTGCGGATCGCCCGGCAGGTCGCGTCGGGTCTCGACCGGGTCAGTGCCGCGCGCGAGGATGGCGACGCCGTTCCAGCTCTTCTGCCCCTGCCAGATCGCGCCATAGCCGGCATCGCGGATGGCCTGCTCCGGAAACTTCTCGTCAGGCGCCTTCAACTCCTGCAGGCAGACGATGTCGGGTTGACGTTCGCTCAGCCAACGCAGCAGGACGGGAAGGCGCCCGTTGATGCCGTTCACATTGTAGGTGGCGATCTTCACAGGTCGGGTAGGACCTGATCGGCGCGGCCCCAGCCACGCAGCGCCTTCGATGCCGCGCGCTTCACGAGGTCGGCGGCGTCGCCGATGTGCCAGCCAGACGCCTTGTCGAGGCTTCTCAGCTCCTCCCAGGTAACGGGCACGGCAACCGGCGCAAAGTCGCGTGCCCGTGCGCTGTAGGGCATTACAGCGGTCGCGCCGCGCTGGTTGCGCAGGTAATCGACGAAGATGCGGCCGGTGCGCTTGGCCTTTGCAAGCGCGGCGGTGAAGCGGGCAGGATCGGCCTGCGCCAGCGCCATCGCGAAACGATGCGCGAAATCCTTGACCGCTGGCCACTCCGCCTGCGGGGTGAGTGGCGCGATGACGTGCACGCCCTTGCCGCCCGTGACCATTGGAAAGGTCGTCAGGCCGATCTGTGCCAGCAGGTCCTGCACGTGGAAGGCGGCGGATATTACGTCCTTGAAGTCCAGCCCTTCGTCGGGATCGAGATCGAAGACGAGCCGATCGGCCTTCTCGACATCCTCGATCCTCGAGCCCCAGCCGTGGAATTCGATGGTGCCCATCTGCACGCAGGTGAGCAGGCCGTCGGGATCGTCGACGAACAGATAGGCTTCCTCATGCCCGTCCTTTTCGGCGATGCCGACCTGATGGACGTGATCGCCGAACGCGCCGGCGTCATGCTTCTGGAAGAAGCACTTCTTGCCGCGACCCTGCGGGCAACGGACGAGACTGATCGGGCGGCTTCCCGACCAAGGTAGCATGATCTCAGAGACGGCCTGATAATAGTCGGCGAGTTCGCCCTTGGTGAGCTTGCCCTCGGGGAAGATCACGCGTTCGCGATTGCTGATCTTGATGGTGGAGACCGCCGCCTTGGCAACTTCGGCAACCGGTGCCTCTTTCTCGAGGACCACCGCTTCGGCCTTCTTGTCGAGACGCAGGCCGAGATAGCTCGGGTGGCGCAACACGCCTTCGTTGGTCATCTCGATATAGGCGATCTCGGCGACCAGCTTCGGCTTGATCCAATGTGCGCCGCGAACCGCCACACGCGGCGCCTCCACCGTCGGCGTCTTCGTCTCTAGGGGCGTCATCAGCCCCATCAGATTGTCGATCTCGTCCGCGGTGAAGCCGGTGCCCGCCTTGCCTGCGTAGCGTAAAGCGCCGCCTTCGTGCACGCCGAGCAGCAGTGAGCGGAAGCCGCGCTGCTTGTCCGATGGTGTCCAGCCGACGATAACGAACTCCTGCCGCCGGATGCACTTGGTCTTCACCCAACTGCCCGAGCGCGAACCCGAATAGATCGAGTCCGCGCGCTTGGAGATCACGCCTTCGAGCCCGGCCTCGCAGAAGCTACCGAACAGATCCTCGCCGCGGCCTACGATATGATCGGAGTAGCGGATGCGCGGCGTGCCCTCGCCCACAAGTGCGGCGAGCCTGGTCTTGCGGTCGAGCAGCGGGAGGCTCGTGAGGTCCTCGCCGTTCAACGCGAGCAGATCGAAAGCGTAGTAGAGTATCGATCCTGGATCATCCTTGAGCGCGGCCTGAAGCGCCTGGAAGCTGGTCCTGCCTTCGCCGTCGACGACCACCGCCTCGCCGTCGATCAGCGCTGTGTCGGCACCGAGGGCCTCGGCGTCGGCCACGATCCCGGCGAACTTGTCGGTCCAGTCGAGGCCCGAGCGCGTGTAGGCACGACCATCTCCGCCGCCGACCGCTATCAAGGTGCGATATCCGTCATATTTCATCTCGTGCACCCAGGTGTTGCCGGGCGGCACATGGTCGACAAGCGTGGCCAGCTGGACAGGCTGGAAGGGCGGGGGCGTGCCGCTCTTCTCGGCTTTCGCACGCGCCTTTGAAGGTGTCGCTTTCGTCGTTACCTTCGGCTTCTTCGCCGCGGCTTTGGTAGTCTTCCCGGCTGCTATCTCCGCCATCGTGAGGCCGCTCCCCACGCCGGTCAGGTGCGTGCTCACGAGATCGTCGGACCCGCCGACATGCTCGTCGGCGACCTTGCGGAGCAGCCAGTTCTCGCCCTTTTCCTTGCCGCGCGGCTTGAGCCGGATCATGATCCACTCGCCCTTCATCCGTTCGCCATGAAGGAAAAAGTGAAGGTGCCCTTCTTCGATCGTCTTGCGCGGATCCTTGCCGGCAAGCGGCTCCCAAGTGCCGGTGTCCCACAGCATCACCGTGCCGCCGCCATATTGCCCCTTGGGGATCGTGCCTTCGAAGGTGGCGTAGTCTAGTGGATGATCCTCGGTGCGCACGGCCAGGCGCTTGTCGTCGGGATCGAGGCTCGGCCCGCGGGTGACGGCCCAGCTTTTCAGCACGCCGTCGAGTTCCAGCCGAAAATCGTAATGTAGCCGCGTCGCATCGTGCTTCTGCACCATGAAGATGTTGCCGGCGGTCGCCTTCGTCGCTCCGGAGGGCTCCAAGGTCTTGGCGAAGTCGCGCTTGGCCCGGTAGGTCGCCAGTGTGTCGGCGGCAGCTGGCTTGGTAGTGCGGCTGATCATGATGAACCCCTCGGCGAATGAGACAATTCTCGGCTTAGGCAAGTCGTTCCACCGTCGGTGCGATCACACCGTTTAGATCGGAACAGCGGTGCAAAAGCGCGCTAAGCCGCCGCTATGTGGCTCTTCTGCGCTGATCGCGCGTTCATGGCGGGTAACTTCGGTTAGGAGAATGGCATGAGCACCGAATATGACATCAAGATCTTGAACTCGCTGATCGAGACGGTGATCGACAGTGCCGACGGCTATACGCAGGCTGCCAAGGAGGCGTCCGCGTCGCGCTTCTCGAGCATCTTCCAGCGCCGCGGTGCCGAGCGTCAGCAGCTGACGACCACTTTGCAGAGCAAGGTCCGCGCGCTTGGCGGCACGCCTGAGGATGATGGCACGCTTTTGGCGGGCGCACACCGCATGTTCATCAACCTGCGCAACAGCATGTCGAGTGACGACGTGACGATCGTCGACCAAGTCGAAGCCGGCGAAGACCACATCAAGCACAAGTTCGAAGACGCGCAGCGTGACCGCGAGATCAGCCCGGCCGTGATGGCGGACATCGACGCGGCTTACGTAATCGTCAAAGACGGACATGACGAGATTCGAGACCTCAAGCACTCGCTCCACGCAGGCGCGTGATCCGATAGGGCCGGCGCGGACTACGCGCCGGCTTTACCTATTAGAAGCGGGTTGTGGCTCCCCGCATGCCAAGCTGTTCAGAGGTCGCGATGCCGTCCGACGTTTTCACCAGGAGCAGCGCCGAGCTTGTTACCGCCCCGTCGGTCGGCAGCCTTCGTGAGCGGCACAAGCTCGGTCTTCTCGCTCTCGAGCGCACTCGCCTGCCGATGGTCGTTACAGACCCGCGCCAGACCGACAATCCGATCGTACTGGCCAACGCAGCCTTCCTGGAGATGACCGGATACAGCGGCGATGAAATCCTCGGACGCAACTGCCGCTTTCTACAGGGGCCCGAGACGGATCCTGCAACGGTCGAGGAAATCCGGAGCGCAATCATCGATCGACGCGAGCTCGAGGTCGAGATCCTCAACTATCATCGGGACGGCCGTCCCTTCTGGAATCAATTGTTGATCAGCCCGGTCTTCGATGAAGATGGCACGCTTTGCTTCTATTTCGCCTCACAGATCGATGTATCGGCACGGCGGGCGGCGGAGGACCTCGAGGCAGCCGAACATCTGCTGCTCAAGGAGGTCGATCACCGCGCAAAGAACGCTCTGGCGCTCGTCCAATCCATCATGCGGCTGACGGCAACCGACGACGCTGCCGCTTATGCTCATGCCGTACAGGGTCGGGTCGATGCGCTGGCTCGGGCCCATGCCTTGCTAGCAGAGCGGCGCTGGCGTGGGGTAGAGATCGACCGGCTTATCCTGGGCGAGATCGAGCCTTATGGTCATCGCCGCGTCCGGGCGACGGGACCAGCGGTCCAGGTCGGCCCCGCCCAGGTCCAGCCGATCGCCCTACTGCTGCATGAGATGCTTGAAAATGCGGCCTCTCACGGCGCGCTCTTGCACAAGGAAGGGCGGGTCACGATCAATTGGAGTCTCAACGGCGACGACGATCTGCTTGTTCACTGGCAAGAGACCAGCGAGAGCGGTGTTTTGATCGAGCGTGAACCTGCTCTCGGTCTGAGGATGGTGACGACCATGGTCGAGCGCCAGCTGCACGGACAAAGCTCCTTCGATTGGCGCCCGTCTGGCCTGGAGGTCCAGTTTCGTATTCCGATGCAGCGCGCCGCTTCTGCGTCCCACCAGCCGCATCGCGGAACGTCTGTAGCGGTCGGGGATTGACGCTGCGCATCTGAAGGGGAGTGGTTGTGGCAGCAAGGCCGTATTGGCGCGGGCAGATACGCCTCGCTCTCGTCTCCATTCCGGTCGAGATCTTTTCGGCCACCAAGAGCGGCGCCGCAGTCGCATTTCACCAAATATATGAGCCGACTGGCCAGCGCATCAAGTATGAGAAAACTGTCCCGGGAATCGGGCCGATCGATGTCGACAAGATCATCAAAGGCTTCGAATACGAGAAAGGCGAGTATGTCCTCCTCGACGAGAAGGAGATCGAAGGCGTCAAGCTGGAGAGCAAGAAGACGCTGGAGCTTACCCAGTTTGTCGACAGCCAGGACATTGATGCCATCTACTTCGACAAGCCTTATTATGTCGTGCCCGCCGATGATCTCGCGGAGGAAGCGTTCGTTGTGCTGCGCGAGGCGCTGAAGCGCAGCCACAAGATCGGCCTCGGGCAGCTCGCCATGCGCGGGCGCGAATATGTCGTCAGCATCAAGGCGTGCGGCCGTGGAATGGTGATGGAGACGCTGCGCTACGCCGACGAGGTTCACAAGGCGGCGAGCTACTTCCGCGAGATCGGCGATACCAAGCCTGACGACGATCTGCTCGATCTGGCCCAGACGCTGATCGACAAGAAGTCCGGCAAGTTCGATGCTGGCGAGTTCCACGATCGCTATGTCGATGCGCTGAAGGACCTGATCGAGCGCAAGAAGAAGGGCAAGACGATCACGATCGAGAACGACAAGGATGCCGACCCGCGCGGCAGCAATGTTGTTGATCTAATGGCGGCGCTGAAGAAGTCGCTGGGCTCAGGCGGCGGCGAGAAGGCTGCGACTGCCAAGCCCGGGGCAAAGAAGGCGGCGCCTGCGAAAAAGTCCGCTGCAAAGCCGGCAGCAAAGGCTCCGGCAAGGAAGCGCGCCTGAGCCGATGCCGACGGACGAGGAGACGCTTCGCGCCGCGGCTGCCCACCGCGGCCTGAAGCTCGTCAAGTCACGGAAGCGCAAGCCCGGCGTCGGCGACTTCGGCTTTTTCGGGCTTGCAGATGCTGCGGGCAAACCGCTGTTCGGCATTGAGGACGCTGGGCTCACAGCGACCGCCGAGCAGATCGCCGAGTATCTGAAGAAAGGCGAAGCTTCGACATGGGCAGAGTCGGCGCGTGTCACGCCGGATGCTGTCGGAGAGCGCAAACCGCGTGCCAAGCGCCGGCCTGCGGACGACCAGATCAAGGCGCCTGTCAAAGCGCGATCGCGATCATCCAGCACATCAAATCCTGAGACGCCGCGCCCGCGTCTCGATGCCACAGCGAGGACTAAAGAGGCCATCGCTGCCGCTGCACCGAGTTTACAGATCAGGAACGCGCGAGCGGGCGACGCGGAAGGGGTTGCCGCCTTGCTGCCGTCAACAAACCCCGGAAGTGACGCGTCGGCCGTGCGAACATCGATTGCCGCCGCTGCTGCGCGCAAGGAACCCATTCTGATCGCACATGAAGGCGAGGTGGTAGGTTGTCTCGCCTGGCACATCGTTCCACTACTTCAAGGTAGCACGATCGGGAGAATCACGGCCTTGATCGTACGCGAACGCGATCGCCGGCGGGGCATTGGCCGCGCGCTGTTCGATGCGGCGAGTAGCGATTTTGCGAAGCGGAAGGTCACTGAGGTAGAGACGATCAGCGAGATCGCCGTCCGCAACGCCAACGGCTTCTATCGTGCGGTAGGGCTGGAGCAGATCGGCTACCGCTTTGGCCGTAAGCTTTAGGTCTGCCTCTCCTCAACCGCCCTATGAGACATCCCGAGCCGATGAGGCCGATCAGCTTATGCCCAGAATGCAGCGGTACAGCCGAAGGTAATCGTCCGCCATCCGGTCTATGGTGAAGCGCTCTGCGACGGCTTGGCGCACCCTCGCCCGATCGATCTCGCCAGCCCGCTCGATCGCGGCCACAGCTTCCTCGACGCTGCTCACGAGAAAGCCGGTGACGCCGTGCTCGATCAGTTCAGGCATTGATCCTCGATTTGTCGCGATCACCGGTGTGCCGCAGGCCATCGCCTCGATCACTGACAGCCCGAACGGCTCATCGAAATTGATCAGGTGTAGCAGCGCGCGCGCTTCGCCGAGCGCACGGACACGAGCGTCGCCACCGACTACGCCGTGATAGCCAATCTCGGGGTCTGAGGTGGCTGGCAGGACCTCCTGCTCGTAATAGCCCTGATCCTGCACCAGCCCGTAGAGGTGGAGATGACGCTTGCTTGCGCGCGCAGCGGCAACCGCCTCGGTCGCACCCTTGTCTGGGTGGATGCGGCCGAAGAACAGCAGATCGTCGCTGCCCGCTGCGTTGAAGGGAAAGTCGTCCAGCACGATGCCGTGGTGGATCGTGGCGGCATACCGCAAGGCTGGATGGCGATCGGACGCGCTGATCGCCACGTAGTGCACCCGATCCTGATAAGGTTGGTACATCGGCAGGATGCGGTCCGACGAGAAGCCGTGGATCGTCGTCACCATTGGGGTGTCGACCAGCCCGGAGAAGGCGTGCGCCGGGAAGTCCGCCTGATTGTGGATGAGGTCGAAGCGGCCGGCCTGCTCGAACAGATGCGCGAGGTGGCGGAACTCCCAGACCTTGGCATCGACTGACTCGTCTTCGTTGTAGGATGCCGGGACCACCCCGTCGAGCGTGCCGGCCGTGAGGCTGTCCAGCGTGGCGAACAGCGTGACGTCGACACCGCGCGCGACGAGAGCCTCTGTCAGCAAGCTGGTGACGAGTTCCCATGGCCCATAGTGCCGCGGCGGCGTACGCCACGCGATCGGGGCCAGCATCGCGATCTTCATGCGATCACCAAACCTTCGTTTGCGCGGACGATGTTAGCTGCTGGCGCGTCGGCAAGTGTGGAGATTAGCACCGTGCCACTCCAGCGCACCGCCACATCAATGGAAGTGAGGTTGAGCAGCACCAGCAGTCGCTCTTCCCCGATCATACGGGCATAAGCCAGAACGCCGGCCGGCGCCTCCAACATCTTGAAGCCGCCGATCGCAAGCGCCGGATGAGCGCGGCGAAGGGCGAGCAGGCGCCGGTAGAGGTGCAGCATGGACGCGGCATCCTCCTCCTCGCCAGCGACGTTGCGGGTCGACCAGTCGTCGTTGATGAGCAGCCAAGGCTCGACGGTGCTGAAGCCGGCGTAGGCGGAACTGTCCCAAGGCATCGGCGTGCGCGATCTGTCGCGTCCGATGCCCAACGTCGGCTGACGCAGGTCTTGAGGATCCCGGACCCGGTCGCGTGGTATGGCGACTTCGCCGATGCCGAGTTCGTCGCCCTGGTACAAGGTTGGTGTCCCGCGCAATGTGAGCAGCAGCATCGCGGCGACCCTTGCCTGCGGCTCACCTATGCGCGCAGCGATGCGCGGTGCGTCGTGGCTGCCGATCACCCAGTTCGGCCAGCCGAAAACAGGCAACGATGCTTCGTATTCGCAGATCACCCTGCGCAGCACTGCCGCGTCCCAGGCGTTCTCGACCAGCTGGAAGTTGAAGGGGAGATGCACCTCGGGCTGTTCGGGCGTGCCATACCATCGGGCGTGCCGATCATTAGGCAGGAAGATTTCCCCGATCAGCGCGCGATCCCGGCCGGTGGCAGTGCTGTAGCTGTCGGCCAGCCTGCGGAACTCCGCCGCAATGTCGTGCGCCTCCGGCTGGTCGGTCGAGTAGAGTTGGATGAGGCGATCGCGCTCGGTTTGATCGGGCGTCCAACGCGGGTTGACCGGGTTGTCCGGCAATCCTTCGGCCTTGATGATGTGCCACAGCACGTCGATGCGGAAACCATCGACGCCGCGGTCAAGCCAGAAGCGCAAGACCTCCATCATCGCGGCGCGAAGCCCCGGATTGCGCCAATTGAGGTCGGGCTGTTCCTTGAGGAAGGCGTGCAGATAATACTGACCCGTCGCCGCGTCCCACTCCCACGACGAACCACCAAAGTCGCTGATCCAGTTGTTGGGTGGGCCGCCATCGACCGCCGCGTCACGCCAGACGTACCAATCCCGCTTGGGGTTATTTCGCGAAGCGCGGCTTTGGACGAACCAGGGGTGCTGGTCCGAACTGTGATTGGGGACGAAGTCGAGCAGGAGCTTCAGTCCGCGTGCATGCACCCCAGCCAGCAATCTGTCGAAGCTCGCAAGATCGCCGAACATCGGCTCGATCCCGCAATAGTCGGCCACGTCGTAGCCGAAGTCTGCCATTGGCGAGGGGAAGATCGGCGACAACCAGATCGCATCGACGCCGAGCGCCGCAATGTAGTCCAGCCGTCGCTCGATGCCCGCAAGATCGCCAATGCCGTCGCCGTTGCTGTCTTGGAAAGACCGAGGATAGACCTGATAGATCACCCCGTGCTGCCACCAGGGTGGGCCCGGTTGCCGTGCGATCGCACCCGCTGCAGTGGTCACGCGCGACCGGCGTAAAGCAGCCGTCCCTCTCCTAGGCGCGCGAGCAGCATCGCGATGTCGGACGGTGACACGGCGAAGCAGCCGTCACTCCGGCCGAGCTTGCCCTGTTGTGCCGCAATGCTCGCATCGGCGTACCAGGCCGAGTGGATGACGATGGCGCGCTCCTCCGCGTGGGCGTTGCTGGGGTCGAGGCCCTCCAGTCGACGCGAGAGGCCGTGCACGCCCGTGTAGAGTGCCCCGGTAAGGTAAGCACCGTCCGACGTGGCCGCAGACCCTTCCACGTCCGAGAAGGACTGCAGCATGCCGGTGTGTTCGGGGTCCGATCCCTTGCCGTGCGCAACCCGGATCGCCGCCGTCGTACCATTCAGAATGTCGACCAAGAACAAGCGGGGGATTGCCGAAGGAAGGCCGAAGTCGACAATGCCGATCACATCGCGGGACCACACAAGCGCATTGTGCTGTGCAAGCGCTGCCAGCGAACGCGCCACCAGGATCGGGTTCACATTCACCGCCGCCGCGGCCATGCCGTGCTGGGACGCGCGCAACGCGCCGAGTGGCGCGGCGCTGGCGAGCAGTCCCATGGCCGCGCGACGCGTGAGATCGTGTGAAAGCATCCCCCGCCTTATCATGCGATTGCGTGGTGAGGCAGTCCGAAGCGGCACGCTATGACTGCCGACGTCTTCGACTGCGCAATGACAGCAGAAAACTTTATCGTTCCGATAGAGCAGTGTCCAATTTTAATATGCAGTCACAAGCCTGCTTGCATGTATAAGCAGGGTTTAGCAAAAGAGGCGGGAGCTAGAGTATTAATAAACTTCATACATGTTAATTTTTTTAGCTCTGGCTTGGTGTCTATAGAAGTATAAATGTAAATAGACGTGGTTAACGATATCGGTCTGGCTCATGATTGCTTCTACTCGTCTTGACATAATGCCGATTACCTTGACAGAAATGGTGATAGCAGCCCCTCGTTGCCGCACGGACCTTCATCGCTTTGGAGCGTCTGTCAGTGAGTGCGACGGGAGTTGGTATGGGTTCAGTGATGCGTCGGGTCTTCGCAGGAGCAATCGCGGGCTTGTTAACGTCGGCGGCGGCAGGCCTGCCAGGCCTCGCGGACACGACAACTAGACCAGCGGAACTAAACTCAACGACATCCACACCACCGCTGCTCAGCCTCGCCAGCATCGGCTACCATGACGGCATCGAGTTTACCGGATATGAGGGGCGGCACGATCTGTTCTTTGCGGTACCGAGCGGTGGCTGGTTCAACGGCATGCACCTCCTGCTCCCGTACAGCGCCGTCTCAGCTGGTGGAGGGGATCAGCGCACGCTGACTGTCATGGCCGGCGGAAAGGTGCTGAGCCAGCTTGTTATCGGAAATACCGCAGGCACCGTGAATATCCCCGTTCCACGCGATGCAATCGATGCTGGTACCCTGCGCGCGACATTGATCTACAGCGGCGGGATGTCGGCCAATCGCTGTGCCGATCGACGAGTGGGGGCGGATCATCTCCGCTTGGATCCTGGCGGTGGCCTTGCGTTCGATCTCACCCCTGGTGCTCAATTGCCAGTCGCGGTCACCGCGGCGCTCGCTCCATCGAAGCCGACCCTCAGCCTTCCGGATCGTCCAACGGAAGCGCAGGCGGCTGCCGCTTTGACGGTACTCGCCGCGCGAGGCGGGGGAAGCCTGACCACCGAGCCAAATGGCTCGATTCGCGTGGCAGGGCTCGGTGATCCCGCGCTGCAGTCGATCGACAATGCCGGTCACCCTGCGCTTGCGATCGGCGGCACCGATCCGGCGGCGGCTGCGCGCGCGGCATTCTCCGGCTTGGCGCCATTGCTCGGTCCGCCGGTGATCCAGCGTTTGGTGATGCATGAGCATCGACCATCGATGCTGACTTTCGGCGATCTCGGCGCCGACACGCGGGCGATCAACATCGCGGGAGAAGGCGGATGGACCATGGCGCTACCGGCCTCCCGGCTGCCTGCGGGCAAAACCGTCCGCGGCCTCTCAATCGACGTGACCTCGGTTCCTGACGGCGCACCCCGAGCGGCAAGCCTTTCCGCCTGGATGAACGGATTCTTGCTGGGCAGCACCGCGCTCGATCACGCTGGTACCACGCATCTGGAGGTGTCGGTGCCGGACGGATCGGTTCACACGCTCAACGGGATCGAAGTCCGGGTGACGCGCGAGGACCGGGCGAATTGCGGCGATGTACCGCGCGGCTGGCCGGTGCAGTTGCTCGGCACAAGTCATGTGCTGCTCGGCACCGCGGGCAAGGTGGACGCTTTCCATGACTTTGCGGCCGCGACTGCGCAGGGCGTCACCGTCGTCGTACCGAATGTGGCGGCGCTGCCGCTCGCTGGCAGAGCAGTGGCAGGGCTGGTCGGTGGCGACGTGCCGATCCGGGTTGCGTATAGCACTGTTCCCGCGGAAGGGCCGGTCATCTATGTAGGTGAGGCGCCGCCTCCGGGAACGCGGCCGGCGCTACAGGTCACCAACGGCGAGATGATACTTACCGACGGCGCCGGGCAGGCCGGCATCACCTTGCCGGATGCGGGAACGCAAACAATAGTGCAGTTGCTCGACGCAGGTGGTCGCCAGATCCTATGGATTCGCCCTGCCGCAGACGGTCTCGTGCCGGCATCGATGTGGCTTGATCAGGGCGATGTTGCAGTGGTCGCGGCGGATGGTTCGATGACGCCGCTCTCCACCAGGCATGACCGCCTGACGCCGCTGATCGGGCCACCTCCGCCGCCGCCATGGTGGCAGACATATAGTTCGTGGATCTTCATGGCTGCCGGGCTGCTGATCGGCATTCTGATCGTGATCTGGTCGTTCCGGCCGTCGGTGAAAAAAGCGAAGCTGGGGCAGGAAGCATGATGGATTGTCCTCTCGCGCTGATGCTTAACACGGCCGGGTCCGGGTTTGTCGGCGCCGATGTCGTCGATCTCGCGGCGGCAGGCTGAGCCCAAAGGTGGCGCCGGCGACCGACAGCCTAACGGTGATACTGTGCGTGCTGTTCGTAGTGACGCAGCTGCTTTATTCGGCCGCTTTCTGCGTGGACATCTACCTGTTCCGTTTGCCGATCGACCGCGTGGACATGGCGGAGGAGGTGGACCTCGTACCAGCCGATTACCCGCAGATCGTCCTCTTCTATCCCGTGCTGCGCGAACTTGAGCAGACGATGCGCACCACCTTTATCAGCCTCCAGTACCTGCGCTACGCGCCAGGGCAGTTCCGCGTCGTCTCGATCCCAAATGCCGACGATGTCGAAACTGTCGGAAGCCTGCGCCGGCTTCAGGAGGAGTTCGGCTTCCTCGAGGTCATGCCGGTGCCCGCCACCTCCGAATCGTCCTGGGGCGTGGTGTGGGATGCGTGGGAGGCCAACCACAAGGCTTATTGGTGGCACCAGGGTGCGCGCGCTAGAAACCGCGATCTGCCGCCCAAGAAGACGCGCCAGCTGATCTACGCCTTCTACACGCTGGCTCGCGAGAAGCTGGCAGGAGAGGGCGACTTCCTCGTCAACTATATCGATGCAGACAGTTGCCCGCCCGAGGATCATCTGATTGCCGCGGCAATCGGGATGAAGCATTTCGACGTGCTTCAGGCGAGCAACATCGCCGGCAATCTGAACGATACGCTGGCGTGCAGCTGGCACGCGTTCGACCACATGGCCTGGGACGGGCGCAAATATCCCCATCTCACCGCAGGCGGGAAGCAGCCCTTCTGGGTGCTGGGCAAGGGGCTCTTCTTCCGCGCCAGCGATCTGATCGCGCTCGGCGGCTTCCATCCCTGGATCACGATCGAGGATCCCGAAGTTGGCCTGCGTTTCTGGGCCAACGGCAAGCGGCTCGGCTTCATCGAGAACCCGCTGATCGAGGAGGTCCCCGCCACCTTTGGTCACGGCATCACCCAGCGCAAACGCTGGGTCGCCGGCTTCTTCCAGAGCCTCGACGGCCCACTTCATGCGCTCGGTTTTTCATGGACGAGCCGCATCAAGGCCTGGGCGATCTTCCTGCCTTGCCTCAGCTACTGGATCAATCCGATCGGCATCCCGGTCGGCATCTGGGCGCTGTGGCGCTGGGCGGATGGCACCGGACCGCTGCCCGGCTGGACGGTGATGCTCTCGGCGCTCAACATCACCTGTTACTCGCTCGCGATGATGTTGCTCTATGTATCGGTGTGGCGGCGCACGGCGCTGGTGCTCGAACGCAAGCGCGATCGATTTCGCTATCTCGTGCGGTGCAATCCGATCTTCCTGATGATCTGGGGGCTGATCTGGATTGTGCCGTTGTGGATCGGGTGGCGGATGTACCGCAAGGACGAGGGGCTTGTCTGGGAGCGCACCGAGAAGATCGATGCCAACGCGCATCTCGTCCGCCGTGTCACGGAACGCCGGTGACCGGCAGTTCTGTGCAACCCTTACGCCATCGTCAGCGCGCGCGTGAGGGCGGCGTGCATCGGTTTGGGTGTCATGTCGCCGTCGTAAGGAAGCCCGCGGTTCATGCGGCCGCAATCGACCGGCGAGCAGCTCTGCGCCGCCTTTGTGGTGTCGAGCCGATCCTGCAGCCAGCTCTGGCAATCCGAGAGGCCCCAGGTGACGATGCTGCTTATCGCAGGCTGGTCAACGGCGACATCGATCAGGTCCTGTGCGGCTTGCGCAACGAGCGCGTCGCGCTGTTCGACCGGGCGCCCGAGATCATCCTCGAGCACATCCAACTCGGTGATCGCGAGCTCGACGCCCATGCCGGCAAGCTCGGCCATGAAGCGGGCCAGCTTGGGCTGCGACACCCGGCCCTTGCGGAGTTCGAGATGACCCTGCAGGCCCACCATATCGAGCGGCGCACCTTTGGCCTTGATGCGCTCGACCAGCCGCAGCATCTGGTTGCGCCGCGCCTCATCGATCGGATTGTCGTAGCAGAGCGAGTAATCGTTGATCATCAGCTTTGCCTGCGGGTCGAGCGCGCGGGCGGTTTCGAGCGCGCGGCGGACATAGTCGTTGCCATATGCGCGCTGGAAGCTGGTGCGCCGGAAGCCGGCATCGCCATGTTCGGTGTCGATCATCTCGTTGACGACGATCCATTCACCGATGCGGCCGGAGTAGCGCGGCAGCAGCGTGGCAAAGTGACGCTCGATCGTGCGCCAATCCCTGGTCGCAAGCATCTCATCACGCGCCCACTGCGGCGTCATCTGCTCCCAGATCAGCGAGTGGCCGCGAACCTGCTGGTCGTGCTCCTCCGCAAAGGCGAGGATCGCGTCGTAATTGCCATACCAGGGTTCGCCAGGCCGCCATTCGACCGCGCTCCACTGGCCGTGATATTCGGGGACGAGCAGCTGGCACCCGCGGATCGCGGCGAGCAGCGGCGTCTCGTCGACAAGCTGATCCGGGCGTACCGCGGCGCCAGAGCGTCGCATCAACGGCGCAGCAGGCTTCGCCACGTCGCCGAAAGGAACGGCCACGCGCTGTGCTGGTCCGGCGGTCGCCATGACGAGAGTCAGAGGCGTCGCCGCCATCGAGGTCAAGATGCCACGACGGGACGGTGTGTAAGACATTGCGAGGCAGTCCGAAGTCTGCGCTTCCCCGTGCAGACGACTGGACCTCGGGCTCTTAAGCGGGCGGTATCAGCGAAGGTTGAATGTTCGTTAACTACTGGCCAATCAGCCGCGGCGGGCGAAGGCTTCTGCGATCGCCTCGTACATCGGCTTGCGTCTGAGATCGCTGTCGAGCGGCAGGCCGCGATTGAGCCCGGCGCGACCGCCTGCAGGATCGAGCCAGGAGTAGCGATCGGACAGACCCCAGCAGGTGACGCTGCCGACTGCGCGATTGTCGAGCGCGACGTCAAGGTAGCGGCGCACCGCGTCGCCCACGCGCCTGTCGCGTTCGGCAACGGGGAGCGCGGTGTCTGCTTCCTTCACGTCCAGCTCACTGATCCGGACCTGCAGGCCGAGCGCGCCGATCTCGTTCAGGAAGTCGGCAAGCACTTGCTCTCGAAACGCGTCCGGTCGGGAGAGATCGAGATGCGCCTGCAGCCCGACGCCATCGATCGGAGCGCCCGCTGCCTTCAGCCCTTCGAGGAGCTTGAGGAGCAGGCGGCGCTTCCCGCGCTCCCACGGAAGATCATAGTCCATGCCGAATTCGTTGATGAACAACGTCGCCTCCGGTGCAAAGAGACGAGCATCCTCAAGCGCCCGGCGGATGTAAGCAGGCCCGAACGTCTGCAGGAATGGCGAGGGGCGCAGTCCATCGGCCCGGTGGCCGACGTCGATCGGCTCGTTCACCACGTCCCAGGTCTTCGTCACGCCGCCGTAGCGCGGCATGACCGAGGCGAGGAAGCGGTGCACGATCGCCCAATCGGCCTGCGCGGCGAGTGCCTCCGCAGCCCATGGCGCGATACTCCTGTGCCAGAGCAAGGCGTGGCCGTGCATCTTCTTGCCCGAGGTGGCGGCGAAGCTTGCCAGTCGATCGGCATCGGTGAAATCAAGTTGGCCCTGCGCGCGCTCCAGATATGCCCATTTGAGTTCGACCTCGGGTGTGATCGAGCCGCATTCGCAATCCACGGCGGCGCGAAAGTCGGCATCGTCGGCGAGATGCGCAGCCGTGGTCGCCGTGCCGAACAGCATGCCGGCGCGGCCGGCGCGATCCTGCAAGCTCGCGCACGAGGCGCCGGTCGCCGCCAGCAGCGGCAGACCCGCCACGCCTGCCAGCACAGCCCGACGGCCCAGCCGCGGTCCGTGCGCATTAGCCAAGATCGAAAGGTCCCCTCATGACCCGGACGTTAAAGCGCACCGCGATCGCTCTTGCCAGCTTCGCGAGTGGCGGGCTCGCATCTGCGGCTCATGCAGACGGCTGGACGATGCCGGCCGGGCAGGGGCGGATGATTGTCACGGGCATCGACTCGCACGCCGCGGACAGCTTCGACAGCCACGGCCACGCCTTCAATGCCGGGAACTACGACCAGCAGACGGTCTACTTCTCGACCGAGTATGGCCTGACCGACAGCTTCAGCCTGCTCGCCACGCCCAGCCTGCGGCGAGTGGCGGTGCAGAATGGCCGCGACAGCTTCGGCCTCGGCTACACCGAGCTCGGTGGACGCTACAGACTTGCTGACGGCAGCGACTGGGTGGTATCGCTACGCAGCACGGTGATGATCCCGGGCAAGCGGCGCGACGACGTGCCGGCCCAGATCGGCAGCACCGACGTGCAGGAGGATACGCGGATCGAAGTTGGCAAGTCGTTCAAGTTGCTGGGGCTCGACGGCTATTCGATCGCCGAGGCCGGCTACCGCTTCCGTTCGCGCGGCGAGCCCGACGAGATGCACGCCGATCTCCAGCTCGGTCTGCACGTCGCCAAGCGGCTGATGCTGCAGGCGAACAGCTACAGTACGTTCTCGAACGGCGCCGGGAGCCGTTATCCGTCGTATCGTTACAGCAGCGTCTATGCCGGCGCGGTGTATGATCTGACCGACCATGTCGCGCTTCAATTGGGCGGCCTGGCCACGGTCTCGGGCCGCAACGCCTTGCGCGAGCGAGGGGTGTATACGGGTGTGTGGCTGCGGTTCTGATCTGATTACCTGAAATCCTCCCCACGTGTGGGGAGGATTAGGAAACACGGTTCAGTACCAGCTGCACCTTAGCTTTGATGGATCGACCCTTCCGCTGATCTCGGGCATGCACGGCTACGACAGGGGAGATGGGCATGCGGGGCGTACTGGCTCGACTCGCGGTGGTGCTGCTTGCGCTTGCGCCGATCACGGCGTCCGGTGACTCACCCGCGACCGTACTGCAAGCGACGCCGGGCACCGACGGCAATGCGATTGCGCGCTTCACGCTGCGCTTCTCCGAACCGATGGCGCCGCTCGGCGGTGGCGACACGCCGATCAAGATGGATTGTGCTGTCGACGGTGCAGGACGCTGGGTCGATCCGACCACCTATGTGTGGGAATACGTCCATGCTCTGCCCGGTGGGATCAGCTGCAAGGCGACGCTCAAGCCGTCGCTGAAGTCGCTGTCCGGTCACGATGTGCGAGGCACGCAGAGCTTCACCATTGACACAGGTGGCCCGACCGCGACGGCCATCCTCCCCGATGAAGGCGGCGACGAGATCGAGGAAGGGCAGACCTTCTTCGTCGCCACCAACGGCGCGGTCGATCGCGCGTCGGTGGCATCGGGAGCGTACTGCGCAGTGGACGGGATCGGCGAGCGCATCGCGGTCAACCTGCTGCCCGAAGACGTCGCGGCCAAGGTCTTCACCGGGCTCGGCACCGACTACCGGCTCACCAGCTTCCTTGACAGCGCCGGCTTGCCCTCGCCGCTGCCCGCGGCAGCCAAGGACAAGGCGGCGGCGCTCGCCAATGTAGTGGCGCTGCAATGCCGCCGCCCTCTGCCGCCCGGACGCGACATGGCGTTGGTATGGGGTGCCTCGATCCGATCGCCGAGCGGTCGGACAGCCGGCGTCGACAAGCGGTTCGACTTCACGGTCCGCAGTGAATTTTCCGCGAAGCTGACCTGTTCGCGAGTCAACGCCGCCGCCGGCTGCGACCCCGTCGAGGCGATCAACGTCGTCTTCACAGCGCCGGTACCGCGCACGCAGGCCTTGTCGGTCAGGCTCGATGTAGGCGGTGGCAAGCAGCTCTCGCCGGTTGACGACAAAGGCCACGACGCCACGCTGTCGAGCGTGCAGTTCGCCGCGCCGATGCCGCCTTCGATCACCGCCAGGTTGATGATCCCTGCCGGCCTGACGGACGAAAGCGGCCGTGGGCTCGCCAACGCGCGCCGCTTCCCGCTCGATGTCGCGATCGCCGAGGCGCCGCCGCTGGTGAAGTTTGCAGCGCCCTTCGGTATCCTCGAGGCCAAGCAGGGCGGCGTCCTGCCGCTCACCGTGCGCGGGGTCGAGCCTGCGCTGGGACAAGCGGTGAGCGCCGTCGCCGGGGGTACGGCGCGGATCGACGCGGACGATGGCACCATTGCCGATTGGGTGCGCCGCGTCACCAAGGCGCAGGATGACGACATCCGCGACGAAGGCACGAAGGATCACACCCATAGCGTTAACCATACCGGCGATACGCCGCTGCTCGGTGCCGGCACACCGGTGACGCGGATGAAGCTGGCACTGCCCGGCGGTGGGCGGCAGTTCGAGGTGGTCGGCGTGCCCCTCACCAAGCCTGGTTTCTACGTGGTCGAGCTGGCGAGCCCGGTGCTCGGCCGGGTGCTGCTGGGTCGTCCCGCAACCCGCTACGTCAACGCAGCCGCGCTGGTCACCGATATGGCGGTGCATTTCAAGTGGGGGCGGGGCACCTCGCTCGCCTGGGTGACCTCGCTGGACAGCGGCAAGCCGGTGGCGGGTGCTGCGGTGAAGGTCAGCGACAGCTGCACCGGCAAGCAGTTCGCCACCGGCACCACCGATGCCTTGGGCCGCGTGCTCATCCCCGGCGGCCTGCCCGATCCATCGAGCTACAGCGATTGCGACAATCAGGACGCGCACGCGCTGATCGTCTCGGCGCGATCGGGCGACGATTACAGCTTCGTGCTGACCGACTGGAACAAGGGCATCACTCCCGACGATTTCAGCCTGCCCTTCGGCTACTCCCCTGCCGAACCGGTGTTTCACGCGATCTTCGACCGAACGCTGTTGCGCGCCGGCGAGACGGTGCACATGAAGTTCGTCTACCGCGCGCAGACGCCGACCGGTTTCCGATCGGGCGGGACGGCCACCGGCACGCTGACGATGAGGCATAGCGGATCTGGCACTGCCTTCGAGATGCCGCTGACGATCGGCGGCGACGGCATCGGCGAAGCCAGCTGGACGCCGCCCAAGGGCGCGCCGCAGGGCGATTACGAAGTGCAGGCGAAGCTCGGCGACGCGAGTCTCGACACCGGCCAGTCCATCCGCGTCGACGAATACCGTCTGCCCTCGATACGCGCGAGCGTGAGTGGGCCGAAGGAGAAGCAGGTCAATCCAAAGCACGTGCCCGTCGACCTGTATGTCGGCTACCTCTCGGGCGGCGGCGCGGGCAAGGCGCCGATCAAGCTGCGTACGGCGTACGAGGCGCTCTCGGACACGCCCGATGGCTGGGACGGTTGGACCTTCGGCGGCAATGCCGTGAAGGAAGGCACCGTACCGCTCGACGAGGACGAGAACGACACCGACACGCCGCAGCTGCCCGCCGCGACCACCGTGCCGCTGGCGCTCGATGCGCACGGCTCGCTGCTCACCCCGCTCGATATCCCGACTCTGCAGCAAGCCGTTCGTATGACGATCGAGATGGACTATCAGGACGCCAACGGCGAAACGCTCACGGCGTCAGGCAGCGTGCCGATCTACACGTCGGCCGTCCGGCTCGGCATCAAGCCCGATGGCTGGATGCAGCGCGCGGCCGATTACCGGCTGCAGATTGCGGCGCTCGATCTGAACGGCAATCCGATGCGTGGGCAGCATGTCCAGATCGCGCTCTACACGCGCGAGATCCTGTCTGCGCGGCGGCGGCTGATCGGCGGCTTCTACGCATTCGACAACAGCGCCCGTACGACCAAGCTTGATGTGAACTGCTCCGGCACCACAGACAGCAAGGGTCTAGCGGAATGCAAGCTGAACCCCGGCGTATCGGGCGAGGTGATCGCCGTCGCCACCACGACGGACGCGAACGGCAACGTCGCGCGCGCGGTCACCTCCACTTACCTCGCCGGCGACGATGACTGGTGGTTCGGCGGCGACAATGGCGACCGCATGGACATCGTGCCTG
Organism: uncultured Sphingomonadaceae bacterium; assembly: GCA_964242855.1. Taxonomy (GTDB): domain Bacteria; phylum Pseudomonadota; class Alphaproteobacteria; order Sphingomonadales; family Sphingomonadaceae; genus Solisphingomonas. The sequence continues at coordinate 36,850 of CAXTBZ010000010.1, forward strand.
ACCAGAAATCCTACCATTCGGGCGACACCGCGCACGTCCAGGTCCGCATGCCGTTCCGCTCCGCGACCGCGCTGGTGACGGTGGAGCGCGAAGGCGTGCTGTCCTCCTTCGTCACCACTCTGTCGGGCAAGGACCCGGTCGTCGACGTGCCGCTGAACGGCAGCTACGCGCCCGACGTCTACATCTCGGTAGAGGCAGTGCGCGGACGGATCGCGGGCTGGCGGCTCTGGCTCGCCGATCTGGCGCGCCGCTGGCATCTGCCCTTCTTCAGCCGCGAGGGTGCGTCGCCTACCGCGCTGGTCGATCTTGCGAAGCCAAGTTACCGCATTGGCATTGCCAAGGTGACCGTCGGCTGGGAGGCGCATCAGCTCCACGTGGCAATGCGCGCCGATCGCGCGACCTATCACATCCGTGATCATGCGCGCGTTGCCGTGCAGGTGCTCGGCCCCAACGGCAAGCCGCCGCGCGAGGCGGAGATCGCCTTTGCTGCGGTGGACGAGGCTTTGCTGCAGCTGTCACCCGATGATAGCTGGGACGTGCTCGGCGCGATGATGGGCGATCGGCCGCTGTCGGTGCTGACCTCCACCGCGCAGATGCAGGTGGTCGGCAAACGACATTATGGCCGCAAGGTGGTGGCGTCGGGCGGCGGCGGCGGTGGCGATCTCTCCGCGCTTACCCGCGCCGATTTCAGGCCGGTGTTGCTGTGGCAGGGCAGGGTGAAGCTCGATGCGCAGGGCCGCGCTGCCCTCGTCGTGCCGCTGGCGGATTCGCTCTCCGCCTACAAGCTGGTCGCGGTAGCGACGGCAGGCGGCGAGCTGTTCGGCACGGGATCGACCGAGATCCGTACCGTGCAGGACCTCCAGATCTTCTCCGGCATTCCGCCGCTGGTGCGATCGGGCGATCAGTATGGCGCGACCTTCACGTTGCGTAACGGCAGTGAACGATCGATGACGGTCACCGCCAACGTCGACGTCCAGCCTGCAATCGCACACGGTCATCCGCTGACCGTCACGATCCCGGCCGGTGGTGCCGTTCCGGTGACCTGGCGGCTCACCGCACCCGAACATCTCTCCTCGCTGCGGTGGACGGTAACGGCCAAATCGGCAGACGGGCGCGCGGGCGACAGGATGCAGGTCGACGAACAGGTCGTGCCGGCAGTGCCCGAGGAGACCTGGGCGGCGACCTTCCTGCACATCGGAGACGGCAGCCAAGTGCCCGTGACGATGCCGACAGGCGCGCTGGCCGGCAGGGGTGGGGTTGAGGTGGCGTTGACTTCTTCGCCAGCCGCGCCGCTCGCAGGCGTGCGCGCGTACATGCTGACCTATCCGTTCGGCTGTTTCGAGCAACGCCTGTCGAAGGCGGTGGCGCTCGACGACCGTACTGAGTGGGCGCAGCAGATGGCGGACCTGCCGACTTACACCGCCGACAATGGTCTGCTGCGCTATTGGCCAGATCAGAACGCGCCAGGATCGATCGCGCTGTCGGCTTACGCGTTGTCGATGACCGCGGATGCCGGTCTTCCTTGGCCGGATGACGGCAAGGCCAAGGTGATGGATGCGTTGCGCGGCGTCGTCGACGGGCGGATCACCGAGGAGGGTGACGGGCCGTCCGACAAGCGATTGCTGCGCCTTGCTGCACTCGCCGCATTAGCCCGCAACGGCGCCTCGACCGCGGCGATGCTCGGACAGGCGGCAATCCCGGACGGCGACATGCCGACGGCAACGCTTGCCGATTGGCTCGTGACGCTCGACAAGACGCCGGGCGCCAATTCGGCGCTCAAGACGCAGGCCGAGCAGGCGCTGCGCGGGCGCATCGTGTACGAGGGCACACGCCTGGATCTCATCGATAAGCAGCTCGCGCCGTGGTGGATGATGGTGTCGGACGACGAGATGGCGCTGAAGGCGCTGTTTGCCGTTACCGGGCGGCCGGGCTGGGAGCAGGATGCGCCCAAGATGATGATCGGCGTGGCGCTCCGCCAATCGCGCGGACATTGGGACACAACGCCCGCCAATGCCTGGGGCACCATAGCCGTACGCCGTTTTACCGCCGCTTACCCCGGCACTGCCACTGGCGTGACGACGGCACGGCTGGGTGGGGAAACGATCAGCCGCACGTGGCCCACGCCTGCGCCGATGTTCTTCCGCGCACCGACTGGGGCGGCAGCGCTGCTGCTTTCGCACAATGCGGCGCCGGGGCCGTGGGCGACGGTGTCGGTGAAGGCCGCGGTACCGCTCACCGCACCGGCGTTCGCGGGCTATCGCGTCCGGCGGCAGCTGTTCTTCGTTCAGCGTGCGCATGGCGGCCAATTGAGCCGAGGCGATGTTCTGAGGGTGCGGATCACCGTAGTTGCGCCGGTCGATCGGACGTGGGTGGTGGTAGAGGATCCAATTCCAGCGGGGGCATCGATCGTCAGCGGCGAAGGCGGACAATCGGCGTTACTTGCGGGGCAGGCCGACGCGAGCGACGGCGCCTCACCAAGCTACGTCGAACGCGGGCTCGACGCGTGGCGCGGCTACTTCGGTTGGCTGCCGAAGGGCACGACGACGGTGGAATATATCGTCCGCCTCAACGGCGTCGGCCGCTTCCTGCTGCCGCCGACGCGGGTGGAGGCGATGTACTCGCCCGAAATCCACGCCGCTCTGCCCAACCGGCCGCTGGTTGTAGCGCCGTGACGAGCGTGCATCGGTTCCAGCACTGGCTTCGTCGTCGGCCGATGCTGTGGCTGATTGCGCTGCTGATGCTGCCGGTTGCAGCGAGCATCTGGTGCCTGCCGCCAGCCATGCCGTCTTACGCGGCGACGCGTGCGGGGTGGCGGCCGAGCGAGGCGTGGCTGCGCGATCGTGACGGGCGCCTGCTCGAGACGATCCGCATCAACCTCGCGGTACGCCGGCTCGAGTGGGTGCCGCTCGACCATATCGCGCCAGCACTCCGCCAAGACGTGATCGCGTCGGAGGACAAGCGCTTTGCTGCGCACAATGGCGTGGACTGGCGCGGTGCGGCGGGATCGCTGTGGGCAGCGTTGCACGGCCATTCTGCCCGCGGCGCGAGCACGATCACGATGCAACTTGCCGGCTTCCTTGCCCCCGGCCTCGATGCCCCGGGTGCGCGGACCTTCCGCGACAAGCTCCGCCAGATCAGAGCTGCCCGCGCGATCGAGGCGCATTGGAGCAAGGACCAGATTCTGGAGGCCTACCTCAATCTCGCCAGTTTCCGGGGAGAGACCCAGGGGATCGGTGCGGCCACGCGCGCGCTGTTCGGCAAGGCGCCAGATGCGCTCGGCAGCGACGACGCGCTGTTGCTGGCGGCGCTGCTGCCATCGCCGCAGGCCGATCTAATCACCGTCGCCCGCCGCGCCTGTCGACTCGGCCGAGTGCTAGATTGCGACACCATGATCGCCGAGGCTGAGACGATGACCGGCCCGGGCAGGCGCCTTGCCGACGATCCCGGCCTGGCGCCGCACCTCGCTTATGATCTGCTGCACACGCCAGGCGAGACGGTGAAGACGACGCTCGATCTGGGCGTGCAGCAACTCGCAACCGGGGCGCTCCGCCGTCAGCTACTCGGACTCGGTAGCGATCGCGCGCGAGATGGTGCGGTGGTGGTGGTCGACAATGCGAGCGGCGATGTATTGGCCTACGTGGGCGGCGTCGCGGATGGCAACTCCACCGCACCTGCCGTTGACAATGCCGATGCCTACCGCCAGGCGGGGTCGACGCTGAAGCCCTTCCTCTACGGCCAAGCGATCGAGCGCGGCTTCCTTACCCCTGCCTCGATCCTCGACGACAGCCCGGTCCAGCTCGACACCGCGTCGGGGCTCTACGTGCCCAAGGATTACGACCATGACTTCAAGGGGCCGGTGAGCGTCCGCACCGCGCTTGCCGGATCGCTCAACGTGCCGGCGGTCCGCACCCTGCTGCTCGATGGGGTCGAGGATTTCCGCGACCGGCTGTGGGACATGGGCTATCGCGGGCTGACCGAAGACGGCGATTACTACGGCTATTCCCTGGCGCTCGGATCGGCCGAGGTGACGCTGCTGGAGCAGGCGCAGGCCTATCGTGCGCTGGCGGACGGCGGCCGCGTGCTGCCGCTGCGCCTGCGTGCCGACGATCCCACCGGATCGCGCCGGGTAGTGATGGACCCGGCCTCCGCCTGGATGGTGGCTGACATGATGTCGGACCCTGACGCGCGCGCGGTCACCTTCGGGATCGACAGCGCGCTCCGGCTGCCCTTCTGGGCCGCGGCGAAGACCGGCACGTCCAAGGCGATGCGGGACAATTGGTGCATCGGTTTCTCCGATCGTTTCACGGTCGCGGTATGGGTCGGCAATTCGGAGGGCGACAGTATGACCCGGGTGTCCGGCACCAGCGGCGCGGCGCCGGTGTGGCGCGAGGTGATGCTGGCGCTGCACGGCAGGCGGCCCGGTGTACAGCCGGCGCAACCGGCCGGGATCGTGCAGCGGACGGTGCGCTTCTCCAATGGCACCGAGCCGCCCCGACCCGAGTATTTCCTGACGCGAACCGCGCAATCGGTGTCGATCGAGGCACCCCAAAGCGCGCGGCGGCCGCGGATCGTGAACCCGATGTCCGGTGCGGTCTATGCGCTCGATCCCGACATCCCGATCGATCGCCAGCGGATCAGGCTTGCGGCCGTGGGAGCCGTGTCGGGCGAGCACCTGCGACTGGACGCGCAGGACATCGGCCCGGCCGACAGCAGCCCGATGGTGCTGCCAGGGCCGGGGCTTCACCGGCTGGCGCTGGTCGATACCGGTGGCAAGGTGATCGATCGCGCGCTGTTCACGGTGCGTTGAGCCGGGCCATCGCTTCCTTCGCCGCCCGGATGCCGCTGCTGTAAGCGCCATGCGCGGTCGAGAAGTCGGTCCGGTGCGTCGCTTCGCCTGCGAAGAACAAGCGATCGGCCGGATGTGCAAGGATTGCGCGAGCAGCGGCGTGGCCGGGCAGCGCGTGACTGTAGGAGCCGCCGAAACCATCCGCCGCACCCCAACGCGATCCCGCGAGCAGGCATATCCTGCTGCGGAAGCTGCTACCGAACAGCGCCACCAGTTCCTCTGCGGCAAAGGCGAAGGCACCGGCAAGGCCCTCCCGTTCGAGCGAGAGCGCGCCATCGCCGCCGAAGAAGGCTTCGATCACCGGCCGGCCGAAGGGCATGACGTAGTAACTTCCGGTGCCGGCATTGCGTGGGTTGCCGATCAGGTGCGTCTCGGCCTTCAGCCCATAGCCCTCGCCGAGCTCGAGGAACAGCTTGTCGGCCAGGCCGAGCGGCAGCTTGGCCGCGGCGTGAAGATGTTCGTCCAGCGCCGGGGCGAAGACGATCGCGCCGCTCGCCAGCACGTGCGTGGAGACGGTCACGATCGCGGTGCGCGCCGAGATCGTCCCCGCGCGTGTATCAAGGCGGACCTTGTCTCCTCCGTGATCGATGCGGGTCACCGGGGTGGCGAGGCGAAGCGTAGCCGCGGGCAGATGCGCCGCCACTAGGGTGCCGTAGCCCTCGCGCACTCGCCAATTGGTGTCGCTCGCGGCGCTATCATAAGCGAGGTAGTCGGCGATCGAGAGGTCGGTGAGGCCGGCCCCGTTGATGTAGCCGCTCAGCGCCTCTGCATAGGCATTCCACGGATCGCCCGGTTCAAGAGCGTCCGCCGCGCGGTCGCTGGCAATAGGAGAGCCGGCGAGCCGGTCCTGAAGCGCGGACCACGAGGTATGAGCGGCTTCTTGCTCGTCGCGTGGGAAACCACGATCGCGATATTGTTCGCGCCACGCGGTAGGCGCGCGATCAACGGTGAAGCCGGTTTCCTCAGCAATGGTCGTCCAAGGATTACGCTCGCCGGAATGGAGCCAGCCGCAGCCGAGATCGAGCGGCATGCCGGTGATCTGCTGCGTCCACGCACGGCCGCCGACGCGATCGGACGCTTCCAGCACAACCACCGAGTGGCCAGCCTCTGTCACCGCCCTGGCTGCGGCGATCCCGGCCGCCCCTGCACCGACGATGGCGACATCATTGCATGTGCTCAGCTGCAGTCTCCTTCCCGGCGATCAACGCATCGGGGAGGCGGGTTGCATCGCCTTTGCAGCCGCCACCGGCGCTCGCCCGCTGATCTCGTACCCGGCGTCCCGATCGAAGCGCAGGTTCCAGATCGTCGCCAAGGCCGAGATCGCCGTCACGATCCAGAATGCGACGGTAAAGTCACCAAGCGCGGGCCGCACAGCGTGATGAGTCACCATCGAGAGATGGAGCGCGCTCGCCGCGATGCAGATGCCGAGCGAGAGCATCAGCTGCTGCACCGTCGAATAGAAGCTCGTTGCTGCCGACATGTGCTGCTTGTCTATGCCGTCATAGGCGATCGCGTTGTAGGCGGTGAACTGCATGGAGAAGACGAAGCCGCACATGGTCAGCACCGCCACGATCGCAGGCAGCGGCCAGTCGGGCCTGAACAGTCCGCAGACCGCGTACCCGCCCGCACCGAGGATTCCCGCCCAGATCATCGCGGTCCGAAAGCCGACGCGGCGCAGCAGGCGCGGCGCGACGCCCTTCATCAGCAGCGATCCGATAGCGGGGCCGACCGTGATGGTGCCGCTCTGCGCGGCACTGAGCCCGAAGCCGAGCTGCATCATCAGCGGCAGCAGGAAGGGTAGTGAGCCCTGGGTGATGCGGGTGAGCGAACCGGCGATCATCGATAGCCGGAAATTGGCGTCGCGCAGGAGGCTCAGATCGATAATCGGATCAACGCGACGGCGGGCATGCCGGATGTAGAGCAGGCCGAAGATCACGCCTGTCGCGATCAGGCCCGCGGCGCGGAGCCCGCCGCCAGGGCGGCTGGTCATCTCGAAGCCGAACAGCAGGCAGCCGAGCGCGACGCCACTGAGGACGAAGCCCGAAGGATCGAAGGGGTGCGGATGCTCCTCGCGATGATTGGCGATGAAGCGGCCGACCAGCAGGAAACCGAGCAGGCCAATCGGCAGATTGACGTAGAAGATCCAGCGCCAATCCAGGTACGTTACGATGTAGCCGCCGAGCGGAGGCCCCAGGATCGGGCCAATCAGCGCGGGCATGATCAGCCACGACATTGCCGACACCATGTCCTTCTTGGCGACCGAGCGTAGCAGGACAAGCCGCCCGACCGGGATCATCATCGCGCCGCCGATACCCTGCACGAAGCGCGCGGCCACTATCCATTCCAGCGTCGGCGCCTGCGCGCTGACTAGCGAACCGCCCATGAACAGCGCGATCGCCGCCTGAAATACGGTGCGCGATCCGAAGCGGTCCGCCATTGATCCCGAAGCGGGAATGAAGATGGCGAGCGCGAGTAGATAGGAGGTGAGCGCGATGCTCATCGCGGGCGCACGCACGCCGAAATCGCGCGCCATCGTGGGAAGCGCTGTCGCGAGCACGGTCGCGTCGAGATTCTCCATCAACAGCGCGCAGGCGATGATGAGCGCGACGATGCGATAGTTGAGGCTGGAAGCTGCGGGCCCCTCGTCGCGGGTCTGAGCAATCGAGCCCGCCGCGGGCACGATGCCGTCCCGGACCTCGGCGTTGACCGAAGCCAAGCCACGCCGCCGCGGCCTCAGCATAGCGAAGGGTCGTCAGCGGGAGCGGAAAGGCGAGCGAACATTGACGTAAAGCTTCCGTTACGGACGGCGCCTCATCCTTGCGAGGCTGCTCTTCGTGAGGTGCGGGCATACCGGGAGGCTGTCACATAGGCCACCTGCCGACGTTTGAAACCGTCACTCGGCAGAAATGATGCGGTTCATGTGTCCACCACTAGGAAGCGCGTTACAGCCTTGACATCAGAAAGCATCCGTCCCCCGGTACGGGCGCGGCACGTGGAGACCTAAGAGCCAGTATGAGCGACGATCACCTGCCCCCCGCCGCCGGCGAACCTGCGCGCGAGCCGACGCACTGGGTGGAGGAACCGCGCCGCTTCGGCGGGCGCGCCCGGGCGATCAGCTGGATTGCCGGGCTGATCGGTGTGCTGGTACTGATCGGATTGGCCGTTTGGTTGTCCCGTTCGTCCACGTCGAGTGGCGCCGCCGGGGCGGGCGGTGGCAGAGATCGTGGCGGCGGCGGCGGCGGCGGCGGCGCAGGTGGCGGTAGCGGCGCGGGCGGCGGGGGCTTCGGCTTCAGGAGCCAGACGACGACGGTCGGCACCGCCAAGGCTCAAACGGCAGACCTGCCGGTGCAGACCGAGGCGCTCGGCAACGTCACTCCCGCGGCGACGGTGACCGTGATCCCTCAGGCGTCCGGCACGATCACGCAGGTGCTGTTCCAGGAAGGCCAGCGCGTCGCCAAGGGCCAGGCGCTCGCGATCATCGACCCCCGGCCGTATCGGGCACAATTGCTGCAGGTGCAGGGCAATCTGGTGCGCGACAGGGCGCAGCTCGAGAACGCCCAGGTGCAACTCAAGCGCTACGACATCCTGATCGCGCAGGACTCGATCGCGCGCCAGGATCGCGACACGCAGGCAGCGCTGGTCCACCAACTTCAGGGCACGGTGATGACCGATCAGGGCGCCGTACAGCAGGCGCAGATCAATCTCAGCTACACCCGCATCGTGTCCCCGGTCGCGGGTCGCATCGGCCTGCGCGTGGTCGACGTCGGCAACTACATCGGGGCGGGGGCCAGCACCGGCATCGCGGTGGTAACCACGCTCCAGCCGATCGACGTCGAGTTCGCGATCCCGCAACAGCAGGCGCCGGTGATCCAGAAGCGGATCGCGCAAGGTGCATTGATCCCGGCCCAGGCGCTCGACAGCACACGTACGAACACGCTCGATACTGGCCGCTTCTCGACGCTCAACAATCAGGTCGACACCACGACGGGTACGATCAAGGGCAAGGCTCGCTTCCCCAATGCGGGCTACCAGCTGTTCCCCAGCCAGTTCGTCAACGTGCGCCTGACCATCGATACGGTGCAGAACGCTATCACCGTGCCGCCGGCTGCGGTGCGAACCGGACCGAACGGTGACTTCGTCTGGCTCCTCAAGCCGGATCGCACTGTCACTCAGCGTGTCGTCAAGACCGGGGTCAATGGCGCCGACAAGGTGCAGATCACCAGCGGGCTCGCGGTCGGCGACACGGTGGTCACCGACGGCGGAGATCGCCTGACCGAAGGCGCAACGGTGGCGTTGCCGGGCGACAAGCCTGCCTCGGGTGGCGGCAAGGGCAAGGGCGGCCATCATCGCCGCGGCGGCGGAAGCGGCGGCGGGCAGGGCGGCTGATCGGCCGATCATGGGCCCCTCGCGCATCTTCATCCTGCGGCCGGTCGCGACCGCGCTGTTCATGGTCGCGATCGTGCTGGCGGGGCTCGTCGGCTTCCGCTCGCTATCGCTGTCAGCACTGCCGGAGGTGGATTACCCGACTATCCAGGTGACCACGCTCTATCCTGGTGGATCGCCCGAGGTGATGAGCCAGACGGTGACGGCGCCGCTCGAGCGCAACTTCGGCGAGATGCCGGGGCTCAGCCGGATGGCTTCGACAAGCTCGTCCGGCGCATCGATCATCACGCTGCAGTTCGGCTTGAGCGAGGGCCTCGACGTCGCCGAGCAGGAGGTGCAGGCGGCGATAAACGCCAGCCAGGCGCTGCTCCCCGCCGATCTGCCGGCGCCGCCGGTCTATGCCAAGATCAATCCGGCCGACGCACCGGTGCTGACCCTCGCCATCACCTCCACGACGATGCCGCTGACCCAGGTGCAGTCGATCGTCGACACACGGCTGGCGCAGAAGATTAGCCAAATCTCAGGCGTCGGTTTGGTAAGCCTCGCGGGCGGGCAGAAGCCGGCGATGCGCATTCGGGCGGATACGCAGGCGCTCTCGAGCTATGGCCTGAGCCTCGCCCAGCTACGCACCGCGATCGACAATGCCAACGCGAACAGCGCCAAGGGCAGCTTTGACGGGCCGAACCGATCCTACCAGATCAACGCCAACGATCAGCTCGAGACGGTCGCCGACTATCAGGACCTGATCGTCACCTACCAGAACGGCGCGCCGGTGCGACTGAAGGACGTGGCGCAGGTGGTCGAGGGGGCGGAGAATGCGAGGCTGGGCGCTCTCGCCAACACCACCCCGGCGATCATCCTCAACGTTCAGCGCCAGCCGGGCGCCAACGTGATCGCCACCACTGACGCGATCAAGGCGCAGCTTCCGACGCTGCTGAGCCAGCTTCCTGCCGGCCTTCATGCCGAGGTGCTGGCCGATCGTACCACCGGCATCCGCGCATCGGTGCACGACGTTGAGTTCGAGCTGGTGCTGGCCGTCCTGCTGGTCGTGATGGTGATCTTCTTCTTCCTCCACTCGGCGCGCGCGACGCTGGTGGCCGGCCTCGCGGTGCCGATCTCGCTGCTCGGCACCTTCGGCGTGATGTACCTGCTGAACTACAGCCTCGATAATCTCAGCCTGATGGCGCTCACCATCGCGACCGGCTTCGTGGTTGATGACGCGATCGTGATGATCGAGAACATTCAGCGGCATATTGAGGACGGTATCCCGCCCTTCGAGGCGGCGCTGAAGGGTGCAGGCGAGATTGGCTTCACGATCATCTCGCTCACCGTCTCGCTGATCGCGGTGTTGATCCCGCTGTTGTTCATGGGTGACATCGTTGGCCGGCTGTTCCGCGAGTTCGCGGTCACGCTGGCGGTGACCATCCTGATCTCGGCGGTGGTTTCGCTGACGCTGACCCCGATGCTGTCGGCGCGCTGGCTCAAACGCCCGCAGGACGAGCGCAAGAGCCGCATAGCGGACCGCTCGGCTGCAGCATTCAGCTGGGTCGAGGGCAAGTACACGCGCGGGCTCGATTTCGTGCTGGCACGCCGCTTCGCCACGGTGCTGGTGGCGATCGCGACGCTAGTGCTGACGGTGCTGCTGTACCTCGTCATCCCCAAGGGGCTGTTTCCCACGCAGGATACGGGCCAGCTGCAGGCGCGGATCGTCGCGACCAGCAGCATCGCCTATGATCGCATGGCGACGCTCCAGAAGCGAGCCGCCGAGGAGATACTGAAGGACGGCGATGTCCAGTCGCTCTCCTCCTTCGTCGGCGTCGACGGGTCGAACAACGCCGCACTCAACTCGGGCACCATGCTGATCAACCTGAAGGATGGTCATGCGCGCCAGGAGAACGTCATGCAGCGGCTCACGCGCGCCGTCGACCGGATCCCAGGTCTGACGCTCTACCTCCAGCCGACGCAGGACCTCACCATCGATGCCGAAAGCGGGCCGACCCAGTACCGTCTCTCGGTAGAGGGATCGAACACCGCCGACGTGAATGCTGAGGCGAAGCGGATCGCCGCGGCGCTGCAGTCGGTACACAAGGTCCGCAACGTCACCACCGACGCCGGCGCCGAAGGCTCATCCGCCAACATCGCGATCGATCGCGATGCGGCAGCACGGCTCAACATCACCGCCGCGTCGGTGGACGACACGCTCTATTCGGCGTTCGGTCAGCGTATCGTCTCGACGATCTTCACCGAGACTACCCAGTACCGCGTGATCCTGGAGGCCGCGCCGGGCCTGCTCACCGATCCGCAGTCGCTCGGGCTGCTCCATCTGCCTGCCTCGGGCGGGGCGACGCCGCTCAGCGCGGTGGCGACGATCACCGAAGGCAAGTCGCCGCTCCAGGTCACCCACGTCGCCCAGTTCCCGGCAGCGACGATCGGCTTCGATACCGCGGCTGGGGTCTCGCTCGGCACCGCGACCGAGGCGATCCAGGCGAAGATCGACGGGCTCGATCTCAAGAAGGGTGTGTCGGTCGGCTTCCTCGGCACTGCCGGCGCCTTCTCGGGATCGATCAACAACCAGCTGGCGCTGATTCTTGCGGCACTGGTTTGCGTCTACATCGTGCTCGGCGTGCTGTACGAGAGCTTCATCCACCCGGTCACGATCATCTCGACGCTGCCATCGGCCGCGGCGGGCGCGCTGTTCGCGTTGTGGATCACCGGCCATGATCTCGACATCATCGGGATCATCGGGATCGTGCTGTTGATCGGCATCGTGAAGAAGAACGCGATCATGATGATCGACTTCGCGATCGCCGCCGAGCG
>CAXTBZ010000011.1:0-48687 GCA_964242855.1 uncultured Sphingomonadaceae bacterium
GCAGGTTGATGCCGACGAGGATGTCGTACACGCCGAGCCGCAGATCGCGGATCAGTTCGATGCGCTCCAGCGTCTCCACGTCGCTGTGCATGTAGCGGACCTTGAGCCCGGCCTCGTGGAGATACTCGGTCAGGTCCTCGGCCATCCGCTTGGTGAGCGTGGTAACGAGGCTGCGATAGCCTTTGGCGGCGACTTCGCGGCACTCCTGAACCAGATCGTCGACCTGATGCTCGACCGGCCGCACCTCGACCGGCGGATCGATGAGGCCGGTGGGGCGGATCACCTGCTCGGCGAAGACGCCGCCGGCCTGCTCCATCTCCCACGGACCGGGCGTGGCGGAGACGGCGATCGTCTGCGGGCGCATCGCATCCCACTCGTTGAAGCGCAGCGGGCGGTTGTCGATGCAAGAGGGCAGGCGGAAGCCGTACTCGGCAAGCGTGATCTTGCGGCGATGATCGCCGCGCGCCATGCCGCCGACCTGCGGCACCGTTTGGTGGCTCTCGTCGACGAACAACAGCGCGTTCTCGGGGAGGTACTCGAACAATGTGGGTGGCGGCTCGCCGGGCAAGCGGCCGGTGAGGAAGCGGCTGTAATTCTCGATACCGGCGCAGCTACCGGTGGCGGCGATCATTTCAAGGTCGAAGTTGGTGCGCTGCTCGATCCGCTGTGCCTCGATCAGCTTGCCCTCGCCGACCAGCTCCTTCAGCCGCTCGGACAGTTCGTGACGGATCGCCTCCGTCGCCTGCTTCAGCGTCGGTCCCGGCGTCACATAATGCGAATTTGCGTAGACCTTGATGCTATCGAGGGTGGCGATCTTCTTGCCGGTGAGCGGATCGAACTCGGTGATGCTCTCGATCTCGTCACCGAAGAAGGCGATACGCCAGGCGGTGTCCTCGTAGTGCGAGGGGAAGAGTTCCAGATTGTCGCCGCGGACCCGGAAGGCGCCGCGCTGGAAAGCCTGCTCGTTGCGCTTGTACTGGAGGGCGACCAGCTTGCGGATGATCTCGCGCTGGTCGACGGTCTGCCCCTTCTTGAGGCCGAAGACCATCGCCGAGTAGGTCTCGACCGATCCGATGCCGTAGAGGCACGATACCGATGCGACGATCAGGACGTCGTCGCGCTCGAGCAGCGAGCGGGTCGCCGAATGGCGCATCCGATCGATCGCCTCGTTGGTCGAGCTTTCTTTCTCAATGTAGGTATCGGAGCGCGGAACATATGCTTCGGGCTGGTAATAATCATAATAGCTCACGAAGAACTCGACCGCGTTCTCGGGGAAGAACTGCTTGAACTCGCCATACAGCTGCGCGGCCAGGATCTTGTTCGGCGCGAGCACGAGCGCCGGCCGCTGCAGCTCCTCCACCACCTTCGCCATCGTGAAGGTCTTGCCCGATCCGGTGACGCCGAGCAGCACCTGGGTACGCTCGCCCTCCCGCGCCGCCTGGGTAAGCTCGCCGATCGCGGACGGTTGGTCGCCTGAAGGGGCGTAATCCGACACCAGCTTGAATGCCTTGCCGCCTTCGCTCTTCTCCGGCCGTTCGGGGCGGTGCGGCATGAACAGCGATGGCGCTTCGGGCTCTTCGAGGCTCGTTCGAATCTGAATGGGCATGCGGCAAATATGGGGGCGAAAGGCGAACGCCGCAACGCGCTTGTCGGCATTCAGGAAAGACGCGCTATAGCCGCTCCATGCACATCCCCCGCCCCCTCCTCGCCTTGCCGCTCCTGCTCGCCGCTGCGCCGGCGCCGATCCTTATGCCCGGTGCCTGGCGGGAGACGTTGGTCTATGCGCTCGACGGCGTGAACGGGTCCACCGAACTCGCCGCGCACATGGCGAGCGCCCTTCCCGATCCCGAACCGCACGATGCATGCCTGACCGCAAGCGACCTGCAGCGCCCGCAGTCCATCTTCCTCGCCGGTGCCGAGCAGAGTTGCCATTTCCAGCGCTTCACAATGGCAAACGGCAGGATCGATGCGGCAGGCGACTGCTCGGATGGGCGCGGCCAGAGCATGCACGTTGCAGGGTCCGGCACCTACAGCGCGACCGGCTACGATTTCAACTTCACCGGCACGGGCGAGGCCGGGCGGCTCACACTTGCCTTCCGGGGACGCGACAGTGGTCGCCGCACAGGTGTCTGCACCGCGTACTGACGTGCAAACGGCCCCTCCGGCTTTACGCCGGCGGGGCCGCTCGTTCGATCAGACTGTGATCAGAAGTGGATGCCGAAGCCGCCGAGCACCTGGTTCTGATCGAAGCGCAGGCTCGTGTCGGTCAGGCCGGCATCATCACCGTGAATGCTCTTGAAGCGGGTATAATCATACTCCGCCTTCACATAGGCATGCTTGTTGATGGCAAATTCTACACCGGCACCGGCGCGCCAGCCATCAAGGTTCTTGTGGCCGGACTCGATCCCGTCAGCGTCGATAACCTGAGCACGGATCTGGCCGTCCACGTAAGCGCCCTTGCCGTAGACGAGCGCGCGCCCACCGAGCTTGTAGCCGACGCGACCGCCGCCTTCGATCTCGCGACCGTAGCGAAAGCAGCCAACCGTCCCGCCGCCGACAGTGTCGCAACTCTTGCCGCTCGAAATGGCATAGCTGCCGAAGCCGCCGACGGTCAGCGCGTCGCCGATCGGCACGTCATAGCCAAGGAGGCCGCCACCGGTCCAAGCAGAATCGTGACTCCGGCCGCTGGTACGTGTGGTGCCGTCGTCAAAGCGCGTCCGGGCACCAACGCGATTCCAGCCGCCGAAAACCTCGGCGCGAGGTCCGGCGAACGTTGCACCGTCCGACATCGTTGATGTCGAGGCCGGCATCGTCGCGGTGGCGTCGGTGCTGTCCTGCGCGAACACGGGGGTGGCGGACGCAACGAGGAGGGCGCTCGTCGCGAGCAGAAACATCTTCATAAAATCACCTTCGCAAAGCTACTGATACTGTGCGTCGCCGGGGGGCGTTGCGAAACCTAGATGCCCGGCAACGTCGGTTCGTTCCCGTGAAGATCGCGTAACGATCGCTGATATCAGCCGCTGTTGCACATGGGGCACGGTTCCTGTCGGTCGCGTGAACGAACTATGGCGGGGTTGCGGCGCTGGCACGGAGAATGAGAGGCACAGGTTCACTGCACGGGCACCATCCACTCGGCGCCGGGTTCGATCGTGCGGAACCTACCCGCTGGATTGCCGGCAATCGCCGCGTCATGTGCTAGTCTCTCACGCGGCGCGTCGATCGCTTCGGACGATAGCTGGAAAGTGCCCCAGTGAATGCCGAGCGCGTAATTTGCCCCGAGCTTGCGGAAGATCGAAACGGCTTCCCCTGGATCAATATGGCTCGGCTGCATAAGATCACGCGGCAGATACGCACCGATCGGGATCAGCGCGAGACGGAAGGGTCCGTCCTCCGCGACGCTCAGCGGCCACCTCCCGTCGCCCACGCCGGTATCGCCCGCGAAGAAGAGATTGCCGCCCGGCAATGTTACCGTGAAGCCGCCCCACAACGCGCGGTTTCGGTCTGCGCCCCAGCGCGAACCCCAGTGACGGACACGCTCGACGATCACCTCGATCCCCGGTCGCACCGCGACGCGCTCGCCCCAATCCTTGGCTACCGACGCGATGCCCTGCGACTTGAGGATGGTGTCATTCCCCAGCGGGGTGACGATCAGCGGCTTGTCGCGCGCCCACAGTTTCTCGAGCGTCGCGAGATCGAGATGATCATAGTGGTTGTGACTGAGCAGCACGACGTCGATCTTCGGCAGGTGATCGAAAGCTATTCCGGGTTGTCGCACACGTTTCGGTCCGGCGAACGGGAACGGCGATGCGCGTTCGGACCACACCGGGTCCGTCAGGAAGTTCAACCCTTGCGTTTGGACCAGCACGGTCGAATGGCCGATCCACGTCACCCGCATCGCCTCGCCATCGACATGGGCCGGCGGGACGGTTTGATGCACCGGTACAGTTCGGGGCCAGGGCGCACGATCCAGGCCCAGCGCGAACCTCAGGAACAGCAGCGGCGAGACCCCGGACCTGTGCCCCGCTGCGGGCGGCCCATCATCGGGATTGTAGAAATGCTCGCCGTCGAAATGATCCGAAACCGGCCCGCGGTAATAGATGCGATCGAGGAAGCGCGGCGCGATCAGGACGATCAGCCCACCGATCAGCGCCAGCACAGCGAAGCCCGCGCCGATGCGCCCGATCCAAGTCAGCATGTGCTAGAGCTAAGAGCGGTGGACCTGCTTCACAAGCGGATCACGCCGTCTCCAGCAATCCTTCCCGGCGGATCTTCGCGCGCCAGACCAGTGGTCCGGTGTTGTGGACGCTCGTTCCGGTTGCATCGACGGCCACGGTAACGGGCATGTCACGCACCTCGAACTCGTAGATCGCCTCCATGCCGAGATCGGCGAAGCCGACGACCTTGCTCGCCTTGATCGCACGGGACACCAGGTACGCCGCCCCACCAACCGCCATCAGATAGGCAGACTTCGCTTCCCTGATCGCCTCGATCGCCGCCGGTCCGCGCTCCGCCTTGCCGACCATCGCGAGCAGCCCCTGATCGAGCATCATCTTGGTGAACTTGTCCATCCGCGTCGCTGTCGTGGGACCTGCAGGGCCGACGACCTCGCCCGCGACCGGATCGACCGGGCCTACATAGTAGATCACTCGGCCCCTGAACTCGACCGGCAGTGGCTCGCCCTTCGCCAGCATGTCGGCGATGCGCTTGTGCGCGGCATCACGCCCGGTGAGCATCTTGCCGTTGAGGAGCAGGCGATCGCCCGGCTGCCAGCTCGCCACCACTTCCGGAGTCAGGGTGTCGAGATCGACGCTGATCGACTCCTTGGACGGCCTCCACTCGACGTCCGGCCATTCGCTGAGATCCGGCGTCGGCAGATACGCGGGGCCGGAGCCGTCGAGGTGGAAATGCGCATGGCGAGTAGCGGCGCAATTGGGGATCATCGCGACCGGCTTGGACGCCGCATGCGTCGGCCAGTCCATGATCTTGATGTCGAGGATCGTGGAAAGACCACCAAGCCCCTGCGCGCCGATGCCAAGCGCGTTGACCTTGTCGAAGATCTCGACGCGCAGCCGCTCGATGTCGGTCGCCGGTCCGCGTGCCTTGAGTTGCGCCATGTCGATGTCGCCCATCAGCGACTCCTTGGCGAGCAGCACCGCCTTTTCCGCCGTCCCGCCGATGCCGATCCCCAGCATACCAGGGGGGCACCAGCCGGCGCCCATCTGCGGCAGCATCTCGAGCACCCAGTCGACAATCGAGTCCGACGGGTTGAGCATCTTGAACTTGCTCTTGTTTTCGGAGCCGCCACCCTTGGCGGCAACCTGTATGTCGACGTTCGCACCCGGCACCAACTCGACATGCATCACCGAAGGGGTGTTGTCCTTGGTGTTGACCCGGCCGAACGCCGGATCGCGCAGGATCGAGGCGCGAAGCCGGTTCTCGGGATGCAGGTAGGCGCGGCGGACGCCTTCGTCGACGACCTCCTGAAGCGAGCGCTCGGTATCCAGCATGCATTGCTGACCCCATTTTACGAACACGGTCACGATGCCAGTATCCTGGCAGATCGGGCGGTGCCCTTCCGCACACATCCGCGAATTGGTAAGAATCTGTCCGATCGCGTCCTTGGCAGCCGGAGACTGTTCGGCAGCGTAGGCAGCGCCCAGCGCACGGATGTAATCCATTGGGTGATAGTAGGAGATGTACTGCAACGCGTCGGCGACACTGTCGATCAGGTCGGCTTCGCGGATGATGGTCGTCATGGTTCGTCCCGTTTGAAAGGTCGGGCTGGCCTTAGTCGGCTTGAGGTCGCCGTTCCAGCCATTCGGTCGCGAACAGCACCAGCACGATCAGACCGAGCACAGCACCCGCACCCATCGCGCCCCACCACCCTGCCGCATGGTAGGCGAGCGTAGCGATCGCAGATCCGCCTGCGCCGAGCACGAACAGGATCGTCATGTAGACAGCGTTGACGCGTCCGCGATCTTCGCCGGGCAGCGAGAATATGAAACGCTGGCCGAGCACCTGGTTGACCTGCGTCGCGCCGTCCAATGTCAGCGCGAACACCACGAGTAACGGCAGCGAGTGGAGGGCGCCGCTCCACCCGGCGAGCACGCAGGACGTCGCAATGGTCGTCAACGCACCGGCGGTGCCGAGGCGGATGTAGCCGCGGTCACCGAGACGCCCGGCGATCGGTGCCGCCAGCGCGCCGGCTGCTCCCGCCAGGGCAAAAAGCGCGATCCCGGTCTGATGGAAGCCGAAGCGATCGGCCAGCAGCAAGGGAGCAGAGGTCCAGAAGATGTTGAAGATCGCAAAGGCGAAGCCCTGATAAACCGCTCGCCGCTGTAGGCTGCGCTCCTTGAGCAGGATGTGCCCCATTGACCTCAGGATCATGCCATAACTCTGACCGCTTGCGGGACGCCGCTCGGGCAGCACACGCGCTAGCCACAATCCTAGTCCCGCCATCAGCGCGGCCGAAATGCCGAAGACCGCCCGCCATCCCGCAACCTCGGCGATCAGGCTGGCAGCGGGACGAGACAGCATGATACCCGCGAGCAGACCCGACATCACGTTGCCGATCGTGGCGCCCCGCGTCTCCTCCGGAGCGAGCGATGCGGCGAACGGCACCACCACCTGCGCGCCTGCGGACGCGAAACCGACCACGATCGCAGCGGCCAGGAACAGTTCTGCCGAAGGGGCTGCCGCGAGCGCTCCCAGCGCGAGCACGGTCGCGGCGACGGTGGCGAGGATCAAGCCACGGTTCTCTACGCGATCGGCCAGCGGCACGATCAGCAGCAGCCCACCCGCGTAACCGAGCATGGTCAGCGTGACGATCAATCCCGCCACATTGGCGCCGAGGTAAAGCTCAGGCGCGATCAGCGCGATCAGCGGCTGCGCGTAATAGAGGTTGGCAACCATAACCCCGCACGCCACAGCGCACGCGAAGGTGACGGACGGCTTTATGGCCTTCGGGTTGCCGTCAGTTCGAGCGAGGGGGCCGTCCATGCTCTTCCTTCGATTGTTGCGGCGCACATAAGGCCGATCCTGGCCGTTTGCGAGCCGTCCATCGAAAGGGCTCACGACTGCTCCCCTCGCCACTAGCGATGGTCCGCATAGCTCCTTGCGTCACGCCCTCGGCTCGCTAGCATGACGGCTCACCCTGGAGCCGTTTGATGGCCTTGTACCCGCGCGAGCCGCTGAGCGTCCGCTCTACGCAAGAGCACGAGGCGCGCGCGCAGGCTTGGGAAGATGCGCTTGGGCGCCAGACCCTGCCCTTCTTCGTCACCGAGCGGCTGCAGGATGCGGCGATCGGCAAGCAACCCTGGGTCGCGACGATGACGCCCGCCGAACTGCTGCTCGCCAGATCGCATGGCGTGAAGCCGATCGCCACCGTATCGGGCACCTGCTGGTTCCATTATGGCTGGAGCTGGACCGAAGGACACGAGGAGGGCTGGCATCACGCGCTCAACCGGATCAAGCGCGAGGCGCTTGCGGCAGGCGCCAACGCTGTCGTCGATGTCCGCATGCGGACGCTGCGCCACAGCTTCGGCCCCAGCATGGACTTCACCCTGATCGGCACGGCGATCCGTGTCGAAGGGCTGAGCGCCAGCCCCGATCCGATCGTCGCCACCGTGCCGGCGCTGGAGTTCGTGCGCCTGCTCGAGATGGGGATCGTGCCGGTCGGCATTGCGGTCGGCGCGCGCTATGATTGGCTCGGCGCCAACCAGTTCGGCTGGGGGAATAGCTGGCAGGGTCGTCAGACCCAGTGGCAGACCAGCGCCTTCGCCGGCAACCAGCCGCTGACCGAACTCGGACAATTCTGGGAAGGCATTCGCCGCGATGCTCACGCCGCTCTGCGCCGGAACGCCGCTATGATGGGCAATGGCGTGCTCGCCCACACCCAGTTCGGCCAGATCCTCCGTCGCGAGCAGGATAAGCAGCCGCCCGCCTATCTCGGCCGTCATATCGTCGTCGGCACCGTGGTCGACACGCCGCGCGGTGCAGAGGTGCCGCACGGCATCGAACCGGTGGTCGATATGCTCGATGGACTGTCACCGCTCAAGCGCACTGGCGAGGTCCGCCACGCCGTCTACGATACGGATCAAAGCGAAGAGGAAGGCAGTATCTGATGGCCGACGCGCACGGACAGGACATTCCAGAGCACGCGCTCGCCCGTCTGCGAGGGCTGCGCAGCCAAGGCCATCCGGATGGCATCTTCACCTCGGACTTTTCGGTCAACGAGTTCCTGCTGGTCCGCAAGGCCGGGTTCGAGCCGGTCGGGCTGTGCGTCGGCTCATGCATCTATCATCTCGGCTTCCAGTTCGCCTCCTGGGGATCGAACATGGAATTGGATGTGCTTTCGACCGCGATGTACGAAGCCCGCGCACTGGCGATGGAGCGGATGCGGCTGGAGGCGGCACAGATGGGCGCGGACGGCATCGTCGGCGTACGGCTGACGGTTAAGCGGCTCGAATGGGATGCCAAGGTACTCGAATTTGTCGCGATCGGCACCGGCGTCGTCCATGCGAGGGGACATCCAGGCTTCAAGGGGCCGAACAGCCAGCCGTTTACCTCGGCCTTGTCAGGACAGGACTTCTGGACGCTGCTGGCAGCCGGGTATCGTCCTTTGGAGATGGTGATGGGCAGCTGCGTCTACCATGTCGCCAGACGCGGCCCGATCGCCTCGCTCGGCAGCATCGGCCAGAATGTCGAACTGACGAACTTCAGTCTAGCGCTCTACGAGGCGCGCGAGATCGCGATGGAACGGATGCAGACCGAGGCAAGCCTGGCCGGTGCCGAGGGCGTAGTCGGCGCCGACCTGCATGAGGGCAGCCACAATTGGTCGCCCCATGTCATCGAGTTCTTCGCGATCGGCACGGCAGTCCTGCCGATCGAGGGTCATGAGGCGGACGATATCCCCGATCCGAAGCTGGTGCTCTCGGTCAACAGCTGAGCGCCCGCCCGCAAGAGCAGGGACGGCGTAAACTAACTTACGCTGCCGCCAAGCGTTCTTCAAGTTTCGCCTGCTCGTCCTTGATCGCGTGGGGAACGCGTTCGCCGAGGTTAGCTAGGTCGCGCGCCGAAAGGCTCGCCTCCTCGCGCCAGATCGATGCGTCCACCTCTAGCAGTTCGGAGAGCTTCTCGGGTGCCAAGTCCAGTCCGTCGAGATCGAGCGAACTCGGCGTCGGCACCCGCCCGATCGGGGTATCGACGGCATCTGCCGCACCTTCGATGCGATCGACGATCCACTTGAGTACCCGGCTGTTCTCGCCATAGCCCGGCCAGAGGAACTTGCCGTCAGCACCCTTGCGAAACCAGTTGACCAGATAGATGCGCGGCAGGTGCGCGGGGTTGGAGGCGGCGGCCGCACCGATCTTCAGCCAGTGGCCGAGATAATCGGCCATGTTGTAACCGCAGAAGGGCAGCATCGCGAACGGATCGCGACGTAGTTCGCCGACCTTGCCCTCGGCGGCGGCAGTTCCTTCGGATGCGATGTTGGCCGCGAGATAAACGCCGTGCTGCCAATCGAATGCCTCGGTCACCAGCGGCACTGCAGTCGCACGACGGCCGCCGAAAAGGATGGCGGAGATCGGGACGCCCGCGGGATCCTCCCACGCGCTCGCGATCGACGGGCATTGGTCGGCGGGCGCGGTGAAGCGGGCATTGGGGTGCGCTGCGGGCTTGCCCGACGCCGGGTCCCAGCGATTGCCCTGCCAGTCGGTCATGCCGATCGTCGGCGGCGCGTCGGTCAGACCTTCCCACCAGACGTCGCCGTCGTCGGT
This sequence comes from uncultured Sphingomonadaceae bacterium, assembly GCA_964242855.1. Classification (GTDB taxonomy): domain Bacteria; phylum Pseudomonadota; class Alphaproteobacteria; order Sphingomonadales; family Sphingomonadaceae; genus Solisphingomonas. Next base: position 9,777 of record CAXTBZ010000011.1, read on the forward strand.
CAGTGCAGTATTCGTGAAGATGCAGTTGGCATGGAGCGTGTCGACCGCGTTCTTGTTGGTCCTGATGCCGGTGCCGGGTGCCACGCCGAAGAAGCCGGCCTCGGGGTTCACTGCATAAAGGCGACCGTCATTGCCGAAGCGCATCCAGGCGATGTCGTCGCCGATCGTCTCGGCATTCCAGCCAGGCACGGTCGGCTCCAGCATCGCCATGTTGGTCTTGCCGCACGCGCTCGGGAACGCGGCGGCAATGTAGTGGACCTTCTGTTCGGGTGAGGTCAGCTTCAGGATCAACATATGCTCGGCAAGCCAGCCGGCATCGCGCGCCATCACGCTGGCAATTCGCAGTGCGAAACACTTCTTGCCGAGCAGCGCATTACCGCCATAGCCCGACCCATAAGACCAGATCTCGCGCGTCTCGGGATAGTGGACGATGTATTTGGTCTCGTTGCAGGGCCATGGCACGTCGGGCTGGCCCCCGGTGAGCGGCATGCCGACGGTGTGCACGCAGCGGACGAAGAACCCCTCGTCGCCCAGCATGTCGAGCGCCTGTGTGCCCATCCGGGTCATGATCTTCATCGAGATCACCACATAAGGGCTGTCGCTGAGCTCGACACCGATCGCCGACTTGTCCGAACCGATCGGGCCCATGCAGTAAGGCACCACATACATGGTGCGGCCCTTCATGCAGCCGTCGAACAACGGATTGAGCGTAGCGCGCATCTCGGCGGGATCGGCCCAGTTGTTGGTGACGCCCGCATCGATCTCGTCCTCGGAGCAGATGAAGGTGCGGCTCTCGACGCGCGCGACATCGCGTGGATCCGAGCGCGCATAGAAGCTGTTCGGCCGCTTGGCGGGATCGAGCGGCGTGAGCGTGCCGGCATCGACCATCTGTGCGGTGAGTTCGTCCCACTCCTCGTCCGAACCATCGCACCAGCGGATAGTGTCCGGCTTGGTCAGTGCGGCAATTTCTTCCACCCAGGCGATCAAGGCGCGGTGGTTGGTCGGCGCGGCCGCGTCGACTTTGGGGATTCTGATCAACGTCGCCATTCCATGCTCCCATGGCGTTCACGCTATCACGCGATGCGCCTGCTTGTTCGTGACCAACAAAACGTCGCCGAAGCGATTCTGGGCCATATTGGCGATCTATGTAGCAAGCGGAGAGCTTCACCGCCTTATGACAACGGTAGTACTGTCGTGCGCGTTCGGCCAAGTGCCTCGAAATGGCGCAGGATCTCTGTCTGTGCATAGCTGGATTGCTGCTGAGGCTGGCCATACGCGGCTACAATTCCTTGAGCGCTTTACAAGAGCAACACACCCGGTAAGCTGCATGCTGAACATCGGGGTGCGGACATGCTGACGATCAAAAACCTGAGCCACGTCTACGGCAACGGCACGCGCGCGCTCGACGATGTGAACTTAGCCATTCCGGCGGGCATGTTCGGCCTGCTGGGTCCCAACGGCGCCGGCAAATCGACGTTGATGCGAACGATAGCGACGCTCCAGACGCCGACTGCCGGCTCGATCGTTTTCGATGGCCTCGATGTGCTGAAGGGACCGGAAGCGCTGCGCCGGACCTTGGGTTATCTGCCGCAAGATTTCGGCGTCTACCCGCGCGTGTCGGCCTACGACATGCTCGATCACATGGCGGTCCTGAAAGGGATCGGCCAAAGCGGTGAACGCAAGCAGACTGTCGAGGCCCTGCTTCACAAGGTCAATCTGTGGGACGTTCGCAAGAAGGCGCTGGCGGGCTTCTCCGGCGGCATGCGCCAACGCTTCGGCATCGCGCAGGCGCTGATCGGCAACCCCAAGCTCATCATCGTCGACGAGCCGACCGCCGGCCTCGATCCCGAGGAGCGCAATCGCTTCCTCAATCTGCTCGCGGAGATCGGCGACAATGTCGTCGTGATCCTCTCGACCCACATCGTCGAAGACGTCGCCGATCTCTGCCCGCGTATGGCGGTGCTGGCGCAGGGCCGCATCCTGCTCGAAGGCGCACCGCAGGCGCTGATCGCGGAGACGCAGGGCCGCGTCTGGCAGAAGACGATCGACCGCGCCGAACTCGAGGAGCATCTCGCCAATCATCGCGTTATCTCGACGCGGCTTTTCGCCGGCCGCACGATCATCCACGTTGCGTCTGACACGTCGCCGGGCGTGGGGTTCACGCCGGTGACGGGTAACCTCGAAGACGTGTATTTCTCCACGCTCGACGCGTCTCGCCGCTCGCCGACACTCGTCGCAGCCTGAAGAGGAACGCCGTCATGTTCCTCAAGATCGCCGCGTTCGAGCTTCGCTACCAGATGCGCAATCCCGTGTTCTGGGTGGCGGCGATCCTGTTCGCCCTGCTCGCCTTCGGGGCCACCACGTCGGATCACATCCAGATCGGATCGGGTGGCAACGTCCACAAGAACGCCCCATTCGCGATCGGCCAGATCTACCTCATCTTTTCGCTGTTCTACATGTTCGTCTCGACCGCCTTCGTGGCCAATGTAATTGTGCGTGACGACGAGACCGGCTTCGGGCCGATCGTGCGTGCTACCCGGGTCACCAAGTTCGATTATCTGTTCGGCCGCTACTTGGGAGCCTTCATCGCAGCAGCTCTAGGCTTCCTCGCCATACCACTGGCGATCTGGATCGGCACGCTGATGCCGTGGATCGATCCGGAGCAGCTGGGGCCGAATACGCCTTCCTTCTATTTTTCTTCCTACCTCTTCATCGCACTGCCGGACCTGTTCCTGACCTCGGCATTGTTCTTCGCGCTGGCGACAGTCACCCGATCGATGATGGCGACCTATATTGGCGTGATCGGCTTCCTGATCCTGTGGACGGTCGCCACTGTCGTGCTGCGGCGCGATCATGCCTATGACGTGCCGCTCGGCTACGGTGAGCCGCTCGGCTTCGCCGCATTCTCTTACGCGACCAAATACTGGACGGCGACCGAGCGCAACACGCTGATCCCGCCGATCGACGGCATGCTCCTGTGGAACCGAGCGATCTGGATGGCGATCGGCGCGGCGCTGCTGGCGCTTGCCCACGGCCTGTTCCGCTTCGGCACCCGCCCCTCGCGCGCGGTGCGTCGCAAGGATGCGGCGGCGGTGCCGCCCGTCACAGTCGAAACCCCCTCTTCTTCGATCCCGCTCCCCGATCCCCGCTTTGACCGCCACACCGCTTGGGCGCAACTGGCGGCGCGGACCCGACTCGAGATGGTGCAGGTGTTCCGTAGCCCCGCTTATATCGTGCTGATCGCGCTCGGCCTGTTCAACGCGATGGCGGCGCTTACCGATCTCGGCCAGATCTTCGGCACGCCGGTCTGGCCGGTGACGCGCGTCGTCATCAACCTGCTCAACGGCAGCTTCACCATAATCCCGCTGATCATCGCGATCTACTATGGCGGGGAACTCGTCTGGCGCGAGCGTGATCGCAAGACCCACGAGATCATCGATGCGAGCGCCGTGCCCGATTGGGCGTTCGTCGTCCCCAAGGCGCTGTCATTGGCACTGGTGCTCGCGTCTACGCTTGTGGTCAGCGTGTTGGGCGCAATGCTGATGCAGCTGATCCACGGCTATACGCACTTCGAGATCGGCAAGTACCTGCTTTGGTACGTGCTGCCCAACGCCGTCGATTACACCCTGCTAGCGGTGCTCGCCGTGTTCGTGCAGGCGGTCAGCCCACACAAGTTCGTCGGCTGGGCGATCATGCTCGCCTTCGTGATTTCGCAGATCGTGTTCGCCCGGTTGGGTCTCGGCGATGCGCTCTACAATTACGCGCAAGGGCCGAGCGTGCCGCTCTCCGATATGAACGGACAGGGCCAGTTCTGGATCGGTGCCTGGTCGTTCCGCGCCTATTGGGCGGCGTTCGCGCTGATCCTGCTGGTGCTTTCCCACGCGCTGTTGCGGCTTGGGACGGAGACGCGGCTGATGCCCCGCATCCGGCGCCTGCCGCGTCGCCTCAACGGAGCGGCTGGCATGATCGCGGCTGTCGCTCTGGTTCTCTTCGCAAGCGTCGGCGCGTGGTGCTTCACCAACACGCACATCTGGAACGCGTATCGCACCCCGATCGACGACGAGCAGTTCCAGGCGGACTATGAAAAGCAGTTGCTGCCATATGAGAAGGTCCTCCAGCCCGCCGTGACCATGGCGCACGTGAAGGTCGATCTATGGCCGCACGAGCGCAAGCTCGTTACCACCGGCGTCCTCGATCTGGTCAACCCGCAGAGCGTGCCGCTGCACGAAGTCCATGTCCGCATGGGCACGCGTGACACGCGTTGGACGTCGCTCACTGTGTCGGGCGCCACGCTGGCGAAGGATTACCCGAACTTCCAATACCGCATCTACCGCTTCGACACGCCGCTAGCTCCGGGCGCGGTGACCCACGTTGTCTTTACCACCGAACGCCATCAGCACGGCTTCCGCAATACCGGCGACGATCAGCGGGTCCTGGACAACGGGACCTTCGTCGACAACAGCGAGATCGTGCCGATGATCGGCATGGACCAGAACAGCCTGCTCCAGGATCGGGTCAAGCGGCGCAAATACGGGCTGCCGGCCGAATTGCGGCCTGCCAAGCTCGAAGATCTCTCGGCGACGAAGTTCAACCAGCTGCGATCGGACTGGATCAAGACCGACATAACGGTCACGACCGACGCCGACCAGACCCCGATTGCGCCTGGCTACAAGGTCGCCGACAGCACGGCGGGAGCGCGCCGCACCGCGCGCTTCGTCACCGATGCGCCGATCCAGAACTTCTATTCGATCCAATCCGCGCACTACCTCGAGAAGCACCTGATGCACGACGGTATCGATCTTGCCGTCTACTACGATGCGCAGCACCCCCAGAATGTCGACCGTATGCTCGCCGCCTTTGCGCACGGGCTGGACTATTATCAGTCAAATTTTGGCCCCTATCAGTTCCGTCAGGCGCGCATCATCGAGTTCCCCGACTACGCCCAGTTTGCCCAGGCGTTCGCCGGCACCATGCCGTATTCGGAAGGGATCGGATTCATCGCCGACCTCTCCGACAAAACCAAGATCGATTACGTGACCTATGTGGCCGCGCACGAGCTCGGCCATCAATGGTGGGCGCATCAGGCGGTCGGCGCCGACATGCAGGGCGCGACCATGCTGACCGAGAGCCTCGCCCAATATTCCGCGTTGATGGTGATGGAGAAGCTCTACGGACGCGACCAGATCCGGCGCTTTCTCCAGTTCGAGCTCGACCGCTATCTGCGATCGCGCGGCGGCGAGGTGATCGAGGAGCTGCCGCTGGATCGGGTCGAGAACCAGCAATACATTCATTACCGCAAGGGTTCGCTGGTCATGTACCGGCTGAAGGACGAGCTTGGCGAAACCCGCGTCAACGCCGCGCTCAGGCGCTACCTCGATCGGTACAAGTTCAAGGGTGCACCCTATCCGAGGACGCTCGACCTGATCGCCGAATTCCGAAAGGGCGCCACGCCGCAGGAGAATGCGCTGATCACCGACCTGTTCGAGAAGATCACCCTGTACGACATCAAGACCAAGGCTGCCGCCGTCCGCAAGCTGCCGGACGGGCGCTACAAGACGACGCTCACCGTCGAGGCGCACAAGTTCTACGCCGACGGCAAGGGCACCGAGACCGAAGCACCGCTAGCCGAGCGGATCGACTACGGCGTCTTCACCGCGATGCCGGGGCGCGGCGCGTTTGCGTCGAAGGATGTGCTCGCGCTTCAGCGGATGCCGGTCCACAGCGGCATACAGCAGGTGAAGCTCGTCACATCCGGCAAGCCGAGCTTCGCCGGGGCTGACCCGTATAACATCCTGATCGACCGCAATTCGGACGACAATGTCACAGGCACAACCGGCTAGGGAACTCGCCGCGCCGAGATGATGCGCACGGGGTGGACCATCTGCTGCCCCGCCGTCTCTTTCGACCAGCCGCCGGGGAAAGTCTTCGCGGCCAGCATCGCCTTGACGAGTGGCATGCCGCTGACGACGTGCCCGAACGCAGCATAGCCCGGGTCCTTGCGCGTCGCGTCGAGATAGCGGCCGTCGCCGACCACGATGAAGAAGTCGCCGGTCGCGGTGCCCGGCTCGTCGCGCGCCATCGAGATCGTGCCGTCGACATGGTGGATGCCGGTGCGGCTGGTCGGCTCATGCCGGATCGGCGGCAGCACGCGCGTCATCATGTTGTTGGTGCCGCCCTGTACGAAGCCCTCCTTGGACCTGCCGTCGGCCCGCGCTGCCCGATAGAAGGTCATCTGGTCGAAGCGCTTCTGATCGACATAAGCGAGGAAATTGGCTGCTGTGATCGGCGCGTGCTGCGTGTCGAGCACTACGACGATCGCACCCATGCTCGTGTCGATCTCTACCCGTGGCGCTTTGGGGAGCGCGGCGCCTACAGTCGTGAAGAGGCAAACGGCGGAGAGGAAGAGGCGACTCATCAATGCTTCAGTGCGTCCTCGATCATGGGGCGTGCCGGCGGCGCATCCTGCTCCGACCAGCCGCCGCCCAGCGCCTTGTAAAGCGAGGCGACGTCCTGACGCAGTCGCACATCGCTTTGCGCAAGGCTGTTCTGCGTCTGAAGCAACGTCTGCTGACCATCCAGCACCGGCGTGTAGTCGATCAGACCCACCTGGAACTGCGCCTGCACCGTCGCCACCGAACGCCGCGCATCGGCCACGCCGGAGCGCAGTTCGACATTCGAACGCTGCTCGGCGTCGACGCGGACCAGCGCATCCTCGACGTCACGCAGGGCGCCCAGCACCGTCTGACGCCAAGTTATATACGCCTGCTCGCGCTCCTCACGATTGATGTCGACCTGCGCACGGCGGCGACCGAAATCGAGGATGGGGAAGCTCGCCTGTCCGGCCGCGCTCAGCTGGAAGGTCTTGCCGAGGAAGAAGCCGCCAAGCCATGACGCGGCCAGCTGCGGCATCGCGGTCAGCGAGATCTTGGGGTAGAGATCGGCGACCGCCACGCCGATCTGCGCGGTGGCAGCGGCAAGCCTGCGCTCGGCCGCGCGAACATCCGGGCGACGACGGATCAGGTCTATCGGAAGGCCTGGCGGGACGACTGGCGGCACCGGCGTCAGATCGCGCGCGATCGTGAGCTCGTCGATGAGCGCTTCCGGCTGTTCGCCTACCAACACCCCGATGGCGTGCATCTGGGTACGCGCTTGTCCTTCCAATGGAGCGATCTGTGCGCGGGCTTGGGCAAGCTGTGTACGCTGCCGGATAGCGTTACCCTGCGGCACCAGACCTACCTGCGCGGTGTGCGCGAGGATCGTTAGCGAGCGGCCCTGCCGATCGGCCTCCGCCTGCGCGATCCGCGCCTGCTCCTGATAGCCGCGCATCGACAGATAGTCGGATGCGATCTCGGCGGCGAGGCTGACCCGTGCATCGCGCGCGTCCCACTCCGCCGCCACGGTCTGCGCGCGTGCCGCCTCGACCCCGCGCCGCACGCCGCCGAACAGATCGAGTTCCCAGCTTGAATCGAAGCCCGCGGAAAAGGTGTGGTAATCAGTCGGAATCGATTGATCCGTCCCGCCCACACCGCCTGCAGCACCGCCTCCAGCCTGGTTCTGGTTGCCGGTGACCTGCTGGATCAGGTCCTCGACATCCGATCCGCCGATCCGCTTCACCTTGATATACTCGGCCTTGCCTGAAGCATCGATCGTCGGGAGACCCCGCGCGCGGGCCTGGACGACGGCGAGCCTCGCCTCACGGACTCGCGAGGCGGCAGTCTGGAGATCGGGCGCATTGACGAGCCCGATCACGATCAGTCTGGTCAGTTCCGGATCGTTGAACGCCTCCCACCAGTGCGCGAGATCGACCGCGCCCTCAGGCTGGATCGGCTGCGGACCGGCAAAGGCGGCCGGAGTCTCGGGGGTCGGCTCCTTGTAATTGGGCCCGACGGTGCACCCCGCAATCAGAAGCAGGCTGGCGAGGGGTTTGAGGCGGCGCATCAATGTCCCTCACCTTTGGACGGCCGCAGCAGGATCGCCAGCGGCACCATGCAGGCCATCACGATCGCCAGCATGTGGAAGACATCGAGATAGGCGAGCATTGCTGCCTGCTTGGTGACCATCTGGTACAAAGCCGCAAGCTGCGACTGGCTCGGATCGCCCGTTCCCGCGCCGCCGATAGTTCCGCTGAGCTGGCTCAGGCCCTGCACATAATTGGGGTTGAGCGGGTTGAGGTTCTCGACGATCCGGCTCTGGTGGAATTGCTCGCGCTGTTCGAGCACCGCCTGCGCCGTCGATATGCCGACGGAACCGCCGAGATTTCGCGCGACGTTCATCAGCGCGGACGCATGATTGTAGCGGCTGGGATCAAGGCCGGCATAGGCCTGCGCATTGATCGGCACGAACAGCGCCGGAATCGCAATCGCCTGGAAGAGGCGCCCCACCGCCATGTGGTTGAACGACACATCTGCATCGATCCCGGTGAAGTGCCACATGGCGAGCGCTTGCACGGCGAACGCCCCTCCGAGCAGAACGCGCGCCTGCACCTTGCCCGCGATCGCGCCGACGATGGGCATGGCGAAGAGAGCTGCGCCTCCGCCCAGCGTCAGCGTCAGCCCCGCATCGGTCGCGGTGTAACCAAACACCTCCTGGAGCAGCTGCGGAATGATCTGGGTCGATCCATAGATAATCACGCCGACGCCCAGCATCATCACGAAACAAGCGACGAAGTTGCGAATACCGAGCAGCCGCAGATCGACGATCGGATCCTTCCGATTTAGCTCCCACACCACCAGCATGATGAGGGACAATCCGCCGATCAGCGCCATGGCGACGATGAACGGTGAACCGAACCAGTCGTCGCGTTGTCCGCGGTCCAAGGTCACCTCCAAGCAGCCGAGCCCGAGTGCCACCAGCGCGAAGCCAACGAGATCGACGTTCAGCCCCTTGCGTATCTTCTTCTTGCGCTCCTTCTCCAACACCTCCGGCTCGGCGACGAGAAGATGCACGAGGATCAGCGAGATGATGCCGACCGGCACGTTGATCAGGAAGATCCAGTGCCAGCTGATGTTATCCGTGATCCAGCCGCCGATCGACGGGCCGAGCACCGGCCCGACCACAACCACCACTCCATAAGCGGCGAACGCCATGCCGCGCTTCGACGGAGGGAAGGTGTCGGCAAGGAAGCTCTGTTCGGAGGGCGCCAAACCACCGCCGCCGATGCCTTGCAAGATGCGGGAAATGACCAGGAAGCCGAGACTGGGTGCCAATCCGCACATCAGCGAGGAGACGGTGAAGATCAGCACCGAAATCATGTAGAAGCGCTTGCGGCCGATCACGTCGCTCAGCCAGCCCGAGATCGGCACCACCACCGCGTTGGCCACAAGGTAGGAGGTCAGCACCCAGGTCGCTTCATCGTTCGAGACGGCGAGCGAACCGGCGATATGCGCGAGGCTGACGTTGGCGATTGCGGTATCCAGCACCTCCATGAAGGTGGCGAGGCTGATCACCATCACGATCAGCCAGGGATTATGGTTGCCCGCCGCCGAACGAGCGTCGGTCCAACCGAAGTCAGCACCGGAACCCTTGGCCTCGGCTTTGCCCTTCACTCGCCCACCAGACTTCTTGCCCTGTGCGGCGCTTGCCACCGCTCAGCGAACCTTTACCGTCGGCACCACCGACATGCCCGGGCCGATGGCGAACTTGTGCGGATCGGCACTGCCATCGTGCCGTGTATCGAACAGGATGCGGACCGGCACGCGCTGGACGACCTTCACGTAATTGCCCGTCGCATTCTGCGGCGGCAGCAACGCGAAAGCTTGGCCGGCACCGCGCTGAATGGAGTCGACATGGCCCTCAAAGTGCACGTCGGGGAAGGCATCCACGCTGATGTCGACATGCTGGCCGATCTGCATGTGGGTAAGCTGGGTTTCCTTGAAGTTGGCGGTGATCCACATCGCGTCGGGCACGATCGCCATCAACTGCGTGCCGGCCGAGACATAGCTGCCGAGATTGACCGAGCGGTTGACCACCTGCCCGGAGACCGGCGCGCGAATATCGAGATGGCCGTAGGTGACCTGCGCAGAAAGGATCTGGGCTTCGGCACCCACCTTCTGCGCACGGGATGCCTTTACCTGCTTTTGGGCGACGGCAACCTGAGCCGCGGCATTGTCTACCGCGCGGCGTGCGGCGGCAGCTTGGGCGGCGGTGCTTTGCGCCTGCTCGCGCGCCTGATCGATCTGGGTGGCGGCGACTGCGAGGGGATCCAGCTGATGCAGTGCCAAATAGCGCTGCAGATCGGCCGCAGCTTTCACCGCCTGCGCCTCGGGATCGCGCGCCTGGGCGGCTGCCTGACGCTTCTGCGCCTGAGCCGACACCACTTGAGCCTGCGACTGCTGGATGCCAGCGTCAGCCTGCGCCGCCTGCGCCTTCGCCTGATCGAGCGAGGCGGCCGAGGAATAGGGCTCGATCGTCGCCAGCAAGGTCCCTGCCTCGACGTGGCGGTTGTCGATCGCGGCTACGTGGGTGAGCTTGCCCTGCTCTTCTGCCGCGATGCGCACGACGTGGGCATCGACGAAGGCATCGTCGGTAGTGGCATATTGCCGCTTATGCAGCCAGAACAGCGGGCCGCCGACGATCAGCACGATCGCTACGACGATCAGGATGATCCAGAAGAGCGGCTTCTTGTAGAGCGGCGGGCCGCTGTCCTCATCCTCATCCTCGCCGTCGTTGTCCGCATCCTCGTCGTCGTCTTCGTTCTTGCCGCCCTTGCTTTTTTCATCGCTATCTTTGTCGTCGCGGGCTTGCCTGGTGTCGTGCGATTTGCTGTCGTCGCCGCTCTGCTTGCCGTCGCTGTCCTTACGACTGTCGTCCTCGTCGCGATCGATCGCCATTGGCCGCCGGCTCCCTCACACTCGCGGAATCATCGAGTACCCGCCTCTACCCGCGATGGTGGTTCGCTAGGAACGGTTTTCTTTGCGACGCGCGGCTTGGTGGCTGCTTTCAGTCAGAGCGAACCGACTTCAGCACCTGCGCTGAATTTTCGACAGAGCGACCGCGTGCCCGGAGGCCAATCAGCGGTCGAAGCCAGCGCACTTGGCGACCGCCGAGGTAAAATGCCCAGCAACCCGCAGACGTGCTCGCCAGCAGGACCAAAAACCGCGCGAGTGGCCCGGTGTTGGTCGAGAGCAGCCAGTAGCCAACGACGATGATGATCGTCTGATGGATCAGATAGAAGGGGAACACCGCTTCCGCCAGCATCGGCCGCCAGCGATGATCGACGTTCCAGAAGCGATCCGCCGCGCCGATCAGCGCGATTATCGCGCCCCAGGACTCGCATGATCGCGCAATGCTGTGCACGGGCCACAAAGCGGGCGGTGCCAAGCTGTCTCCGTAGGTCAATTCGAACCAGGCGAGCGCCAGCCAGCCAATGAAGGCGAGACCGGCCCCGGCCTTCCACCATGTCGAAACCGCAATGCGGATCGGTTCAGATCCACGCAGGACATAGCCGAACAGGAACGCCGCAATGTAGTTCGCATGCGCGCTCCAGTCGTTGTAGAAAAGGTGGGTGTCGTCCCATCCGGGGCCCACCCAGTAGCGCGCCGTGAAAACGAAGAGGATGCCAAATGGGAGCAATCCTGCCCCTCCGAGCAACCTGTCGCAGATGCGCCGGCCTGCGATGCGTACCGACTCGGGCAGCGCGAGCAAGGCGCCGAGCACGAAGGTGTAACCGAGCAGATATGCCACGAACCACAGATGCATCCAGGTCGGCACTATAATCCCGCTGATCGAACGGAAGCTGTAATAATCCCTGAGCAGGAACGTGGCGAAGCCATTCCGATAACCAAAGTGGGTGACCAGCCAAACCCACGGTTGAGGCACCACCAGCACCGCCATGCCGAACAGCAGCGGAACACCAAGCCGCACAATGCGCGAGCGTAGAAATCCAAGAATGCCGGTCGCTCTGCGCGCGTACAAGGCAGCGCTGGCATAGCCGGATACGGCGAAAAGCAGTGGCAGGCGCCACGGGTTGGTGAGCAGCATCGGCAGCGTCGCCCAGGCGACCGGCGGGCTGGCATCCTTCACCTGGAAGTCCCACGGCACGAAGGCCATGCCGATGTGATAAAGGATGAGCAACTGGAAGGCGCCGATCCGAAGCCAGTCCACTCCATAGTGTCGGCCCTGCTCCTGGCCCATGTTCGAGATACTTTCGGCCGTGTTTTGTCTCGACGTGTCTAGCAGCGGCAGGTGCCCGCCGGGTAGCTCTAACCGTTACTTATAGTGCTCGAGACGGCGCAGATATGTAGAGCCCGGCACGTCCGGACGGGCTTTCCCACCGCAAGCTACCGTTTGATATCTTCACAATCGGCTGCAAGCTTATACACTGTTGCCATGTCTCGCATCTTGGCACCGGGCGAACCCGCACCGTGGCTTTTCGCCCCCGTGCTCAGCGGAAACCCGCGTTTTGCCTTCGATACGGCGGCCGGACGCTGGATCGTTCTGCTGCTTATGGGCAGCGGCGCTCAGGCTTCCACCAAGGCTGCACTGGGACTGGTTCGGTCCGCACGCGGCATCTTTGATGATCAACGCGCCTGCTTCTTCGGCGTGACGATTGATCCATCTGATGCGCACCAGGGCAGGATCGCCCAGCACATACCCGGCATCCGCTGGTTCCTCGACTATGATCGCAAGTTTTCCGCTCGGTTTGGCGCGGTGGATAGCCCAAGTGGGTCGGCATACCGGCCGCACTGGCTTTTGCTCGATCCAATGTTTCGCGTTCACAGTCGCGCGCCGCTCGATGAAGGCCCTGCGATCCTGCAGGAACTCTCTCGTCAGCTTGCGCTGCCATCGGAAACAGCGTCGGCACCTGTGCTGACCGTTCCTCAGGTGCTTCCGCCCGACATGTGTCAGGCGTTGATCGCGCTTTACGATCGGCGGGGCGGAGACGAATCAGGTTTCATGCGGGAAGAGAACGGCATCACCGTTCATCGGATCGACCATAGCCACAAGCGCCGCGCTGACTGCACGATCGACGAAGAACCAATCTTGGCATCCTTGAAGTCACGTTTGTCGCATGTGCTAAGGCCGATGATACTTCGTGCCTTCCAGTTCGACGCCTCGCGCATCGAGCGATTTATCGTGGCGCGTTATGATGGAGCAACGGGCGGTTATTTCCGGCCTCATCGAGACAACACAACAAAGGGCACCGCTCATCGCAAATTCGCCTGCACCATCAATCTGAACGCCGAGGACTACGAAGGCGGAGACCTCTGTTTTCCGGAATTCGGCCAAAGGACGTACCGCGCACCGACAGGCGGCGCGGTTGTCTTCTCTTGCTCGCTTCTGCACGAGGCCCAGCCGGTGACGACAGGCCATCGTTATGCGTTTCTACCCTTTTTTTACGACGACGAAGGAGCGCGGCTGCGCGAACGCAACCTACAATTCGTCGGTGCGGAGTTCCAGGGCTATCGATCGGGACTGCCACCATCGAATCAGCCCGCTGCCACGCAGGACTGATTTCCCGCTCAGCGTTCAGTCAGAGTAGCGAGGTACCGAGCGGTGGGTGGTGATCTCGTACGCACCGAACGCCAGGATAGCGAGAGCGGCAACGGCCGCGAGCGTCTTTATACGTTCTTTCAACATCTTCGCTCAACGCGCCGCAGGAGGCCAAGGTCCTCGCTTCACGCACCTTGAGCGTTGCAGCGTGCTGGCGCCTTGCGGATGCAACATGGCCGTGATCAATGTCTCGCGCTTGATCTGCCAAGCCGGAGACTGCCGATGTTTGAAGCCAACGCGCCGTCTTCTGGCACTGCGCGCCTCAACATTCTCGACACCCTCGTGCACCGGATCGGCAAGGACGAGCGTGTAGCGAAGCCGCACGATTGGTTCGCCGCCGCCGCACTTGCGGTGCGTGACCGGATTATCGATCGCTGGATGGAGTCGACCCGGGCCACGCATGCGGCGGGATCGAAGCGCGTCTACTATCTCAGCCTTGAGTTCCTCATCGGTCGACTGCTGCGCGACGCGATCAGCAATCTGGGGCTCGAGCGCGAGCTCGCGGCGGCCTTGCAGGCGCAAGGCGTCGATCTCGCGGCTATCGAGGAGTGCGAGCCTGATGCGGCGCTTGGCAACGGCGGTCTCGGGCGTCTTGCCGCCTGCTTCATGGAAAGCCTCGCGACGCTCGACATCCCCGCCTACGGTTACGGCATCCGCTATGTGAATGGCATGTTCCGCCAGCGCATCGACGATGGCTGGCAGGTCGAATTGCCGGAAACCTGGCTTCAGAACGGCAACCCCTGGGAGTTCAGACGCCGCGAAAGCGCCTACAGGATCGGTTTTGGCGGCGCGGTGGAAGGCGATATCGAGGGCGCCGTCATCTGGAAGCCCGCCGAACAGATCGAGGCGATGGCGGTTGACACACCTGTCGTCGGGTGGCGAGGCAAGCGGGTCAACACGCTCCGTCTGTGGACTGCGCGCGCGCTGGACCCGCTTCGCCTGGACGCGTTCAACGCGGGCGACTTTGCCGGAGCACTTGGCGATCAGATGCGGGCCGACACGCTCGTGCGTGTGCTCTACCCTGCGGACTCAAACCCTGCCGGCCAGGAGCTCCGCCTGCGCCAGGAGTATTTCTTCTCTTCGGCCTCGATCCAGGACATCGTGCGCCGCCACGTTCAATACCATGGCGACATCCGCTCCCTACCTGACAAGGTCGCGGTGCAGCTGAACGACACCCACCCTGCAGTTTCGGTCGTCGAATTGATGAGGCTCCTCATCGATGCGCACGATCTCGGGTTCGACGAGGCATGGGACATCACCCGGGCCACTTTCGGCTACACCAACCACACTCTGCTGCCCGAAGCGCTGGAAAGCTGGCCGCTTGCCCTCTTCGAGCGCCTGCTACCTCGGCACATGCAACTCGTCTTTGCGATCAACGCCAAACTGTTGCGCGAGGCGCACAACGATCCGGCGATGGACGGTAACGCGATCTCGGCGATCTCGCTGATCGACGAGGGCGGCGAACGCCGCGTCCGCATGGCCAACCTCGCCTTTGCAGGGTCACACAGCGTGAATGGCGTGGCGGCGCTTCACACCAGCCTGATGAAGACCACCGTCTTCAAGGATCTTCACCGATTGTACCCGAATCGGATCAACAACAAGACCAACGGCGTAACGCCGCGGCGGTGGCTGCAGCAATGCAACCCAGGTTTGACCGCGCTCATCCGCGAAGCAATCGGCGATGCTTTTCTCGACGACGCGGAAAAGCTCTCTGCTGTGGCCGGAATGTCGGAGGATGGAGCGTTCCTCGATCGGCTTGGTGGGGTAAAACGGGCGAACAAGGTCGCACTTGCTGAACATCTGAAGTCGACGATGGGGATCAGGCTCGATCCGGACGCCATGTTCGACGTGCAGGTCAAACGTATCCACGAGTATAAACGACAGCTGCTCAACTTGATCGAGACGGTCGCGCTCTATCATCAGATCGCCACTCATCCCGAATTGAACTGGACGCCGCGGGTCAAGATCTTCGGGGGCAAGGCGGCGTCGAGCTACCACAACGCCAAGCTGATCATCAAACTTGCCAACGACGTCGCGCGACGCATCAATTCCGATCCGTCGGTAAATGGGCTGCTCAAGGTCGTATTCGTGCCGAACTACAATGTTTCGCTCGCCGAGATGATCATCCCAGCCGCCGATCTCTCCGAGCAGATTTCTACCGCCGGACTGGAAGCGTCGGGCACCGGCAACATGAAGTTCGCGCTGAACGGGGCGCTTACTATCGGTACGCTCGACGGCGCCAACATCGAGATCAGGGATCGTGTCGGCGAAGACAACATCATCATCTTCGGGCTGACCGCTGACGAGGTCGCGCAGAGGCGCGCCGACGGCTACGATCCCCGCGCCATTATCGAAGGGTCGCCCGAATTGCGTCTGGCGCTCTCCGCCATTGCTACGGGCGTGTTCTCGCCCGACGATCCGAGCCGATACGCCGACCTGATCGCCGGCCTCTATGATCGTGATTGGTTCATGGTCGCCGCCGACTTCGACAGCTACTCTGCTGCCCAGCGTGCGGTGGATCGACGCTGGACCGATCAGGCAGGTTGGCGAAGCGCCGCCGTTCACAACATCGCGAATGTCGGATGGTTCTCCTCAGATCGTACCATTGGCGAATATGCACGCGACATATGGAAGGTGATGTGAGCGCACGCTCGTTACGCTAAGCAACATGAACGATTTGAAAGCGTTACCATTGTAATGCTCGGCCAGAGAGCCGCACTGAGTGAAGGAGAGTTCCGAATGCCGGACAAGCGGGTCCAGCCGCTGGCACGCGAGGCGATGGCCTACGTCCTCGCCGGCGGCCGAGGGAGCCGGTTGCACGAGCTGACCGACACCCGCGCCAAGCCCGCTGTGTATTTCGGTGGCAAGACCCGGATCATCGACTTCGCGCTTTCCAACGCGATCAACTCGGGCATTCGACGCATTGGTGTCGCGACCCAGTACAAGGCGCACTCGCTGATCCGTCACTTGACGCGAGGCTGGAACTTCCTCCGCCACGAACGCAACGAGAGCTTCGACATCCTGCCCGCATCCCAAAGGGTATCAGAATCGCAATGGTATGAGGGCACGGCGGACGCGGTTTTCCAGAACCTGGACATCATCGAGAGCCATGCGCCGCGCTTCATGGTGATCCTGGCCGGCGATCACATCTACAAGATGGATTACGAGGTCATGCTCCAGCAGCATGTCACGCAAGGTGCAGACGTGACGGTCGGCTGCATCGAGGTGCCGCGCATGGAGGCGACGGACTTCGGGGTAATGGCGGTCGACGAGCAGGATCGCGTCACGGCCTTCGTGGAAAAGCCGGCCGATCCCCCCGGCATACCCGGCCGCGAGGATACGGCGCTCGCCTCGATGGGCATCTACGTGTTCAACACCGATTTCCTGATCGATCAATTGCGGCGCGATGCCGAAACGCCGGATTCAAGCCGCGACTTCGGTCGCGATATCATCCCTTACATCGTCCAGCATGGCAAAGCGGTGGCGCATCGCTTTTCGGCGTCAGCCATCCGCGCGGCCGAAGAGATCGATGAATATTGGCGCGATGTCGGGACGCTCGACGCTTATTGGGAAGCGAACATCGATCTGACGGACACCGTTCCCCACCTCAACATGTACGATCGCGAGTGGCCGATCTGGACCTATTCTGAGATCACCGCGCCCGCCAAGTTCGTGCACGATATGGAAGGCCGGCGCGGCATGGCCATCTCATCGCTCGTCGCAGGTGATTGCATCGTGTCGGGTTCGACGATCACCCGAAGCCTGCTGTTCACCGGTGCCAAGACGGCGAGCTATTCGTCGCTGTGCGAGGCGGTGATCCTGCCCCAGTGCAACATCGGGCGCGGCGCAAGGCTGACCCGCGTGATCGTCGACGGCGGGGTGCGCATCCCTGATGGCCTGATCGTTGGCGAGGATCCGGCACTCGACGCCGCACGCTTCCGGCGGACCGACAATGGCGTCTGCCTCATCACCAAGAGCATGATCGACAGGCTGCAGGATTGACGATCTCCGTACTTTCGGTGGCGTCCGAGGCTGCGCCGCTCGTCAAGACCGGTGGGCTTGCCGACGTTGTGGGCGCGCTGCCACGGGCGGTGGGGCCGCACGGCGTTGCAATGACGACAATCCTGCCCGGCTATCCCGTCGTGCGAGAGGCGATGGGCGCAGCGCTCGAGGTCTACCGATACGATAGCCTCCTCGGACAAGAGGCGCGGATTCTCTCCTGCAGCATCGACGATAAGCCGCTCCTGGTGCTCGACGCGCCTGCGCTGTTTGATCGTCCTGGCGGACTATATGCCGATCAACATGGCCATGATTGGCAGGACAATTGGCACCGCTTCGCCGCCTTCTCACGCGCCGCCGCCGACGTTGCGAGCGGCCTCATCGACGGCAGAGGGTTCGATGTGCTCCACGCGCATGATTGGCAGGCTGGGCTTGCCCCGGCATACCTGCACTTCGATCCGACACCCACAGCGCCGGTGCGCACGGTGATGACGATCCACAACATGGCATTCCAGGGTAGCTTTGGCGCAGACATCTTTTCCGCGCTCGACCTGCCAGGCGAGGCCTGGAACATCGAAGGCGTGGAATATCACGGCGGCGTCGGCTTCCTGAAAGCCGGCCTCTGGGCGGCCGACGCGATCACGACCGTTAGCCCGAGCTATGCCGCAGAGATCCGCACGCCCGAGTTCGGAATGGGGCTGCAGGGCCTGATCGCCAATCGAAGCGATCGGCTATCGGGCATCGTCAACGGCAACGATACCGAAGTGTGGAACCCTGCCATCGATCCCGATCTGGTCGCCCGGTTCTCGGTCAACACCCTTTCGGAGCGACGTGCGAACAAGCTGGCCGTCGAGACCGCTTTCGGCCTCGACCGCGATGACGGTCCGCTGTTCATCGTGGTGAGCCGCCTTGCCTGGCAGAAGGGCATGGATCTGTTGCTCGATACGCTCGATCATCTGGTAGCGTCTGGCGCCCGGCTGGCGTTGCTGGGATCGGGCGAGCCGGCGCTCGCAGCCGGTTTTGCCGATGCCGCCCGGAGGCATCCAGGCCGGATCGGCGTGCGCATCGGCTATGACGAAGCGCTGTCGCATCTGATGCAGGGCGGTGGCGATGCGATCCTGATTCCTTCTCGCTTCGAACCATGTGGGCTGACGCAACTCTACGGCCTCGCCTATGGCTGCGTGCCGGTTGTGGCGCGAACCGGTGGCCTGGCCGACACCGTGATCGACGCCAATGTGGCTGCACTCGCTGGCGGTGCTGCGACGGGGCTACAGTTCATGCCGAACGACCACGATGCGCTCTGCCATGCGATTACCCGAACGGTAGAACTCTGCCGAGACCGGGAGACTTGGCATGGCATCCAGAAAGGGGGAATGCGCGCTGATTTCTCCTGGTCAAAGAGCGGCAAGGCCTATGCCGATCTTTATGCTCGGTTGCTGAAAGCGGAATGACGATGAAGACGATCTCGACCATCCCCTTCGAGGGGCAGAAGCCCGGCACTTCGGGTCTTCGCAAGAAGGTGCGGGTGTTTCAGCAATTCAATTATGCCGAAAACTTCATCCAATCTGTCTTCGACGTGGTCGACGACAAGGCCGGCACGACGCTGGTGATCGGCGGCGATGGCCGCTTCCACAATCGTGGCGTGATCCAGCAGGCGATCCGCATGGCAGCCGCCAACGGCTTTGGTCGCGTCCTTGTCGGTCAGGGCGGCATCCTCTCCACGCCGGCCGCAAGCCACGTGATCCGCAAATATGGCGCGGTTGGCGGCCTGATCCTGTCGGCAAGCCACAATCCGGGCGGCCCGGACGAGGATTTCGGGCTCAAGTACAACATCGCCAATGGTGGCCCCGCACCCGAAAGCGTGACTGAGGCGATCTACGCGCGAACCCTGACGATCGATCGCTGGATTACGGTCGACGCAGACGACATCGATCTCGATGCCCTAGGCCTGGTAACCGTCGGCACCATGCCAGTCGAGGTGATCGATCCGGTCACGGACTATGCTGCACTGATGGAGGAGCTGTTCGACTTCGACGCGATCCGATCGAACGTCGCTGCCGGCTTCACCGTGGCGTTCGATGCCATGCATGCGGTGACAGGTCCTTATGCCAAGGAGATCCTCGAGCGCAGACTGGGGTTCGCGCCGGGCACGGTTCGCAACGGCGTGCCGCTCGAGGATTTCGGCCACCATCATCCTGATCCCAACCTGGTCCACGCCCGCGCACTGTACGATCTGATGATGGGACCGGACGCACCGGATTTCGGCGCCGCCTCCGACGGCGACGGTGACCGCAACCTGATCATCGGCAAGGCCCGTTTCGTCACGCCTTCCGACTCGCTGGCAATGCTCGCCGGCAACGCGCACCTCGCCAAGGGCTATGCAGCCGGCCTCAAGGGCGTGGCCCGTTCAATGCCGACGAGCGCCGCGGTCGATCGGGTGGCCGACGCGCTCGGCATCGCCTGCTTCGAGACGCCAACTGGTTGGAAGTTCTTCGGCAACCTGCTCGATGCCGGCATGGCGACGATCTGTGGCGAGGAAAGCGCCGGCACCGGTTCGGATCATATCCGCGAGAAGGATGGCCTCTGGGCTGTCCTGCTGTGGCTCAACATCCTTGCCGTGCGGAAGATATCGGTGGACATGTTGGCGCGCGAGCATTGGTCGGAATACGGCCGAAACTACTATGCCCGCCACGATTACGAGGGCGTCGATGCCGCAGGGGCCGAGACGCTGATGCGCGACCTCGATCGCGAACTGCCGCGCCTACCGGGGCGCCGCTTTGGAACACTCACCATCGCCGAGGCCGACACCTTCACCTATGCCGATCCGATCGACGGTTCGATCAGCCGCAACCAGGGCGTTCGCGTGCTGTTCGAAGGCGGATCTCGCGTTGTATTCCGTCTATCCGGTACTGGCACCGAGGGCGCTACACTGCGCGTCTACCTCGAGCGCTACGAGCCGGCAGGCGGCGATCTCGACCGCGAGACACCCGAGATGCTGAGCGACCTGATCGAGGCCGCTGAACAAATTGCCGGCATCTCGCGGCATACCGGACGCACCGCTCCCGATGTGGTGACGTGAACCAGGCGCTAGGCGCTTCCCTTCGCGACGGTGGCGTCTATTTCCGCGTTCGATCGCCAGAAGCCGAAGCCATCGAACTTTGCCTGTTCGATGCGACAGGGCGGGAAGAACGCCTGCCGATGGCGGCCGACGGCGGTTGCTGGACCCTCCATGTTCCCGGAATGACGGCGGGCCAACGTTACGGCTTTCGGGCGCACGGATCGTCAGCGCCCGAGCGGGGTCTGTGGTTCGACCCTGCCAAGCTGCTGGTCGATCCATACGCAACCGAGCTAGATCGTCGCTTTGCCTATGATCCCGCGCTAAGCATATTCGGCAAGGATACGGCCTTGCTGGTGCCACGGGCGATCATTTCCGCTCCGCTAGTGCCGTGCCTGCCGCAACCACCCTTCTTCACGCGCGGAGGACTGATTTACGAGATCAACGTCCGCGCGTTCTCTATGCTGCATCCCGATATTCCACCGCATCAGCGGGGAACGATCGCGGCGCTCGCCCATCCATCCGTGCTCGATCACCTCAAGCGCCTACACGTCACCGCGATCGAACTGATGCCCATCGTCGCCTGGATCGACGAGCGTCACCTCCCACCGCTCGGGCTGCGCAATGCCTGGGGCTATAATCCGGTCGCGATGATGGCGATCGACCCGGGCCTCGCACCCGGCGGTGTCGCCGAACTGCGCGAGACGGTTGCCACCCTTCACGCACATGGCATCGGCGTGATCCTTGATCTCGTCTTCAACCATAGCGGTGAAAGCGACACCGAAGGACCCATCCTGTCGATGCGAGGGCTCGACGACGGCACTTACTATTCGCGAGCGGCGGACGGCACGCTGATCAACGACACCGGCTGCGGCAACACCCTGAATGCTGGCGAACCGACAGTTCGCGCGCTGATCCTCGATACGCTGCGCCACTTCGTGCGAAGTTGCGGCGTCGATGGCTTCCGTTTCGATCTGGCGCCAGTGATCGCGCGTGGACCGGGGTTCGATCCGCATGCGCCGATCTTTGCCGAGATGCTTGCCGATCCGCTGCTCGCCAATCGCGTGATGATTGCGGAGCCCTGGGATCTCGGGCCGAGCGGTTATCAGCTCGGCAACTTTCCCTCGAACTGGCTTGAATGGAACGATCGATTCCGCGACGACGTGCGTCGCTTCTGGCGCGGCGACGGGAGCGCTGGCGCATTGGCGACCAGATTGGCAGGATCTTCCGACGTCTTCGGACGCGACAACCGCAGCGTGAACTACGTCGCGTCGCATGATGGCTTCACGCTCGCCGATCTTGTCTCCTACTCGGAGCGCCACAACGAGGCCAATGGCGAGGACAACCGCGATGGCGATGTTAACAGTCATTCCTGGAACAACGGCGTCGAAGGGCCGACGGACGATCAAGCCGTGCGAGATGCGCGTGATCGGGACAGTCGCGCGCTGCTCGCGACTTTGTTTGCCTCGTTCGGCACGATCATGCTTGCGGCGGGCGACGAGTTCGGGCGCAGTCAGCAGGGCAATAACAACGCTTATGCGCAGGACACTCCGATCAGCTGGATCGACTGGGCGGCACGCGATCTCGATCTCGCGGCCTTCGTCGAAGACCTTTCCGCCCTGCGAGCCCTTCACGTCACCTCATTTGCGAGCTTTCCAGATACCGGCGAATGGCGACGGCTCGACGGACAACTGATGACCGCGGCAGATTGGGACGATACGTCTGCGCCAAGCTTCGCCTATGCCGCTGCCGATCCGTCCTTTCCTATTCGCATCCGTGTCGACAGGACCAATCGATCGGTGCTTCTCAGTGTCGACGACATGAGCGCGTGATCCGGGAACGGCGCTAAAAATACAAAATTTTCCCTTGAAGAAACAAGTGGCAGGCTGCGTCGGTTAGGCCTTCTCCAAAGGTGGGGACGATCACGTGACCGATACATTCGCATCAGGCCTGAAGGAGGGCCTGCCGTTTCCGCGTGGAGCATCGTGGGACGGGGCCGGCACCAATTTCGCGCTGTTCTCAGCACACGCCTCGATGGTTGAGCTTTGTTTGTTCGATGCAGACGGCAAGACCGAGCTCGAGCGGGTCACACTACCTGAGTATACCGATCAGATCTTCCACGGCTACTTGCCCAGTGTGCGGCCGGGGCAATTCTACGGCTATCGCGTTCATGGGCCCTTCGAGCCGGAGGCCGGTCATCGCTTCAACCCGAACAAGCTGCTGCTCGACCCTTATGCCCGGGCGCATGCCGGCACACTGGAGTGGAATCCGGCATTGTTCGGTTACCAGATGGAGACGGGCGATGACTTGACGTTCGACGAGCGGGACAGCGCTCCGTTCGTGCCGAAGTCGGTAGTCGTCGATCCCGATTTCGACTGGAAGGGCCAGCCCCGCCAGCGCGCTACGCCGTGGGAGCGGACGATCCTCTACGAGGCGCACGTCAAGGGCTTCACGATGCGCAATCCGAAGGTGCCGGAGGCGCTGCGCGGCACCTACGCCGGCATGGGTGAGGCAGCAGTAACCGGATACATCAAGACGCTCGGCGTGACATCGGTAGAGCTGCTTCCTGTCCATGCCTTCGTCCAGGACAGCCAGCTGGTCGAGAAGGGCCTCGCAAACTACTGGGGGTACAACTCGATCGGCTTCTTCGCGCCCGAACCTCGCTACGCCCACGACATCGCCAACTCGCTGCGTGAGTTCAAGGAGATGGTCGCCCGCTTCCACGAAGCCGACCTCGAGGTGATCCTGGATGTGGTCTACAACCACACGGCGGAAGGCAATGAACTCGGCCCCACCCTCTCCTTTAAGGGCATCGACAACGCGACTTACTACCGGCTGATGCCCGACGAACCACGCTACTACATCAACGATACCGGCACCGGGAACACGGTGAACCTCAGTCACCCCCGGGTGATCCAGCTAGTAACGGACTCGCTGCGCTATTGGGCGGAGGAGATGCACGTCGATGGCTTCCGCTTCGATCTCGGCACCATTCTTGCGCGCGAACCGCACGGCTTCGACGAGCAATCAGGCTTTCTCCGTGCCGTCGGCCAGGATCCGACACTGGCCGCTGTCAAACTCATCGCCGAACCGTGGGATATCGGCCCGGGCGGCTACCAGGTCGGATCCTTCCCGCCGGGATGGGCGGAGTGGAACGACAAGTATCGCGATACCGTACGCGACTTCTGGCGCGGCGAGGCGAGTGCCGCCGCCCTGATGCCGCGGCTGTGCGCATCGCCCGAGCAGTTCGACCATGACGGCCGCCGCGCCTGGGCCTGCGTCAACTTCGTCACCGCGCACGACGGCTTCACGCTGAACGACGTGGTCAGCTACAACGGCAAGCACAACGAAGCCAATGGCGAGGACGGGAAGGACGGTTCCGACGACAATCGTTCGTGGAACTGCGGTGTCGAGGGCGAGACCGACGATCCGGAGATCGCGGCGTTGCGCGAACGCCAGATCCGAAACTTCTTGGCTACCCTTTTGCTGAGCCAGGGAACGCCAATGTTGCTCGCTGGCGACGAGTTCGCGCGCACGCAGGGCGGCAATAACAACGCGTATTGCCAGGACAGCGAGATCGGCTGGCTAGACTGGGACATCGCCGAGAAGGGCGATCACCTGATCGCGTTCACCCGCAAGCTGACTGCGCTCCGCCGCCGCTTCCCGGTGCTGCGTCGCACCCGCTTCCTCTCGGGCGAAGTGAACGAAGAGCTTGGCGTCAAGGACGTTGCCTGGATCAATCCCAATGGCCAGGAAATGCACGAGGCGAACTGGGCCGATCCGACCGCAAAATGCTTCGGCATGATGATCGATGGCCGCGCGCGTGTATCCGGCTTACGCAAGCGCGGCGAGGATGAAAGCCTGCTGGTCATCATCAACGGCTGGGAGGATCTGGTTGAGTTCACCATGCCCGACACCGTAGGCGGCGAAAGTTGGCAGCGGCTGATCGACACGAACGCACCGGAAAGCGAAGAAGAGAGCTTCGACATCGGCGCGACCTATCAGGTGACCGGCCGCTCGGTGCTGCTGTTCAGGCTCGTTCAGGATCGCTGAGGGCATGACAGCGGAAGCCCTATCGACTATGTGGGGACCACAGCGGCTCGCGCCGGACAAGACGCGTTTTAGGCTGTGGGCGCCCGATGCTGACGCTGTTACGCTGGAGGTCGACGGCCGTACGGCTCAGGCGATGGAGCGTATCGAAGGCGGCTGGTTCATCGCCGAAGCACCCGTAGGTGCGGGTGCACGGTATCGCTTCCGGTTGCCCGACGATCTTGCCGTCCCCGATCCCGCCAGCCGCAGGCAGGACGGAGACGTGCACGGCTGGAGCGTCGTCACCGATGCGGGCGCTTATCAGTGGCGGACGTCTGGTTGGCGCGGTCGGCCATGGCATGAAACCGTCCTCTACGAGGCGCATGTCGGCGTAGCTGGCGGGTTCGTCGCTCTGGCTGACCAACTGCCCGCGCTTGTGGACCTTGGCGTGACGGCGGTCGAGTTGATGCCGGTGGCGGCGTTTTCAGGCATGCGCAACTGGGGTTATGACGGCGTGTTGCCCTATGCGCCGGCCTCCGCCTACGGGACGCCCGACGATCTGAAGGCACTGGTCGACCGGGCGCATGAAGTCGGCCTGATGATCTTCCTGGACGTCGTCTACAATCACTTCGGACCTGACGGAAATTGCCTGCCCGCGTACGCCGGCACCTTCTTCGACGAAGGCGTTCATACCCCTTGGGGCGCGGGCATCGCGTTCAAGCGCGAGGAGGTCGCGCGCTTCTTCATCGACAATGCGCGCATGTGGATCGAGGAATATCGCTTCGATGGCCTGCGCTTCGATGCCGTCCACGCGATCGGCGATGCCGCATTCCTTGATCGAATGGCAGAGGAGATGCGCCCCGGAGCGGGCGACCGGCACGTGCACCTTGTCCTGGAAAATGAAAACAACGACGCCGAGAGGCTGGCCGACACGCAATTTGATGCGCAGTGGAACGATGATTTCCACAACGTCCTCCACGTGCTGCTCACGGACGAAAACGAGGCCTATTACCGGGACTTCGCTGACCGTCCGGCTGAACGCCTCGCCCGATGCCTAAGCGAAGGCTTCATCTATCAGGGCGAAGGCTCGCCAAACCACGACGGCAGACCGCGCGGTAGTTCCAGCGCGCATCTGCCGCCCACTCGCTTCGTCAGCTTCCTGCAGAACCACGATCAGGTCGGCAACCGTGCGCTCGGTGAGCGCCTCATGCACCTCACCTCACCAGCGAAGCTCAAGGCGGCAACAGCGCTGCTCCTGCTCGCGCCGCAGATCCCGCTGCTCTTCGCAGGTGAAGAGACCGGCAGCGTCTCTCCCTTCCTGTTCTTCACCGATTTTCACGACGAGCTTGCCGACGCGGTCCGCGAGGGCCGCCGCAAGGAGTTCGCCGGCACCTCCGCCTTCGCCGACCCAACGCGGCGTGCTGCGATCCCGGATCCCAATGCATCGGATACGTTCGTCCGTTCGCGTCCCGAGCCGGGGACCGAAGCCGATAGCTGGAGGGGCTTCTACCGCGAACTGCTGGCTTTACGCCGTGAGCGGATCGTTCCTGGCCTTCCCGGATGCAGATCGAACGGAGCGGCGGTGATCGGTGAAAAGGCAGTCACTGCTCGCTGGCAAATGGGAAATGGCGCTGAACTGACGCTCGCGCTCAACGTCGGCGATGATCCGGTACAGTTCGCGCACCCTTCCTCACCGTCGTTGTTCGCGATCGGTGGCGATGCTGTCTTGGATGTGCTTGCACCGGGATCGCTGTTTGCATGGCTCGGCTAGCCGACGAGACGCTGCGCGCGCTGGCGATAAACGCCGGCCTGCAGCCGCACTGGCAGCACGTCGACGGCACCCGCCACGAGGTGTCTGTGGAAACCTTGCGGGCGGCGCTACGGGCGCTCGGAATCCCGTGCGACAGCCCGGCAGAGTGCGACGCCAGTGAGCGGATGCTGGCCGACCATTCACGGTGGTCTTTTCTGACGGTCGACTGCGGCCGAGACATACCGCTCAGCGGGAGGCTGACGCTGGAGAGTGGCGAGGCACGCGACGTCGTCGAGGGCTTTACCATCGCTGAGCCCGGCTACCATCGGCTGAAGAGCGGCGACCGGATGGTCACGCTGGCCGCGGCCCCTGCTCGCGCGCCTGACATCATGGAATTGACCGGCCGACAAAAGGCTTGGGGCATTGCAGCGCAGCTCTACAGCCTGCGCGGCACGCACGCGGCGGGCTTCGGCGATGCCGCCGCGCTAGAGGTGTTGGCGCGATCTGCGGCGTCTGCCGGTGCGCAGGCAGTGGCGATCAGCCCGGTGCATGCGCTGTTCACGGCGGAGCCCGCGCGATGCAGCCCCTATTCGCCGTCAAGCCGCGATGCCTTCAACCCGCTCTACGCGGTCCCGCATTCAGGGTCGGAGCCGGACTCGGCCGCCTTGATCGACTGGCCACACGCCTCTGCCGAACGCTTCGCGCGCCTACGGGCAGACTTCGACGCCTTCGCGGGCGATCCTGCCTTCGACCTCTTCGCGTCCGACCGAGACATCACGGAACATGCGCTGTTCGAAGCGCTAAGCGCGCATCTTGCGCAGAGCGGCTCGCCTGGCGGCTGTTCTACCTGGCCCGTTGTGTTCCAGAACCCCGAGAGTTCCGAGGTTGCCGCCTTCGCCGCGGAACATCGCGACGAGATCCGCTTCCACCTGTTCTTGCAGTGGCGTGCGTTCGCCGACCTTCGGGCTGTGCAAGCCTCTGTCAAAGCCGCAGGCATGGGTATCGGGCTCATTGCCGATCTCGCGGTAGGCCTTGATCCGCAGGGCAGCCACGCCTGGAGCAGGCCGTCGGAGCTGCTGACGGGTCTTACCATCGGCGCCCCGCCCGATGCCTTCCAGGCCAATGGTCAAGGCTGGGGCATCACCGGCTTCTCGCCCAGGGCTCTGGCTGAACTCGGCTTCGCGCCGTTTTTGCGCACGATCCGCCATGCACTCAGCTTTGCCGGCGGCGTGCGTGTCGATCATGCGCTGGGGCTGGAGCGGTTGTGGATCATTCCCGATGGTGCCGAGCCACGCGACGGCGTCTATCTTCGCCAGCCGTTTGACGATCTGACCCGCCTGCTGGCGCTGGAAGCGTATCGTCATCGCGCACTCGTGATCGCCGAGGATCTCGGCACCGTGCCCGATGGCTTTCGCGACAAGATGGTCGCTCGGCACCTGCTCGGCATGCGCGTGCTGACGTTCGAGCGTGAGGCGGACGGCGGCTTCGTCGATCCGGCGCAGTGGACGCCGGCCGCTGTCGCCATGACGAGCACGCACGATCTTATTCCGATCGCCGGCTGGTGGAGCGGCACGGACATCCGCTGGCGCGAGAAGCTCGGCATCAGTGGGGAAGATGAGGCAGATCGGAGCGCCGATCGTGCGCTATTCTGGCCACGTGATGAGGATCGGCCTGGGCCCGATGAGCCCGCTCCTGCTGTCGACGAGGCGATCGAACGCGTTGCGGAAGCCTCTTGCGATCTAGCGATCGTTGCCATCGAGGATCTGCTCGGTCTGGCGGAAGCTCCCAACATGCCCGGCACGATCGATCAGCACCCCAATTGGCGCCGACGCCTGCCGATTGCCGACATCTTCTCTGACCCGGCGGCCACGCGGCGCGCTGCCATCCTTCGAGAGGAACGCCCCTGATGACGCCACGCGCCACGTATCGCGTCCAGTTCCACGCCGATTTCCCGTTTAGCGCGGCCATTCCGCTGGTCGGATACTGGAAGCGGCTGGGGATCAGCCATCTCTATTCCTCGCCGATCGCTACCGCGCGCAAGGGTTCCAACCACGGCTACGACGTCGTCGATCCGACCCGGATCAACCCGGAACTCGGCGGCGAAAAGGGCTTCCGTGCCCTCGTCGCTGCGCTGAAGGCGGAAGGACTGGGTGTAATTTTGGACATCGTGCCCAATCATCTCGCAGTCGGGCACGGCGACAATGCCTGGTGGCTCGACATGCTGGCAAAGGGGCAGGCGAGCGAGTACGCGCCGGTCTTCGACGTCGACTGGGATGCGTATGACGGCAAGGTGTACCTGCCCTTTCTGGGAACGAGCTACGACGAAGCGCTCACGTCGGGCGATCTCAAGGTCGAACATGTCGATGGCCGCTGGGCAGTTGTCGCTTATGGCGAGCATATCTTTCCGCTGCGTCCTGAGGATCAGGATTTCGACGGCAGGGCGCTATCCGCCGACGCTCTCCACGCTTTGTGCGAGCGCCAACACTGGCGGCTCGCCTCATGGCGCACCGCAGGCGACGCGATAAACTGGCGGCGCTTCTTCAACATCAGCGAATTGGCAGGCATCCGCGTCGAGGATGAGCGAGTATTCGATGCGGTCCATGCATTACCGTTGCGCCTGTATCGAGAGGGTTTGATCGAGGGGGTGCGCATCGACCATATCGATGGCCTGACCGATCCTGCCGGTTATGGCCGGCGTTTGCGGAACGCTCTTGGTACTGAGGCCTACATCGTGGTCGAGAAAATCCTCGCTGCCGGCGAGCCGTTGCCCGAGGATTGGGGCGTGGACGGGACGAGCGGGTACGACTTCCTCAACGCCGTTTCCGCGGTACTGCACGATCCGCTCGGGGCGGAACCGCTTGCTGAACTTTGGCACGAGATCAGCGGTCGCCCGGCAGACTTCGCGCCCGAGGAGCATGCCGCTCGTCACGCAATGCTCGATCGCGATTTCGCCGGGCAGCTTGATGGCTGCGCGCGGGCGTTCCATCAATTGGCGCTATCGAACCGATCGACGCGGGATTGGCCATTGCCGGCGCTGCGGCGCGCGTGCCGCTGGCTGTTGGAGGCGTTCCCCGCCTACCGGACTTATGGTGGACCAAGCCCCATCCTGGATGCGGCGATAGACGCGGCTAAAATCGCTGCTGGGCCGGCGGAGGCAGGCGCAGTTGAGCGCCTTGGCGCCTGGCTCGCCGGTGAGGGTCCTGGCGACGCTGGGCTCTGCGCCGAGGCGCTGCGGCGGTTCTCTCAGCTCGCAGCCCCCATTGCGGCCAAGGCGGTCGAAGACACCGCCTTCTATCGCTATGGCCGGCTGCTGTCGCGCAACGATGTCGGATGCGATCCTGCGCGGCTCGGCGAGACAGGCGCGTCCTTCCTCGCAGACGCCGCGGCTCGCCCGCTGCATGCCATGCTTGCCACCGCAACGCACGATCACAAGCGTGGCGAGGATCTGCGGATGCGCCTCGCCGTGTTGAGCGAGATACCCGAACGCTGGGCAGCTCAGGCCAGGCGGTGGCTCGAGGACGTGCCCGCCGGGATCGACCACGGCGATGCCACGATGTTGCACCAGATGATCGTCGGTGCCTGGCCGCTCGACTTGGCAGCCGATGATCGAGAGGGCCTTTCCGCCTATGCCGACCGGCTGGCGGGGTGGCAGCTCAAGGCGTTGCGCGAAGCCAAGTTGCGATCATCCTGGACAATGCCCAACGAAGCCTATGAGGCACAATGCGGCGCTTACCTTCGCGATCAGTTGACCGGCGACCGGGCGCGCTCCTTGAGGCAGTTCGCGCTGGACATTGCGCCCGCAGGGTTTGCCAAGTCGCTGGTTCAGACAGCGCTACGATGCACCCTGCCCGGCGTTCCCGATCTTTTCCAGGGCTGCGAAGGCTGGGATCTGAGCCTCGTCGACCCCGATAACCGACGGCCAGTGGATTATGATCGGCTCACAGCGATGCTGGATGGTGCTGGGACCTCATGGATCGATGCTGCCAGCAAGCAGCGCCTGATCGCGGACTTGTTGGCGATGAGGCCGTCGGGAGAGTTGCGCCCGCTGGATCTGGTAGGAATTCGCGCACACGACGCGCTGGCGTTCCGGCGGGGTGACTTGATCGTAGTGGCGGCGCTGCGTTGCTCCAGCGCCTGCATCGAGCGCGCCTCGCCGGAACCGGGCCGCGGATGGTGGGGCGACACTCGCCTTGAGCTTCCCGGCGGTTCTATGTTGGTGGCGGAGATCGTTGGCGATCGAAGCTTTGGCACCAGATTTGATCGTGAAGCCGGTTAAGAAGCCACGGAACGCGGAACGGTCCACGGCATTTATGGTCTTTGGCGTCGATGTTCGCCGAACCATCGGTCGATCTCGGCTCCGGGGCAGCTGCGGAAGGATGGAGATATGATCAGGGACAAGCTCGAGCGTATTAAGGAACGCGCCTACGCGCTGTGGGAACGTGCCGGCGGAAACCACGGTGAAGATGAGCATCATTGGCATCAGGCGAGCACCGAGATCGACGCCGAGGACAAAGCCCCGAAGCGTGGGCGCAAGCCGAAAACCACCGGTTCAGTATCGGCGAAGAAGCCTGTGACGAAACAGCCAGCCTCCAAGCCTGCCGCCAAAGCTGCGCCGGACGCAAAGGCCGCAACGAAGGCAACGCGTCCGAAGGCTCCCGAGGTTCCGGTGGTTAGATCGAGCGGCACCCAATCGGTCAAAGCAAAGGCGACGAAGGGCGCTGCGGCCGCTCCTGCTCCTGTCGCAAAGCGAACCACTCCGGTCGTTCCTGCGACTGCCCCGGCGCCCGAGGAGAGCGCCCGCAAGGCAAAGCCCGGCAGGAAGTCCGCGTCGAAGGGTTGATGCGCTCCTGCGCTGATCGCCACACGAGCCGGAACGATCGCCTCGTCCAGACACTTAAAGGACCACTCGTCCTGCCGCGGCAGCGTTTATTGCACGGAGCATTCGATTGCCCTCGATACCGACCCTGTTGATGGCCGGCGCGTCGCATCCTGAAGATTGGACCGAAGCGGATATCGCGCTCGTCAGCGCCGGCCGTGGCCTTTCGACAATCGGCTTCTTTGCCGGGGCTTCAGACGGCAACATGTTCGTTGCGTTGGATTTGTCCATCTTCCCGAGCAACGGTTCGCTGGTGAATGAGCACCCCGCATTGTTCTCGCTCAAGATCGACATCCCGACCGATGCTGTTGTTGATCCTCGCCACATCGCCGCGCCGACAGGTTATGCCCGGGTCCGGTCAAACGATCCCGCAAGTTGGCAGGTGGTCGCCAGCGTCGTTGAAGGCCGTTTCGATGCCTTGTCGCGGCTAGGCATAAGCGGTGTAGTCGTGCGTGGCGCACACGCGCTCGGCAGCGCATTCCTCGCTCGCGTTGCTGAAGCGGTGCAAGCCAGGGGCCTGTCGCTGCTGATCGACGCCACCAAGTTCAAGGATGATCAGATAGCTGCCCTTCGCGGTAGAATTGATGGCTTCGTGCTGAAGGTCGCGGGACAATCCGCTGCCGAAATCACTGCATTGCGCGAGCGACTGCGCACGGCAGGGCCGCTGCTGCTGGAACTTGGCGGCGGCAAGGTGAATGGAATGCACCTCGCCCTTGCGGACGGCCTCATCGTTGACTCCGCCCAAGAGGACATCGCGGCCTTCGCCGGGTTGCTGCAGGAGATGCGCAAATATGGCGGGGAAACGCGCCTGCTGACAGGGCCTGCCGCACCAATAGCTGCGATCATACGATGCGACGCGCCTGATCTTCGCTACGCGACCAAGGCGCTGCTGCTTCTCGTCGACAAAACGAAAGAGGGCTCAAAGCCGTCTCCCCAGTCCGTCACCCGGGCGGCAGGGCTGGAGTTCGATGCTTTTGAGCCCGTACTGACGGATCATCCCCTCGGAGCCACGACCATGGAGGTTTGGGCCTTTCGCGCCACCCGATCCTTGCCGATCCTGGCGAACACGCCCGCGCCGGAGGATGTGATGGCCGCCGCAAACAGGCCTCGCCTCGTACTTGAACGCATCTCCCCCTCCATCGAGGGCGGCGACTTTGCCGTGAAACGAGTGGTCGGAGAGACCGTTTTGATCGACGCGCTGCTCTACGGCGATGGCCATGAGCAACTCGCCGCGGAGCTGCAATGGCGCGCGATCGACGCGAGCGATTGGCAGGTAGCGCGGATGAAGCAGCTTCCGAACGACGCCTGGCAGGCTTCGTTGACGCTCGATCGACTTGGGCGGCACGAGTTTGCCGTCGAGGGCTGGCTCGATCGCTTTGGCGGTTTCCGCCGAGACTTCGGCAAGAAGCGGGATGCAGGCGTAGCGGAGCCGGTCGACTACGCCGAGGGTCGGCTTCTCGTCGAGCGAGCGCAGGATCGTGCCGACAGCGCTACTGCGGCCGGCGTCGCCAAGTGGCTCGCGCGGTATGATGAAGCGACGACGGACGATGATCGTGCCTCCCTCCTGCTTGGTTCCGACATCGCGACGCTGATGGACGTCGCTGACGATCGCCCGCACCGCATCCGCAGCGCGCCGCAATGGATCGACGCCGAGCGCCTGCAGGCACGCTTTTCAAGCTGGTACGAGCTGTTTCCACGCTCGCAGACCGATGATGCCGCGCGACATGGCACATTCTCGGACGTGGTCGATCGCCTTCCGGCGATCCGCGCGATGGGCTTCGACACGCTCTACTTTCCGCCAATCCATCCGATCGGAACCACCAACCGCAAGGGGCCGAACAACACGCTCACGCCGGGGCCGCAGGATGTCGGCAGTCCCTACGCAATCGGCAGCGCGGAGGGCGGCCACGATGCGGTGCATCCCGCGCTCGGCGGGTTCGAGGACTTCGATCGCCTCGTTGCCGCCGCGGCCGAGCATGGCCTCGAGATCGCGATCGACTTCGCCATCCAGTGCTCGCCCGATCATCCCTGGCTCAAGGATCATCCCGGCTGGTTCGATTGGCGTCCCGATGGTTCGATCAAATATGCCGAGAACCCGCCGAAGAAGTATCAGGACATCGTCAATGTCGACTTCTACGCGAGCGACGCGGTTCCCGGGTTATGGCTGGCGCTACGGGACGTCGTGCTGCTGTGGATCGGACATGGCGTGAAGACCTTCCGGGTCGACAATCCCCACACCAAGCCGCTGCCCTTTTGGGAGTGGATGATCGGCGAGGTACGCGCGCGCCACCCGGACGCGATCTTCCTGGCCGAGGCGTTCACCCGCCCGAACATGATGTACCGCCTCGCCAAGGTCGGCTTTTCGCAAAGCTACACCTATTTCACCTGGCGCGACGGCAAGCAGGAGCTCGTCGACTACGTGACGGAGCTTACCACCACTGCGCCCAAGGACTTCTACCGCCCGCACTTCTTCGTCAACACGCCCGACATCAACCCGCCGTTCCTGCAGACCTCGGGACGGGCCGGCTTCCGCATCCGCGCAGCGCTTGCGGCCACCCTGTCCGGGCTGTTCGGCGTCTATTCGGGATTCGAGCTATGCGAGGCGGGGGCTATCCCCGGCAAGGAGGAGTATCTCGGTTCCGAGAAGTACGAGATCCGGGTGCGCGACCTCCAGGCACCCGGCAACATCATCACCGACATCACCTTGCTTAACCGCCTGCGTCGTACTTACCCGGCGCTGCAGACCCACCTGAACACGCGCTTCTATCGTGCCGACAACGACAGCGTTATCTACTACGGCAAGCCCGCCCCGGACGACAGCGACATGATCCTCGTCATGATCAACCTCGACCCCCATGCAGCGCAGGAAACGCGGTTCGAGGTTCCGCTGTGGGAATTCGGCCTGCCGGACGACGGCACTGCCTCGGTCGAGGATCTAGTCGAGGGCTATCGCTTCGATTGGCACGGCAAGGATCAGACGATCCATATCGCGCCCGCTCAACCTTATCGTATCTGGCGCATCTGGAGTGCCGCATGACCGACGACGTGTTTTTCGCGGACGACCCGCTATGGTACAAGGACGCGGTCATCTACCAGGTCCATGTGAAGTCCTTCTTCGATGCCAATGATGATGGCATCGGCGACTTTGCGGGCCTGTTCCAGAAGCTGGATTACATCGCCGATCTTGGCGTCACCGCCATCTGGCTGCTGCCCTTCTATCCGAGCCCGCGCCGCGACGACGGCTACGACATTGCCGAATACCGCGAGATCAGCCCGGATTATGGCACGATGGACGAGGTTCGCGCCTTTATCGATGCGGCGCATGATCGCGGCATTCGCGTGATCAGCGAACTCGTGATCAACCATACCTCGGATCAGCACCCTTGGTTCCAGGCTGCCCGCAAGGCGTCGCCGGGCAGCCCCGAGCGCGACTTCTACGTCTGGTCGGACAATGATCAGCTCTACTCGGGAACGCGGATCATCTTCCTCGATACCGAGAAGAGCAACTGGACGTGGGACGAGGAGGCCAAGGCCTATTTCTGGCACCGCTTCTACTCACACCAGCCCGATCTCAATTTCGACAATCCCGCCGTGCTCGCCGAGGTACTCTCGGTCATGGATTTCTGGTGCGAGGCGGGTATCGACGGGCTGCGGCTCGACGCCATTCCTTACCTGATCGAGCGCGACGGCACCTCGAACGAAAACCTGCCCGAGACGCATGCCGTGCTGCGCGACATCCGCGCGCATCTCGACGCGAAATGGCCGGGCAAGATGCTGCTCGCCGAGGCCAATATGTGGCCCGAGGATACGCAGCAATATTTCGGCCAGCCCAATGATCAGGGCCAGGGCGACGAATGCCACATGGCCTTCCACTTCCCGCTGATGCCGCGGATGTACATGGCGGTGGCCCAGGAGGATCGCTTCCCGATCACCGACATCATGCGCCAGACGCCGGAGATCCCGCCCAATTGTCAGTGGGCGATCTTCCTGCGCAATCATGACGAACTCACCCTTGAGATGGTCACCGACGCAGAGCGCGATTATCTGTGGACGACCTACGCGTCGGATCGCCGCGCGCGCATCAATCTCGGCATCCGCCGCCGACTGGCCCCTCTGATGGAGCATGATCGCGCGCGGGTGGAGTTGATGAACTGGATGCTGCTCACCATGCCGGGCACGCCGGTACTCTACTACGGCGACGAGATCGGCATGGGCGACAACATCTTCCTGGGCGACCGGGATGGTGTCCGCACGCCCATGCAGTGGTCACCGGACCGCAACGGCGGCTTCTCGCGTGCCGATCCCGCGGCATTGACGCTGCCGCTGATCATGGACCCGCTCTACGGCTTTCAGGCGGTCAACGTAGAGGCGCAGCAGCGCAATCGCCACTCGCTGCTCAACACGATCAAGCGGATGCTGGCGGTGCGGCGCCAGTACCAGGCGTTCGGCCGGGGATCGCAGCGCTTCCTGCGCCCTGCCAACCGCAAGATCATCGCCTATCTGCGCGAGCATGCGGACGAGACAGTGTTGTGCGTGGCCAATTTGTCCCGCACGGCACAGGCGGTCGAGCTCGATCTTCACGAATTCGAAGGACGCACGCCGATCGAATTGTCCGGCGGTTCCGCCTTTCCCGCCATTGGCCAGCTGCCCTATCTGTTGACGCTGCCGCCCTACGCCTCGCTGTGGTTCAACCTTTCGACCGAACAGGCCCCTCCCGGCTGGTCGTCGGGGGCGCCCGAGATGGAGATCGAGCGGCACACCTTCGTGCTCCAGAACGGCCTTGAGGATCTGGTGCGGGATAGTAACCGGGCAGTCCTGGAACGTCAGCTGCTCCCGGAATATGTCCCGCAGCGGCGCTGGTTCGGTGCCAAGGATGCGGTGTTCGAGGGCGCGCGGATCGTGCGTTCGGCGATACTGCCGGGCGCTTCGGACCTGCTGCTCACCCAGATCGAGGTGACGACCGATCGAGACAGTGCGCTCTATACGCTTCCCTTCGGCATCTCGTGGGAGGGGGCTGAACAAGGTCCGTTCGCATCCAACCTCGCGCTCGCTCGCGTGCGGCGGGGGCGGACGGTCGGGCTCCTTACCGACGGCTTTGCGCTCGGCAGCTTCTCCTGCGCGGTGCTGACCGGGCTGCGCGACAAGCTCGTATTGCCCTTTGGCGATGGGGAACTGCGCTTCACCGCATTCCCTGGATTCGATGTTCAACCCGGTGCCACACCCGAGTGGCTTTCCGCCGAACAATCCAATTCGAGCGTCATGCTGGAGCAGCAGGCGGTGCTGAAGCTGCTCCGTAAGATCCAGGTGGGCGAGCACCCCGATCTCGAGATGGTGCGTTATCTCAGCACCCATGGCTACGCGAACGTGCCAGCCATGCTCGGCGAGGTGACGCAGGTTGAGGGTGATCAATCCAGCGTCGTGATGATGGTCCAGCGCTTCGTCTACAATCAGGGCGACGGCTGGCAGTGGACGCTCGGCGTGCTCGAGCGGCTGGCAACGGCGGAGAAGTTCACCTTCTCCAACTACGAGAACTTCGCCGCGAAGCTTGGTACCCGGCTTGCCGAGATGCATGAGGTGCTGGCGCGTGACAGCGACGATGAGGCCTTCAGGCCAGTCGCGGTTGATCAGGCTTACGCCGCAGAGCTTGCCGCGCGCGTTTCAGATGGTATCGCGCGAGCCGCCGACATCATCGCGAGCAGCACCGACGAGGCAGTGCGTGAGGCTGGTGCGGTGCTGACCGAGCGTCAGGATGCGCTCGCCACCCGAGTGCGCGGAATCGCCGATAGCACGATCGGCAAGATGCGCACGCGTATTCACGGCGATCTGCACCTCGGCCAGCTGCTGGTCACCGGCAACGACGTGATGTTCATCGATTTCGAGGGCGAGCCCGCCAAGACGATGGCCGAACGCCGCACCAAGGATCTGGCAATCCGCGATGTGGCCGGTATCCTGCGCTCGTTCGACTACGCCGCCGCTGTCGCAGGGCAAGCTCGACCGGCCGCAGCGGACTCCGAAGAGATCCGCACCGGGGAGCGCTTCACCCGCTTCCGTGAGGCGGCCTCTACCGCATTTCTGAACGGCTACGCGCGCGGCGGCGACGCGATGGAGGACTCTCTGCTCAATTTGTTTCTGATCGACAAGGCCGCTTACGAGGTTGCCTACGAAGCAGCGAACCGCCCGGAATGGCTCGGTGTGCCCGTTGCCGGTCTGGCGCGCGCTGCGAGACGCCTGCTCGATCAGGCGGAGAACGCATGATGGCCGATCTGGATCAAGCTGCAGCTTCGATCGCGCAAGGCACGTCCGACGATCCCTTCGCCTGGCTCGGGCCCCATGATGGAGAGGTGCGCTGCATCCTGCCGGGCGCCGAACAAGTCGAAGTAACCAGCCGAAATGATGGCACGGTTCTGGCCGCTCTCGATCCGCTCGGCGATGGCTTGTTCGCAGGGCCGCTTGCCGACGGTGTGCCCTATCGCCTGCGGATTACCTGGCCTGGCGATGTTATACAGGAAATCGAAGATCCGTACCGGTTTGGCGTCCAGCTCAGCGATCTCGATCTCTACCTCTTTAGCGAGGGTCGCCACTGGGATTTGCCCCGGGTCTTCGGTGCGCATCCCATTACCGTCGACGGTGTCGACGGAGTCCGCTTCAGCGTCTGGGCACCGAATGCGCGACGCGTCTCGGTCGTCGGCGACTTCACCGGCTGGGACGGGCGACGCCTGCCGATGCGCCGTCGTCACGGTGCGGGATTGTGGGAGCTGTTCGTGCCCGGCATCGGCGCGGGCGAAGCGTACAAGTTCGAGGTTCTTGGCGCGGATGGGAGCATCGTTCAGAAAGCGGACCCCATCGCGCGCGCCACCGAACTGCCGCCGGGCACCGCCTCTATCGTCGCCGCCCCTGCCGACTACGCTTGGAGCGACGATGACTGGATGGCGGAGCGCCAGGCGCGCCAGTCGCCCACCGCGCCCATCTCCACGTACGAGGTTCACGCCAGCTCCTGGCTGCGGGACGATCAGGGTCAATCGCTTGATTGGGAAGGACTCACCGAACGCCTGATCCCCTATGTCGCGCAGATGGGCTTCACCCACGTCGAGCTGCTGCCGATCATGGAACATCCCTTCGGCGGCAGCTGGGGCTATCAGCCACTATCGCAGTTTGCGCCCTCAGCACGCTTCGGCCGGCCGGATCAGTTCGCTCGCTTTGTCGATGAATGCCACCGCTATGGCATCGGCGTCATCCTCGACTGGGTTCCTGCCCATTTCCCGACCGATGCGCACGGCCTCGCCCTCTTCGACGGCACTCACCTCTACGAGCATGCCGATCCGCGAGAGGGTTTCCACCAGGACTGGAACACGCTGATCTACAATGTCGGTCGGCGCGAAGTCTCCGGCATGCTGCTCGCCTCGGCGCTGTGGTGGCTCGAGGCCTTTCACATCGACGGGCTCCGCGTCGATGCCGTCGCGTCGATGCTTTACCGGGATTACAGCCGCAACGCCGGCGAATGGGTGCCGAACATCCATGGCGGGCGGGAGAATTTGGAATCGGTCGAGTTCCTGAAGCAACTCAACACGCTGGTGGCTGAGCGCGCGCCCGGCGCAATCACGATCGCCGAGGAATCCACCGCCTGGCCGGGCGTATCGGCGCCTGTTGAGCAAGGCGGCCTCGGCTTCAACTACAAGTGGAACATGGGGTGGATGCACGACACGCTCCACTA
>CAXTBZ010000012.1:0-44178 GCA_964242855.1 uncultured Sphingomonadaceae bacterium
CACGATGTTCTTGTGGATGCGCTCGCGGCGCAGATCGAGATAGCGGTATTTGAGGCGGATGTCCTCGGGGTACTCGGCCTCTCCGGCGACCGGCATCGGCAGCTCGGCAGCGGCGGACTGAACCGTCACCGCCTTGGCGCGGACTTCGATCTCGCCGGTGGCAAGGTTCGGGTTCTTGGCCTCGGCAGAACGCGCCTCGACGACGCCGTCGATTGTCACGACGCTTTCCGCACGTACCCCCTCGAGCAGCTTCAACGCATCCGAATCCGCGTCGGCAACGATCTGCACCAGTCCATGATGATCGCGCAGATCGACGAACAGCACGCCGCCGTGATCGCGCTTGCGGTGCATCCATCCAGAGAGCCTGACGCTCTGCCCAACGTCGTCGCCACGAAGTTGGGCACAAGTGTGAGTGCGGTAGGCGTGCATCGGAGATACGACTTTCAACAAAATGGTGAGGGCGCGGTTCGCTACACAACCCCTCTTTGTCAAGGCGCGGTGCTCTGTTTAAGGGAGGACCATGATCATCCATCCGCTCGTCACCGACAGCCATGCCCTCGCCGATCTCTGCAGCCGCCTTGCCGCAAGCCCTTATGTGGCGGTCGACACAGAGTTCATGCGCGAAAACACCTATTGGCCGGAACTTTGCCTCATCCAGATCGCCGACGACAACGAGGCCGCCGCAATCGATCCGATGGCGCAGGGCTTGGACATGGCTCCCTTGCTCGACCTCATGGTCAACAACCACGACGTGCTGAAGGTCTTCCACGCCGGCGGCCAGGATCTTGAGATCATCCACAATCTCACCGGCAAGACTCCCTACCCGCTGTTCGACACGCAGATCGCGGCGATGGCGCTGGGGATGGGCGAGCAGGTCGGCTATTCCAACCTCGTCGAAAGCTGGACGGGCGTGAAGCTCGACAAGGGTGCCCGCTTCACCGATTGGGCACGCCGCCCGCTCGACAAGCGGCAGATCGATTACGCGATCGGCGATGTCACCTACCTCGTCCAGATCTTCCCCAAGCTGCTCGACAAGCTGAAGCGCACCG
The DNA here is from genome assembly GCA_964242855.1 of uncultured Sphingomonadaceae bacterium. Lineage (GTDB taxonomy): Bacteria > Pseudomonadota > Alphaproteobacteria > Sphingomonadales > Sphingomonadaceae > Solisphingomonas. Next base: position 1,050 of record CAXTBZ010000012.1, read on the forward strand.
GACGCGGTGACTGGCTCGATCAGGAGATGGAGCGGCTGGGCGATCCGTCCAGCTACGTCAACGAGCCCGATCAGGCTTGGAAACGTGTCAAGGTGCCCAGCCGGCGACCCGAAGTGCTCGGCCGCTTGAAGGCGCTGGCGGCGTGGCGTGAACGCGAGGCGCAGGGCAAGGATCTGCCGCGCGGCCGGATCATGAAGGACGAGACCTTGGCTGATGTCGCCAGCCATCCGCCGAAGGAGCAGCGCGATCTCGCCAAGGTGCGCGGGCTGTCGCAAAGCTGGGCTGGGAATGACATCGGCCTGCGGATGATGGGGGCGCTGGAGGCGGCGACGCCGATGCCCGAGGAGGAAATGCCCGCGCGCGACGATCGCAAGCCTGGCCTCGGCAAGGATGGTGCGCTGGTGGCGGACCTGCTCAAGCTGCTGCTCAAGATCCGCGCCAAAGAGAGCGACGTCGCGCCCAAGCTGATCGCGCGCGCGGACGATCTCGAGTTGCTGGCGGCGGGCCGGCGCGACGGGCTTTCGATCCTCGATGGTTGGCGCTTCGAAGAATTCGGCCGCGACGCGCTCGATCTGGTGGAGGGGCGGCTTGGCTTCGCTGTGCAGGGCGGCAAGCTCAAGATGACGCGGCTTGACGGGGATGTCGCCTAATCCGCCCTTAAGCGTCCACGACCTGCGCCTTGAGGCCGAAGCTTCCCGCCAAGGTCTTGTGACGCCGCTCGACGGCCTCGCCATAGAGGGCAGCGTCACCTGGGCCGAGACGAAGCGTCAACGCGTTTGCATCAAGATCGATCGCGCTGCTCTTGAGGGGCGCGGCGACGCCACCCGACAGCCGTTGGCCCAATCGCATCGCCAGCCCCCAACGCAGCGCTTTGGCACGATCATCCGGTGTGGCCAGCAGCGGCACGATGTCAGGCTCCCCGTCCGCGCCGAAGCTGGTGTAGAGCGCCTGCGCCATCATCGCGCGGCCGCGCGCGTCGATGCCAACCCAGTTGCCGTGGAGCGCCGTCTCAAGGCCGCGCTCGCCACGAAACTCAGGGTGGGCGCGCCAACCTACGTCGGCGAGCAGGCAGCTCGCATGGCGCAGACGCGCATCAGCGGCACTTTCCGCGGTGAACAGAGGCGCGATCCAGCGATCGAGCAGGTCGCCATGCTCGGGAAAGCGGCCCAGCCGACGACCTTCCTCGCGGGTGGCGCAAATCAGCGGGTCCATCTCGCGAACATCCGCCGGCAGGTTGCGATGGAGCACGCCTTCGCGCAACCCGTAAGCCGAGGTGATGAAGCCCGTCGATCCGAGTTCACGCGCGACCAGCGCCAGCAGTATCGCCGCGTCGGGCAGAGTGGCGGCACGCGAGGAGGAGAGTGACGGCACCTCCTTCAGCCTGGCCTTGTCGAAATGTGCCAGCCCGCGCACCACGCGCTGTGCGGTCTCTACCGGCATGGCATAGCCGTGCACGATCGGCAGGGGATAGTCAGTCATGTGCATGACCAGCCGCGCCAGCGCGCGCCATGAGCCGCCGACGAGATAGAAGGGCAGGTTTTCGCCCTTGCCCCGCCAGCCAGCCTCACCGATCATGTGATCGACCTGCTGACGCAGCGCACGCGGACCGCGGCGCCGGATTTCCGCCACCCGCAACACGCCGAGCGGGAAGGATACGCGATCATGCACCTTACCGCGCAAGACGCGCGCCAGTTCGAGGCTGCCCCCGCCGAGATCGCCGACGATGCCGTCCGCATCAGGAAACGCAGCGAGCACGCCCTCGCCTGCCATCTCGGCTTCTTCGCCACCCGACAGCACGGTAATGTCGAGTCCAATGCCGCCAGCGCGCGCGAGGAAGTCGGCGCCGTTGGAAGCATCGCGGACGGCGGCGGTGGCGACGGTATGGAGGGTCGCCACGCCGATCTTGTCGGCGACGAGCCGAAAGCGATCGAGCGCCACAAACGCCCGCTCCACCGCAGCCGGATCGAGCGCGCCGTTCCCGGCCAGCCCCTTGCCGAGCCCAGCCATCACCTTCTCGTTGAACAGGATCGAGGGAATGCGATGCGGCCCGGCATATACGACCAGCCGTATTGAGTTAGAGCCTATGTCGATGATGCCGACCCTGCCATCGGCTCGCTCAGCGCTTCGGGCAGGCGCCGCACGGAAGAGGAAGCCGGGCTTCATGTCGCACGTGGGTAGCGACATTTGCCTCAGGCGCAAAGGGCGGTTGGGCCCTTTGAGGCGTCGGCTCGCCGATCAGGCGCCGCCACGGCGGAGCTTCAGCCTCGGCACACCGTCCGACTTCTTCAGTGCGGCACCGCGCCCTGACAAGGACGGATTGGTCATGAAATAGCGGTGGAGATTAAACGGCTTGCCGCCAGCATTAACGACACGATCATAGCTGCCGTCGGGCTTCAGCACCCAGCTTTGCTCGGTATCGATCAGGTTGGCGACCATCACCTGCCCCAAAATCTGCTCGTGAACGGTCGGGTTCTCGATCGGAAGCATGTACTCGACACGGCGATCGAGATTGCGCGGCATCCAGTCGGCCGACGAGATGAAGACCTTCGCGGTTGGGCTCGGCATCTGCTCGCCGTCGCCGAAGCAGAAGATGCGGCTATGTTCGAGGAAGCGACCGACTACCGATTTCACCCGAATGTTCTCGGACAGGCCAGGCACGCCCGGACGCAGGCAGCAGATGCCGCGTACGATCAGATCGACCTGCACGCCCGCCGCGCTTGCACGATACAGCTTCTCGATGATCGCGGGATCGACCAGAGAGTTCATCTTGGCCCAAATCGTACCCGGGCGGCCGGCACGGACATGATCGATCTCGGCGTCGATCAGCGCGGCGAGCTTCTCCCGCAGCCCGTGCGGTGAAATCGTGATCAGCTCCAGCGACTGCGGCTCGACATACCCGGTGATGTAGTTGAACACCTGCCCGCCATCGCGCGCCACCCGCGGATCGGCGGTGAAGAAGCTCAGATCGGTGTAGATGCGCGCCGTCACCGGATGATAATTGCCGGTGCCGAAGTGACAATAGGTGCGGAACGAGCCGTTCTCGCGGCGTACCACCATGCTGATCTTGGCGTGCGTCTTCCAGTTGGTGAAGCCGTAGACCACCTGCACGCCGGCGCGCTCGAGCTGGCTTGCCCACATGATGTTCTGTTCTTCGTCGAACCGCGCCTTCAGCTCGACCACGGCGGTGACCGACTTGCCGGCTTCCGCCGCATCGATCAGCGCCCGGATGATCGCGGACTGCTTGCCGGCGCGATACAGCGTCTGCTTGATCGCCACGACATCGGGGTCCTGCGCCGCCTGCTTGAGGAACGCGATCACCACCTCGAACGACTCGTAGGGATGGTGGACAACGATGTCCTTGTCACGGATCGCGGCGAAGCAGTCGCCGTCATGCTCGCGAATGCGCTCGGGGAAGCGCGGTGTATAGGGCGGCCACTTCAGATCGGGCCGATTCTCCTCGGTCAGCTGATCGAGATCGGCGACACCCAGGAAGCCCGAGGCTTCGGACACGATCGCCCCCTGCCCGACCGCTTCGCAAACATGCTTCTCCAGCACGTCCGGCATCCCGCCTTCCATGCGGAGACGGATGACCCTGCCGCGCCTGCGGCGCTTGATCGCGGTGTGATAGTAGCGGACGAGGTCCTCCGCCTCCTCCTCGATCTCGATGTCGCTGTCTCTGATCACGCGGAACGCACCGTCGCCGAGCAGCTCGTAGCCGGGGAACAGCAACGCGGTGAAGCGGCGGATGAGGCTTTCGATCGAGAGATAGCGCGCCGTGTCCCCGGGTAGGCGGACGAAGCGCGGCAGCGTCGTCGGGATCATCAGCAACTCGCGGATCGGCTCGCCATCCGAGATGCGCCTGAGATCGAAGATCAGGCTGAAGCCCTTGTTGGGGATGAACGGAAAGGGATGCGCCGGATCGAGCGCTTGCGGGGTCAGGACAGGCAGCACCTGTTCGCGAAAATAAGTTCCGAGCCAATCCGACGCGCTGACATCCACCTTGTCGTTCGAGAGAACGTGAAAATCTTGCGCGGCGAGTTCGTGACGGATCGTCCGCCAGACGATCTGCTGGCGCGCCATAAGCCGATCCGCGCTCGCGCCGATCGCATCGAGCTGCTGAGCGGCGGTGAGCCCGTCGGCGGAGAGCTGCTCGACCGCGTTCATCTGCTGCCCGCGCAGGCCCGCCACCCGGACCATGAAGAACTCATCGAGATTGGCGCCCGAGATCGAAAGAAAGCGGAGGCGTTCGAGCAGCGGGTGCGCGGGGTTGCAGGCCTCGTCGAGCACGCGCTCGTTGAAGGCGAGCCACGATATCTCGCGATTGAAATAGCGCTCCCGCGGGGCAACCCGATCGACCTGCGCCTCGTCATCCTGGCGGCTCTGCACGATCGCCACAGCCTGCTCGATCGCCTCCGTTGTCACGGGCGCGAGCGCGGAGGCATTATGTTCGGTAGGCTTAATACGGTCAGTCATGGCCGGCAGAATAGCGCAGCTTTGATGAAGCGTCGATGACACCGGCGTGCAACAATGCTTCGCGGGCCAGCGGGATGGTGAGGCGATGCTGTTGGGACAACGATGCTTGATCAAGCGCGTCAATTGCTGCCGTGACGCCCACGTAGCTCCGCTCGATCCGCGCAGCGAGCCAGGTCACCAATTGTGGCGCGACGCCCAGCCCGCGACGGGCGAGCCCGCGTTCAAGGAGCGTGCGCAACAGCAGATCGTCAGGCGGGAGGATGGCGACGCGTGAGGTAGCGGCGAGACGGGATGCGAGATCGGGCAGGCTGACCTGCCAGGCGGGCGGCGCATCGTCCGCGACGATCAGCAGCGGTCGGCGGGTGGCCACTGCAGCGTTCCAGGCGTGAAACAGTGTCTCCTCGTCCACCCGCCACGCGTCGTCGATCAGACGCCCACCCGTCCGGCGCGAGAACAGCCGGCCGATCAGGCTGCGGCCGGATTTTCGCGGCCCGGTCAGGATCGTCGCAGGCACCGGCCAGAGCGCCCAATGCTCGAGATGGCGAGCCACGGCTGCGTTCGCGCTCGAGAGGATGAATTCGTCGTCACGCTCATCCTCCGGCCAGTCCAGCGGGAGCGCGATCTGGTTCACGGCCTGGGTTGATCCGCCGGCGGCGGAACAGCTGCGGGGGAAGCGGCAGGCGGCGGTCCGCCACGTCGCATGGTCAGCGTGGCTCCCTCGCCTTCGAGACGCCAGCCACGCGCCTGCATGCCGATCTTGAGCGCTGCCAGATCACCGTTGAAGGTCAGCGACAGCAGCGAGGTGCCGCCCAGTGCTAAGCTTTGTACGCTCGCGGATTGCACGCCGGGAACGGCACGCAGCGCCGCCTGCGCCTGATCGAGCGCGGCCACGTCGGCGGTCTCGAGCTGGATCGTCGCGTTGTTCTGATCGATGCCCGAGATCACCGAAGCAAGGGGATCATCGTCGTTCGTCGGAAGCAGATCGTCGGTTGGTGCCTCGGGTTCCTCGATGGTCAGCGACGGATCGGGGCTGAGCTGGCCCGCGTTCAACGCCTGGATGTAGAGATCGTCGATGCGCTTCACGCCCTGATCGAGCATCTTGTCGAGGCCGTCCGTGTTGTTTGCGACGAGCATGAAGCTGCCGAGTACCTGGCCATCGGGCCCATGCCGCGCCGTGAAGCTTGCCGTGATCGGTCCGCCGGGGAAGCGGCGTTGCACATGGACCTCGGGCACGACGATGTCCGATGCGCCATATTGGTCGAGCAGCGATCGCCACCACAGCCGCCCGGGACGGCGGCTCTGTCCGAGATTGAGCAGCAGCGGATCCGGTCCGTTGCCGACCGGGCGGACATAGTCGATCGGGCTGACGCCCGTTCGGTACCGAGCCCAGGCCTTTTGCCAGCTCGTGCGTTGTTCGAAGGTCGTCGGGCCACCCCCGTCATATTCGATCGGAATGACGAGCATCGGAGCCGAATGCGGTGTTGACGTACCCGATCCGATCATCTGACCCGTGCGCCCGCGATCAAAGAGTAAGCCCAGCATTGCGATATAGCGGTGCGGGCCGACCTGCTCCTGCTCCACCTCGATTCCAGCGACGATCGAGTCCAGCGTCGAATCGGGAAGGCCAGGCGCAGCGTCCGGGCCGAGCCCGTGCATCCGACCCCACAGGATCTTCCAGCCCTTGCGCTGCGCCAGCCGCCAGGCCGCGGTACGGGCTTCGTCTGCCGTGGTGCCGGCGACATCGACCTGCACGCCGCTTACTTCGTAATTGGACGAGCTGTCGATCGGCGGCACCCCGCGGTCGCCCGGCGCCAACTGCGCAACCGCATACCAGCCGCCTCCTGCCGCAAGTGCCGCCGCTACCGCGATCAGCGGCCATTGACGGCGACGGGTCACGGGCAGGATCAGGCCGGAAGGACTATAGGCGTTCACGGCGCCCTTCTGGCGGGTTGGGCATGGAAATCCAAGAGCGATGTCGCTAGGGCGCAGCCATGAGCGAGAACGAGAACTATACCTACGCCAAAGCAGGCGTTTCGATCGCAGCAGGCAATGCGCTGGTGAAAGCGATCGGCCCGCTGGCGAAGTCGACGCGCCGGCCGGGAGCCGATGCCGAGCTGGGCGGTTTCGGCGGCTTCTTCGATCCGCGCGCGGCCGGGTTCAGGGATCCGTTGCTGGTGGCAGCCAATGACGGTGTCGGCACCAAGCTCAAGCTGGCGATCGAGAGCGGCCGGCATGACGGCGTGGGCATCGATCTCGTCGCGATGTGCGCCAACGACCTTGTCGTTCAGGGCGCAGAGCCGCTGTTCTTCCTCGATTATTTCGCGACCGGCAAGCTGGACGGCGATGTTGCTACTCGCGTTGTTGCGTCCATCGCCGAGGGCTGCATCCAGGCAGGCTGCGCGCTGATCGGCGGCGAGACCGCCGAGATGCCGGGCATGTATGCCGACGGCGACTATGACCTGGCAGGGTTCTGCGTGGGCGCGGTAGAGCGCGGTGAGCAGTTGACCGGCGACAAGGTGGCGGATGGAGACGTCGTCCTCGGCCTCGCCTCCACCGGCGTGCACTCGAACGGCTATTCACTGGTCCGTCGCCTTGCCGCCGACAAAGGTTGGAGGCTCGATCGCCCGGCACCGTTCGACATCGAACAGCTGCTGATCGACGCTTTGATGACGCCGACCCGCATCTACGTGAGAAGCCTCCTGCCGGTGATCCGCACCGGCCACATCCACGCGCTCGCCCATATCACCGGCGGCGGCCTGCTCGAGAACATTCCGCGCATCTTACCCGATGGTCTTCATGCACATATCGACGCCGACGCGTGGCCGCAGAGCCCGCTCATGGCGTTCCTCCAAGCGCAGGGCCGGATCGAGCCCGAGGAGATGGCCAGAACCTTCAACTCTGGGATCGGCATGGCGATCGTCGTCAACGTGGTGGACGTCGATTACGTCACCACCGAGCTTGAGCGCGCGGGCGAGACGGTCCACCGGGTCGGCCGCATCGCCAAGGGCAAGAAGGGCTGCACCGTCTCCGGTCGCGAGGAAAGCTGGGCCAAGCGCGAGGCTTGGTCCGCGACCCATCATGGCTGATCCCTTCCAGTATGGCTGATATTCCTCCGTTCGTGCCGAGCGAAGTCGAGGTGCGTGCCTCAAGCGCCGCGCCTGCTTCAGGTCCCTCGACTTCGCTCGTGACGAAGGGGTTTTGAGTGAGGCAAAGAAGAGGGTCGGCGTCCTGATATCGGGGCGAGGATCGAACCTCAGGTCTCTGATCGAGGCGCAGCAGGACGCCTATGAGATCGTCCTCGTCGCCTCGAATGTCGAGGACGCGCCCGGCCTCGCCATCGCTCGCAGAGCCGGCATTGCCACATTCGCCAGAAGCCACAAAGGCTTGGATCGGGGCACTTTAGATGCCCTCATCGACGCGCAATTGCGCGCGCACGGCGTCGAAGTCGTCGCACTCGCAGGCTACATGCGCATCCTTTCGGACGGCTTCGTGGAGGGCTGGGCCGGCCGGATGCTCAACATCCACCCCTCCCTCCTTCCCCTTTACAAGGGCCTAAACACCCACGCTCGCGCGATCGAGGCGGGTAACCACAAAGCAGGCTGTTCGGTGCATATCGTCACTGCGGGTCTCGACGATGGCCCGGTGATCGCGCGCGCCGAGGTGCCGATCCTGCCGGACGACACGCCGGAAACGCTTGGCAGCCGCGTGCTGATCGAGGAACATCGCCTCTACCCGCGCGCGCTGGCAGACTTCGTGCGCTGTCTGTGAGGTCAAGAAGATGAGCCATCTCGATCGCATCCGCGCATTGTCTCTGGCGCAGCCTCGTGCCGCCGAGAAGCTGTCGCATGGCATGCCCGTCTTCTTCATCGAGAAGGGCCGCACCTATGCGTGGTTCAGCGACAATCATCACGGCAACGGCATCACCGCCGTGCTGGTCAAGACCAGCGGCACCGACGAGCAGGACGCACTGGACCCGCAAATCTTCTACAAGCCCGCCTATCTCGCTCCGTCGGGGTGGATCGGGATGAACCTGGATGCGGCCACGATCGATTGGGATCAGGTGGAGGCGCGGATCGAGCAAAGCTGGGCCTACGCCGCCACCCCGCGCCTCAGGGAGCAATACGGACGATGAGCGAAGAGACATCGGGCGATCGCGCACGCCGCAAATCGCGGCTGCGCTGGATCACGCTTGGCGAAGCGGTGGCGGTGGCGGCGGTCGTCATCTCGGGGCTTGGCTTGTGGAACAGCTACGAGGACCGCCGTGATGCCCGCGCCGACAAGGCGGCCGAGGCGCAGAGCACGACCGCACATGCGCCGTTCTACCTCAAGGCAATCGCAAGCACCGATGGATCGACGCTGACCCTGTCTCCGGTAGACGCAAATGATGTTATCCAGGGCCAGACACTGCGCTTCCCGCCGATCTTCAAGCTGGCGCCGGTTACCACCACAAGCGACGCGCGGATCGATGCGGACTGGTTTGCCGATGCGCTCAAGGCCGATCGCAAAACGCGGCTGCTGCCGGACGACACGCAAGGCGATGAGCGCGCACCGGTTATGATCGAGACCGAATATCTATCTAACGGCAAGACGCTGAGCGCACGCGCCTACTACGATATCGGTTACGCGCTCGAGGGACGCTTCCTACGCGGTTCGTCGATCAAGCTGCGTGGCCTTTCGCTGATCGGTCCGGCCGCGAGGCAGGATGCCACGGCGGATCAGCGACTGGCGATATTGTGGGACGCGCGCGCGGGGAAGGTGAAGACGAAGTAGCTTCCCCGCGCAGGTCCGGTTCAGCCGACGATTTCTTCCGGCTTGAAGAAGTAGGCGATCTCGATCGCGGCGTTTTCCAAGCTGTCCGAACCGTGGACGCTATTGGCTTCGATCGACTCGGCCAACTCCTTGCGGATGGTGCCGGGCTCGGCGTTGGCCGGGTTGGTCGCACCCATCACTTCGCGGTTCTTCGCCATAGCGTTCTCGCCCTCGAGCACCTGCACAACGACGGGACCGGAGATCATGAAGGACACCAGTTCGCCGAAGAATGGCCGCTCCTTATGCACGGCATAGAAGCCTTCAGCCTGATCCTGGGTCATGTGAATGCGCTTGGACGCGACCACGCGCAGCCCCGCCTCCTCCAGCATCTTGGTGACGGCGCCGGTCAGATTGCGGCGCGTCGCATCGGGTTTGATGATCGAAAAGGTACGTTCGGTCGACATGGCCGATCGCGCTCCATTGTTTGCAGGGGTGAGAAGTTGGCGACCCTCTAGGCGCGGTCATCGCACGAGGCAAGACGCGCCACTAAAGCGTCACCACAATATCAGCCGCCAAGCAACGCAATCGCCAACATTTCATCTCAAAGCTGGCTCACGCGATCTGCGTCCAGCGGCCGCCCTCATCCTGCCGCCAGTAACGCGGCTCGGCATCCTCACGCGCCTTTATCTTTCGCCAGGCGGCCCGAGCAGCGTCGACTAAGCCATCATCGAAGAAGTAGAACGTACGATTGAAGCCGTACGCCTCGTCGCGCCAGACACCGTCGACAAACGCTACGTTCCGAGCGCCATTCTCGGCCCCACACGAAGCGCCAAGCAGGATTGGCTGATCGGCGCCCGAACGCCCGTGCGGAAGGAAGCTGTCGACCGAGAGGGTCCAAAGATCTTCGTCGATCTTGCGCAGTTGCGCCTCATCGCCCGACACCATGAGAAGCCTATCACCCCCCCGCCAGCACGCGCGTCGCGATGCTGGCGAGGACTGACGCAAGTGGGTCGCTGCCGAGCTGGTAGAAATCGACCTGCATGGCAGCGCGGCCCGATCAGCCCTCCAGACTGTCCGCCACAAAGCGATCGAGCAGACGGACGCCGAACCCGGTCGCGCCCTTGTCCCAGGTCGCGCCGGCTTTCGCCGACCAGACCATGCCCGCGATATCGAGATGCGCCCACTTCACGCCGTTGTCGACGAAGCGCTTGATGAACTGGGCTGCGGTGATCGAGCCCGCTCCGCGCGGACCGATGTTCTTCATGTCGGCTATCGGTGAGTCGATCAGCTTGTCGTAGGCATCCGACAGCGGGAAGCGCCACATCTTGTCGCCGGACGCATCGGCTGCCTTGAGCAGTTTGTCGGCGAGTCCATCGTCATTCGAGAACAGCCCGCCCATCTCGTTGCCGAGACTGACGATCATCGCCCCAGTGAGCGTCGCGAGATCGACGATCGTCTTCACATTGTGGGTCTTCTGCACCCAGGTGATCGCGTCACAGAGCACCAACCGCCCCTCGGCATCGGTGTTGATCACCTCGATCGTCTGGCCGGACATCGACGTCACAACGTCACCCGGACGCTGAGCATTGCCGTCGGGCATATTCTCGACGAGGCCGCACACGCCGATAACGTGCGCCTTCGCCTTGCGCCCCGCGATCGCCATCATCGCGCCGGCGACAGCACCGGCGCCGCCCATGTCCCACTTCATGTCCTCCATGCCCGCGGCAGGCTTGATCGAGATGCCGCCGGTATCGAAGGTCACGCCCTTGCCGACGAAGGCGACAGGATCGGCGTCCGACCCTCTCCATCGCAGCATCAGCAAGCGTGCAGGCCTGCGCGAACCTTGCGAGACGCCGAGGATCGCCCCCATGCCGAGTTCGGCCATGGCCGGCTCGTCGAGTACGGTGATCTCGACACCAAGGTCAGCAAGATGCTGGCAGCGCTCCACGAAGCTTTCGGGATAGATGATGTTCGCTGGCTCGGTGACCAGTTCCTTGGTGAGGGAGACACCATCGGCTACAGCCTTTGCGTTCGCCCAGGCACCCTCGGCACCCTCGCCCGCGCCGACGATCACGATCTCGTCGAGCACGGGCTTCTGGCTGGACTTGAGCTTGGTGCGATAAAGATCGTAGCGCCAGTTGCGCAGCGCGGTGCCAAGCACCAGCGCCGCGATCCTCGCATCGCTCGTCTTGTGGCCGCTGACATCGACGACCAGCGCCTTTTCGGTAAGCTGGACCTTGGCGACCAGCGCGCCACCCGCCTTTTCATAGACCTTGTCCGAATCGCCATCGCCGAGGCCGGCTAGAAGCACGCGACCGGCGCTGACGAAGATGTCGGCGACCACCCCCGCTTCACCCTCGAACCGCGCCGAGGCGGCAGCACGCACCGCTAGCTCTGCGTCGGGGCCGGCAAGCGGCGAAAGCCGCGGAGCATCCGGCTTGCCGGCGGTCAGCGGGATCGCAAGCGCATATGTACCTTCGGGGCGGCGATCGGCGAAACGGACGTTCATATCTACTCTGGTCTCCGGGGGTGGCGCGAGGCCGCGCCTTGACGTGGCATATGGCAAGGCGGGCCGTCGGGCGCCAGCCCCGGCGCCCGCGCTATTCTCGAAACACGGGAGATTGCGAAGCACGCGGCGCGATGCGATAGGCACAGACGCGGGAGACCCGATCGGGCACCTTTGGGGGACGCGTGGATTTCAGAAGCCCAAATTGTGTGCCGAAGCGGCAGCGTCATCGCGACTTGTTGACCACCGCGCTTCCGATCATCCTTGCCCTTGCAGCGGGAGGTCCAGCAATAGCCCAGTCGACTCCTGATGCGACCGCGGCTTCTGCTCCCGGCGACGGCTTTGGTGCCAGCGACGACGGCAGGCCTGCCCTGGTCTCGCCTGCGTCTCCCTCGCTCGATATCACCAACATCGACAAGCCGCTCGGCGACAACGAAGCTGCCTTCACCGCCGATCAGCTTGATTACGACACCGACGCCCATATCGTGACGGCAACCGGCGACGTCCGCATGATCCGCCAGGGCAATCGCCTGCGTGCCGACAAGGTGGTGTGGAACCGCGACTCCGATCAGGTCCATGCCATCGGCAACGTCGCCATCCAGAACCCGCAGGGCGACATCACCTATTCGCAGGACGTCGAGCTTACCGACTCGATGAAGGACGGCGTTGCGCAGGACATGCTGCTGGTGCTCGAAAACGGCGGGCGGATGGCGGCAAACAGAGGTGTCCGCAAGGACGGCGTCTACACGCTGACGCGCGCCGCCTACACTCCGTGCGATGTCACCACCAGCAAGGGCTGCCCCAAGGATCCGATCTGGAAGATCACCGCGGCGCGCGTAATCTACGATCCGGGCCGTCACCGCGTCTCCTATCGCGACGCGCGGCTGACCTTCCTCGGCGTGCCGATCTTGTGGCTCCCCGCTTTCTCGCATCCTGATGGTTCGGGGACGGGTGGCAATTCCGGCCTGCTGGTGCCCAACCTCAGTTATAACAGCCGCAACGGGCTGATGGTGGCGACGCCATACTACATCCAGTTCGCTCCGAACCGCGACCTCACCGTTACCCCTTATGTCTTCACCGCCGTCGCGCCGATGATCGAGGCGGAGTATCGCTCGCTCAGCTCAAAGGGCGCCTGGCGGGTCGAGGGATATCTCACCGAAAGCAGCCAGTCGACGAGTAATACCGAACCCGGATCGCGCGGCGTCCGCGGCTATTTTGAGGGCAACGGAACCTGGCAACTGAGCCCGACCTGGACACTCAGCACCTCGCTGCGCGCCGTGTCGGACAAGACCTTCCTGCAACGATACGACCTCAATTATGATGACACGCTGCGATCTGTCGTGAAGGCCGAGCGGATCGACGACGACAGCTATCTTTCGATCGCCGGTTGGGCCTTCCAGACTCTTGTTCCCAAGCAGGCCGGATCGAACCTCGCGCAAGCGCAGCAGGGTCAGCAGCCGTTCGCCTTGCCTGCGATCGACTACCGCCGGCGCATCGCCGATCCGTGGCTTGGCGGCACCTTCACGCTTCAGGCCAACACGCTGGGCCTGCTTCGCACCGACGGGCAGGATACCCAGCGCGCGTTCGCCAGCGCGATGTGGGAGAAGTGGCTGCTCACCAGCATGGGCCAGCAAGTCACCTTTACAGCCTATGGTCGTGGCGACCTCTATCACAGCGACCAGAACGATCTGACCCAGAACGTCGTGTACCAAGGGCAACCCGGCTGGCAGACGCGCGCGATCGGCGCAATCGCCGGCGACGTGCGGTGGCCGTTCGTCGGAGACATCTGGGGTGGCACCCAAAGGGTCACCCCGCGCGTGCAGATCGTGGCCAGCCCGACGACGCGCAATCTCGCGATCCCCAACGAGGATTCACGCGCGATCGACCTGGAGGACTCGAACCTCTTCGCGCTGAACCGTTTTCCCGGCTACGACCGTTGGGAAGACGGCGCTCGGATCACCTATGGGTTCGAATATGCGCTTGATCTACCGCGCTTCGCCTTCCGCTCGGTCGTCGGCCAGAGCTACCGCCTCAGCAACCAGTCCGACATTCTGCCACCCGGCACGGGCCTCTCCGGGCGGACATCCGACATCGTCGGCCGCGCGACCGTCCGCTACGGCAGCTTCGTGAGCGTCACCGAACGCTTCCGCCTCGACAAGGGCAGCTTCGCGATCCGCCGGAACGAGATCGACGCCACGCTGGGATCGGGCAACAGCTATCTCGAGGTCGGCTATCTCAACCTCAACCGCCATATCGATCAGACGCTCGAGGATCTTGGCGATCACGAGGAAGTGCGGCTTGGCGCGCGCCTGGCGTTGATGAAGCATTGGTCGCTGTTCGGCTCGACGACGCTCGACCTGACCAGCAAGAGCGACAGCGCGCTCAACAACCCGCAGCTGGTCGATCAGGACATCGAAGACGGCATTGATCCGGTGAAATCGCGCGTCGGCATCGCGTATGAGGATGATTGCTTCGAGGCGAGCGTGCAGTGGCGCCGGGATTACACCGCTTTCGGCGACGCCCGCCACGGCGACACGTTCCAGTTCCGGCTGGCATTCAAGAACCTCGGCCGCTAAAGCCTGCGTTCATCGATGACATGCGATGCCCGCCGACGCCGATATTCCAAGCTTCCGTGGGGGGAGCCGGCACCGGGCCAGCGCGACGGGCGGGACTGAGGACAGCGTGATTTCCATCAAGAGCATGTTCAAGCCGCGCCTTGCCGCGCTTTGTCTGGCCGGCGCCATCGCTATGACGGGGGCGAACCACGCTGTCGCCCAAAGCGACGACGAGACCGACACCAGCGCTTCGCTGAACCTGCCTAACGACATCACCTTCTTCGGCAAGTTCGATCCTACGCTGCGCAAGGCAACCGCGATCGTCAACGGCTTCATCATCACCGATACCGACGTCGATCAGCGTCTGAATCTCGTTCTCGCCGCCAATGGGCAGACGGTCGCCGGCGACGAGAAGGACCGGTTGCGCCTCCAGGTGTTGCGCAACCTGATCGACGAGACGCTGGAGATCCAGGAGGCCAAGTCGAACGACGTGACCGTCCCGTCCGCCGACGTCGACCAGACCTTCACGCGCGTGTCCGGCCAATTCAAATATACGCCTGATCAGTTCGCCGCCTTCCTGAAGTCGAAAGGTTCGTCTGCTTTCTCGATCAAGCGTCAGATCGAAGGCGAGCTTGCCTGGCAACGCCTGCTCGATCGCAAGGTGCAGCCCTTCATCAACGTCGGCGACGACGAGGTGAAGCAGGTGATTGCGCGGCTGAACGCGTCGAAGGGCGCCAAGGAGTATCACGTCGGCGAGATCTTCATCTCGGCGACGCCGGCGACCGATGCCACGTCCCATCAAAACGCTGACAAAGTGTTCGATCAGCTGAAGAAGGGCGGCAGCTTCGTCGCCTATGCCCGGCAATATTCGGAGGCCTCCACGGCCGCGGTGGGCGGCGATCTCGGCTGGGTCCGCGCCGAGCAGCTGCCCGACGCGATCGCCCAGATCCTGCCTGAGATGCAGGCCGGGAGCATCAGCCCGCCGATCCAGGTTCCGGGCGGTTACTCGATCATCGCGCTGCAGGATCAACGGCAGGTGCTGACCGCCGATCCGCGCGACGCGTTGCTCAGCCTCAAGCAGATCACGATCAGCTTCCCGGCCGGAACCACCCAGGAGACCGCCGGGCCGCGCGTCGCGGCCTTTGCCGAGGCGACCCAGAAGATGGGCGGTTGCGGCGTGGCCAAGGATGTCGCTGCCAAGTTCGATGCCAACGTTGTCGATAACGACAATATCAAGATCCGCGATCTGCCGCCCGCTCTTCAGAACCAGATGGCGGCGATGTCGATCGGCCAATCGACCACGCCGTTCGGTTCGGTAGCCGATGGCGTGCGCGTGCTCGTGCTGTGCGGCCGCGATGATCCGCAGACCGCCGGCGCGCCTTCGTTCGAGCAGGTCTACAATCAGATGGAGCAACAGCGCGTCGATCTGCGCGCGCGCCGCTACCTGCGTGATCTGCGCCGCGATGCGGTGATCGAGTACCGATGACCCGGGCGCCGATCGCCGTATCCATCGGCGATCCGGCCGGCATCGGCCCGGAGGTACTCGCGAAGGCTTGGGTGCGACGAGGCAAGGAAGATCTTACTCCGTTCTTCGCGATCGGAGACAGTCGTTCCATAGAGGCAATCTGGGACGGCCCGCTTCGCAAGATCGATGCGCCTTCCGCTGCGATGTCCTGCTTCGACGAAGCACTGCCGATCATGGAAGTGCAGGACGCCGGTGACATAATTCCGGGCGTTCCCAACATGGCGGGAGCGCGCTGCGCGGTAGCCAGCCTGGAAATGGCGGTAGGCCTCGCCCGCGAGAATGCGGCTAGCGCGATCGTGACCGGGCCGGTCGCCAAGGGCGAGCTCTACGCGATCGGCTTCACCCATTCGGGCCAGACCGAGTTCGTCGCCGAACGCTGCGGCGTGTCGGCAACGAACGTGGCCATGATGCTGGCAGGCCCGAGCTTGCGGACCGTGTGCATCACCACCCACGTACCGCTTGCAAGCGTCTCTGAGATGCTCACTGTCGAACTGGTCGTCGCGCGTGCACGGGTTACCGCGCGCGGACTGCAGCGCGATTTCGGGATCGCGACACCGCGGATCGTCATCGCGGGCTTCAACCCGCACGCCGGCGAAGGTGGCGCGCTCGGCCGCGAGGAGATCGAGGTCCTGTTGCCCGCGATCGAGCAACTGCGCGACGAAGGCATCGACATCATCGGGCCGCTCGCCGCCGACACCATGTTCCATCCCCGCGCCCGCGCCCGCTACGATGCGGCGCTGTGCACCTATCACGACCAGGCGTTGATACCGCTGAAGACGCTGCATTTCGATGAAGGGGTCAACATGACGCTCGGCCTTCCGATCGTCCGCGTGGCGCCCGATCATGGCACCGCCTTCGGGATCGCCGGGCAGGATTTGGCGGAGCCCGGGGCAACGATCGCCGCCATCCGCATGGCAGGCGAAGCGGCGGAGCGCCGAGCTTCCAACGGATGAACTGTTGAGCCTCGCCGATCTTCCGCCGCTCCGAGACGTCATAGCCCGGCACGGCCTCTCGGCCTCGAAGGCGCTGGGCCAGAACTTCCTGCTCGATCCCCAGCTACTCGATCGGATCGCCCGTGTGGCGGGCGATCTGGAGGGTCAGCGCGTCTATGAAGTTGGACCGGGCCCCGGCGGCCTGACGCGTGCGCTGCTTCGTGCCGGCGCGCACGTAATTGCGGTGGAACGGGATCGCCGGTGCCTGCCCGCGCTTGCCGAACTTAGCGATGCATCCGACGGCCGCCTTCGCGTGATCGAGGGTGACGCCATGGCGATCGACGCGCGAGAACAGGCCGGAGAGGGCGCACACATCGTCGCCAACCTGCCCTATAATGTCGGTACGGCCTTGCTGGTGCGCTGGCTCGAAGGCGATGCTTGGCCGCCTTGGTGGGCGTCGCTCAGCCTGATGTTCCAAAAGGAGGTCGCCGAGCGTATCGTGGCCAAGCCGGGCACCGACGCCTATGGCCGCCTCTCTATTCTCTCCCAGTGGCGGACCACCGCGGCAATTGCGCTGAACGTTCACCGCTCCGCGTTCGTGCCGCCTCCCAAGGTGATGTCTGCGGTTGTCCACATCGAACCGAAGGCTATGCCGTCGGGCGTTGACCCGCTCCGGCTGTCGGCGCTCACCGCTGCAGCGTTTGGCCAGCGCCGCAAGATGCTCCGTCAGAGCTTGAAGGGGACTCCCGGCGCGCTCGCTGCGCTCGATGCATTGGGCATTGCAGCCGATCGGCGTCCCGAAACGCTGTCGGTCGACGAGTTCGTCGCGCTGGCGCGCGCCTTGTCCTAATTCTTCGTCGGCGTCGTCGTTTCCTGGCCCTTCGGCGGCACCTTGTCACTCGCCTGAGCAGTCTGGACGAGCGGCGGCGGCCCTTTGGCAATCGAAGCGGCAAGCGTGGTCGCCGCCGGACACGCGCCCTTGCACAGGGTCAGGATGCGCGCGAGATTATCCTTCGCGCGGTCCACCGCGCCACGCTGGACCAGCGCATCGCCCTCTGCTGAGAGCGCCGTCACATCGTTCGGCTCTAGCAGCAGCGCGTCCTTGTAGTAGCCGATCGCCTTGCCGGGCAGCGCCTGCGCCTGCGCGACCTTGCCGAGCGAGACGAACGCAGCGCGGTTCTTGGGGTCCGCTACCACGGCGGTTTCAAGCGCATCGTTCGCCGCGACCAGATTGCCGGCCGCAAACGCCGCCTCACCCCGCTTCTGGAACAGCACGGAGGTGGCATTGATCTGATCATCCGGCTTCTGACCCCAGCTCGCGCCCGATACGGTGAGCAGACCAAGCGAAGCGGCGGCAACAACAGGCAGAAAGCGCATCAGCTTCTCCGAAAGCAGTATTGCCGGCCCGTCTAGCACGGCGCTTTGAGCCTCGCGACGAAAAAGCCGTCAGTGCCATCGTCTGCCGGCGTGAGGCGCAGGCCTTGCCCATGAGGGCGACCGGCGGGCAGCGTGATCGGTGTTGCCGTCCAACCCGGGTGACGTGCCAGGAAGGCGTCGACTTGGCCGGCGCCCTCCTCATCGAGCAGCGAGCAGACGATGTGGACGAGCGCCCCGCCCGGCTTCACCAACCGCGCGGCGACGTCGAGCAAGCGGGTCTGGAGCGCCACCGTTCGCGCCAGCCGCTCAGGCGTCAGCCGCCAGCGCGCCTCCGGATTGCGCCGCCACGTTCCCGTACCAGAGCAAGGCAAGTCAACGACGACGAGATCGGCAGCAGCGACGAGATCGCCAGACGCGGTCATCTCGCGTCCACCATCGAGGAGCCGCGTCTCGACGATCGTGACCCCTGCCCGTTCGGCGCGAGGCGCAAGGCGTTGCAGACGCGCTCGATCGCTATCGCAGGCGAAGATAACGCCGCGATCTCCCATCGCCGCTGCCAGGCCAAGCGTCTTGCCGCCGGCGCCCGCGCACAGGTCGACCACTTTCATGCCCGGCTCCGCCCCGCAGGCGATCGTCACCAGCTGACTACCCTCGTCCTGCACCTCGATCAAGCCGCCGACCCACTCCGGCAGCTGCTCCACCTGGATATTCTCGGACAGGCGCAGGCCGTCGGGAGCATGCGGGGTCGGCACGGCGCCGGCGACTGCGATGTCGGTCCGCAGCGCCTTCAGGCGGTTGACCCGCAGGTCGAGCGGCGCACGATCTAGCAGGCCGAAGCCCGACAGCGTGTCGCGCAGCCATTCCGGCAGCTCAGACGCTTCGGCGCGATCCTCGTTGGCTGCAATCGGCGCCGCTCCGTGGATCGATCCATCGAACAGCGCCGCGAGTTCGGTGTGATCGTCGGCCAGCCCAACCAGGGCCGCGCGTCCGCTCGAGGGTCGCTCGCCCGAACGCCGGATGGCGGCATAGACCAGCTCGCGAACCGCACGGCGGTCCTTTGATCCTGCATAGCGGCGGGTGCGAAAATACCGCTGGACGATCGTGTCACCGGCCGCACCGGCCTCTCGTGTGGCTGCAATCACCTCGTCGAGGATATCGATCGCAGCCTGAACGCGCGCCTGTGGCGTCACAAGGACCTACCGCGTCGGATAATTGGGCGCCTCTCGCGTGATCGCGACGTCATGAACGTGGCTCTCCTTGAGCCCGGCATTGGTGATCTGCACGAAGCGCGCCCGCTCCTGCAGCTCCTCGATGGTATGCGATCCGGTGTAGCCCATCGCAGCCTTCACCCCGCCGACGAGCTGATGGATAACGTCGCGCGCCGGCCCCTTGAACGGCACCTGCCCTTCGATGCCTTCGGGCACCAGCTTAAGCTGATCCTTGATGTCCTGCTGGAAATAGCGGTCAGCCGATCCCCGCGCCATCGCGCCGACGCTGCCCATGCCGCGGTAGGATTTATACGCACGGCCCTGATAGATGAAGCTTTCTCCTGGAGCCTCTTCCGTGCCTGCGAGCAGCGAGCCGACCATGACCGTCGATGCGCCCGCCGCCAGTGCCTTTGCGATGTCGCCGGAGGTGCGCAGCCCGCCGTCACCGATCACCGGCACATTTTGCTTCCTGGCTTCCTCGGCGGCATCCATGATCGCGGTGAGCTGAGGCACGCCGATCCCAGCGACGATGCGCGTTGTGCAGATCGATCCCGGCCCGATGCCGACCTTCAGCCCGTCGGCACCGGCATCGATCAGCGACTTGGCGGCTTCGGCGGTGGCGATGTTGCCGGCGACGACCTGGACGGTGTTGGAGAGGCGCTTCACCCGGTCCACAGCACGCGCAACGTCCTTGTTGTGGCCGTGGGCGGTGTCGATGACGATCAGGTCGCATTCGGCGTCGATCAACGCCTCGGTCCGCTCGAAGCCGTTGTCGCCCACGGTGGTCGCGGCAGCAACACGCAACCGGCCGGTCGAATCCTTGGTGGCAGACGGGTAGTTCACCGCCTTCTCGATATCCTTCACCGTAATCAGCCCGACGCAGCGATAGGCGTCGTCGACCACGAGCAGCTTCTCGATCCGACGCTGATGGAGCAGGCGCTGCGCCTCTTCGGTGCCGGTGCCGAGCGGAACGACCGCCAGGTTCTGCGAAGTCATCAGCTCGGACACCGGCTGATCGGGCTTCTGTGCGAAGCGCACGTCGCGATTGGTGAGGATGCCGACAAGCTTGCCGGACGCCTCGGTCACAGGAATGCCGTTGATCTTGTGGCGCGCCATCAGTTCGCGCGCGTCGGCGAGCGTCGCATTGGGCGCGATGGTGATCGGATTAACCACCATGCCGCTCTCGTAACGCTTGACCGCCTTTACCGCAGCCGCCTGCTCCTCGACCGTCAGATTGCGGTGGAGCACCCCGAGCCCGCCGAGTTGCGCCATGACGATCGCCATATCGGCCTCGGTAACGGTGTCCATCGCCGCCGAGAGGATAGGTATATTGAGCGCGATCCCTTTGGTGACGTAGGTGCGGGTATCGGCCATGCTCGGCAGCACCTCGGACTCGGCCGGCTGGAGGAGCACGTCGTCGAAGGTCAAACCGAGGCGGATCTGCATTGGGGGCGAATCTTTCCTGTGCGGAGGATTCGCGCTCCTATAGGCTCGGCCCCTCGGATTTTCCAGACGCGCGAGCAAGGATGCGCCGCGCCGCCTCGACATGCATCGCCTCGACCATGCGGCCTCGGAAGCGTGCGGCGCCTGAGGTGGCCGCTTCCACCAGCGCGCGAGCATCCGCGATCTCCGCATCAGACGGCGCGAAGGCTATGTTTGCGGCGTCGATCTGGTTCGGGTGGATCAAAGTCTTGCCGTCGAAGCCGAGCGCGCGGCCCTCAGCACATTCCGACGCGAGCCCGTCCACATCCTCGAGTCGGTTCCAGACGCCATCCAGCGCCACGCCGCCGGCGGCACGGGCTGCCAGGACGATCGTCTGAAGCGACAATGACAATCCCCGTCTGCCGGTCTGCGGCAGGCGTAAGGTGTAAGCCAAATCGTTGGTACCGGCGATCAGGCCGGCGACACCGGGAGTGGCAGCGATCTGGGCTGCGGCAAGTACGCCGGCAGGCGTTTCGATCATCGCGTAGATCGGCCGCTTCAACGCCTCGGATACTTTCGCTACGGTGGTCGCGTCCTCTACTTTTGGCACCACGATCAGATCGGCTCTGGAATGTGCCAGCGCGGTGATATCCTCTTTGTGCCACCGCGTGTCCGCTGCGTTCAACCGTATCGCGACGATCGAGGCGCCGAGCGGCGCTTCCACCGCCGCAACAGCAGCCGCCCGAGCCCCCGCCTTGTCGGCATCGGCGACGGCATCCTCCAGATCGAGGATCACCATGTCCGCATCCAGAGTCCGCGCCTTGGCGATGGCACGGGGATTGGAGGCAGGGAGGAACAAAGCCGAGCGCGGTGCGATGATCATGCTATCGTCCGTCAGCGGCCGTGCGGCCCGGGGGGTATCAGGCGGCCTGTCATGGGCCATGAGGCGGCGTCAAGCGGGAGCGCAGATGCAATTTGATCGTCGCGCGTTGCTGGCCAGCCTTGCCGCCGCCGCCGCTCCCGTGACCCGGGAGAGCAAGCCTGTCGCGCTGGTGCCCACGGCCGATCAGGTGAAGAAGCCAGCCTCCACGACCTTGCCGCTGTGGCCAGGCCCCGCGCCGGGATCGCCCCCTGCTCCCAACCTGCCCGCTCCCAAGCTGCAACGTGCCGGCACCCCGGGAAACAAGGAATTCCGACTGAAGGGTGTCGCCGCGCCTGCGCTGTTCGTCTACCGGCCGGACAAACCGAACGGTGCCGCGCTCATCCTGATGCCCGGCGGTGGGTACAGCTACCTGTCGATCGAGAACGAGGGCAGCGCACCGGCGGCCTACTACACCGGCTTCGGCTACACCGTCTTCGTGCTGAGCTACCGGCTTCCCGGCGAAGGCTGGACCAACCGCGCCGACGCGCCGCTGCAGGATGCAATCAGGGCGGTGCGGCTGGTCCGCGCCCATGCTGCCGAATATCACGTCGATCCGGACAAGATCGGCGTACTCGGCTTTTCTGCGGGCGGCCATGTCGCCGCCAGCCTTGCGACGGACTATGCCATTCCCCTTTATGAGGCCGTCGATGCGGCGGACAAGTTGCCCGCTCGGCCCGCACTGGTCGGCCTGCTCTATGCGGTCACGACGATGAAGCCGTTCGAGACGCATTCCGTGTCGCGTGCCAACCTGCTCGGCCCTGCGCCGGCTGCCGATCTGGTGGCTAGGCGATCGCCGCTCCTCCACGTCGGCACTATGACGCCGCCCTGCTTCGTCGCCTGTGCGCTCGACGACCCGATCGTGCCGCCCGATTGCAGCATCGACTGGCTGAGGGCCTGCCGCCTCGCGAATGTGCCTGTGGAAGCGCATTTCTTCGAACGCGGCGGCCACGGATTCGGGCTTCGCATAACCGCGGATAACCCCGGCTCCCTCTGGCCGGAGCTGTTTAGGCTGTGGGTGGGCAAGCACGGCCTCTGATCGCGCGCATTCCGTTCATTTGCCCTGGCGTCCTGCTCTGCTAGTGGACGCTGATGTCAGCCTCGATCGCCCTCGTCGACGACGACCGCAACATCCTGACCTCGGTATCGATCGCGCTGCAGGCCGAGGGTTTTGCTACGCGGATCTATTCGGACGGTGAGGCGGCGCTGAAGGCATTTGCGGAGAACGCGCCAGATCTCGTCGTGCTCGATATCAAGATGCCGCGCATGGACGGCATGGAGGTGCTGCGCCGCCTGCGCGAAAAGAGCCAGCTGCCGGTGATCTTCCTGACCAGCAAGGATGACGAGCTGGACGAGGCGCTGGGCCTGGCGATGGGAGCTGACGATTACATCGCCAAGCCATTCTCGCTCCGCCTGCTGATCGCCCGGATCCGCGCCATCCTGCGTCGCACGGAAGCGCGCGCCGGACCCGTCGACGAGGCCACGTCACCGGCCGAACGTCTGATCCGGGGGCGCCTCGACATGGATCCGGCTCGGCACAAGGTGCGCTGGGCTGATGAAGAGGTCGTGCTCACCGTCACCGAGTTCATGATCCTAGAGGCGCTGGCGCAGCGCCCCGGCTTCGTGAAATCACGGGACCAGCTCATGGATGCAGCCTACCAGGACGACGTCTATGTCGACGATCGCACCATCGACAGCCACATCAAGCGGCTCCGGCGCAAGTTCCGGCAGGTCGATCCCAACTTCAAGGCGATCGAGACCCTCTACGGTGTCGGATACCGATTTGGCGAGGAGTGACCCGGCGCCGTCGCGGCGCACCGATCCTGACGACAATCCACTCACCTGGTCGGCGCGCTGGTCGCTGACCAGCCGCATCCTGGCCGTGAACGTCTTTGCGGTGGCGATGCTGGCGGGCAGCTTCTTCTATCTCGACAGCTATCGCACGCGCGTCTCCGAGGAACGGACCCAGCAGGCCGAAGCCGACGCGCAGATGATCGGCAGCGCGGTTGCCGCCGTTCCGGCAGCAGCGCGCCCGAAGCTCGCCACCAAGCTCGCCGGGATCGAGGGCGAGCGCGTGCGCATCTACGATGCGGCGGGCACCCAAGTGGTCGACAGCTGGCATTATGGTCCAATCAGCTATCAGCTGATCGACCCCGAGACGCAGCCGTGGAAGAAACATGTCGCGCGGCTCATGGACAAGATCTTCGACGACATCGTCGGTGCCGATCATGTGCCCTACTTCATAGAGCCAGCTATTGATGTTCGTGACGCGTGGCCCGAGGCGAAGCTCGCCGCAGCCGACGCGACGCGGGTTTATTCGATGCACCGGAATGCCCCGGATCGCACGCCGATGCTGTCCGCAGCGGTGCTCGTGCCGGGCGTTGGCACCGTGCTTACAACCAACAACGTGCGCGACATCACCCGCATAGTGCGCGCTGAACGCTTTGCGATCGGAATGGTGATCGGCGGGGTGCTGCTCGTCTCGATCTTACTGTCGCTGTTCCTCGCGCGCACTATCGCGCGGCCGCTTCGCATCCTGGCGCTTGCCGCACATCGGGTCCGGCTTGGCCGAGCGCGTGAGGTGATTGTGCCGCGCCTGCCCTCCCGGCGTGACGAGATCGGCCTGCTGTCCCGCGCGCTGTCCGACATGAGCCAGGCGCTGCGGCGGCGGATCGACTCGGTCGAAGCCTTTGCCGCCGATGTGAGTCATGAGCTCAAGAACCCGCTCGCCTCGCTGCGATCCGCCGTCGACAGTCTGGGCGTGGTCAAGGACGAGGCGCTGCAGGTCCGCTTGCTCGACATTGTGCGAGACGACGTGATCCGTCTTGATCGGCTGATCACCGACGTTGCCGAAATCTCGCGACTCGACGGCGAACTCTCCCGCGCACGCTTCGAGGCGGTCGATCTCGGGCCTATGATCGAGCGGATGGTGGCGGCGCGCGACGAGCGCGGGCGCAACGGCGATGTTCGGGTCGCCTTCGCGCGCCCCTATCTGGATACGTCGGTGGTGTTCGGCGATCCTTCACGATTGGCCCGCATGATCGAGAATGTGATCGACAATGCCGTCTCCTTCTCGCCGCCCGGCGCCCTGGTCGAGGTGAGCGCGATCGGGGTCGAGGACATCGTGCTGATCGCGATCGAGGACGAAGGCCCGGGTGTGCCGCCCGACAAGCGCGACAGCATCTTTCGCCGCTTCCACACCGATCGCCCCGATACCGAAACGCCCGAGCGCCATTCCGGCCTTGGCCTCGCCATCGCCAAGGCAATCGCCGACGGGCATGACGGCACCATCGAGGTGCGCGATCGATCGGATGGGCGAAGCGGTGCGCACTTCCTCATTACGCTCCCGAGGGCACCCGAACTGTGAGCATCCAGCCATGACCGAGCTGTCCTCTGACGTTGTCCACGCCTCCTGCGTCGCCATCAGGGGCAAGGCTGTCCTGCTCGCGGGGCGCTCGGGCAGCGGCAAATCCGATCTTGCGCTGCGCCTGATCGATCGCGGGGCGACGCTGGTGTCCGACGACTATACTGAGCTTCGCCGCCGCGACGGGCAGCTGTTCGCCACCCCGCCCTTGCGGATCGCCGGCCAGATCGAAGTGCGCGGTGTCGGGATCATCGAGATGTCGCACGATGCCGAAGCCAAAGTGGCGCTGCTGATCGATATCGATGGCGAGATCGAACGGATGCCGACGCCCGCCACGCGGCGCCTGGCCGGCTGCGACGTGCCGCTGGCCGCGCTCGCGCCGCTCGAGCCGTCGGCGCCGATCAAGGTCGAGCTGCTCCTCAAGGCCCTTGCCGGATGAGCGGTGACGCGCCTGCTCGTCGGCTGATGATCGTCACCGGCATGTCGGGCGCAGGCAAATCGACCGCCGTCAGGACGCTCGAGGATCTCGGCTGGGAGGTTGTCGACAACATGCCGTTGATGCTGCTCGATCGGCTGCTCGATGCGCCGGCACCGCAGGGCGCGGACGGTGAGGATCGGCCGCTGGCGGTCGTCGTCGACAGTCGGACCCGGGGCTTCGATCCCGATCGCATCGTTGCGCGGGTGGCGAAGCGACGTGAGCAGGGCGATGATGTCGGCGTCCTCTTCCTCGATTGTGCTGGTTCGGAGTTGGTCCGGCGGTATTCGGAGACGCGCCGTCGCCATCCCCTCGCGCTCGATCGCCCGGCAGAAGACGGCATCGCCCGCGAGCGAGAGCTGCTCCATCCGCTACGCCAGGCTGCCGACCACCTGATCGACACGACGGACAGCAGCAGCAACACGCTGCAACAGGATCTCCGCGCCCGCTTCGCCACGCCTGAGACGGGGACCACGCTCTCGATCATGTCGTTCGGCTTTGCCCGTGGCGTGCCGCGCAACGCCGATCTCGTGCTCGACATGCGTTTCCTGCGCAATCCGCATTGGGTGCCCGAACTTAAGGCAATGACCGGGCTGCAGGCGCCGGTATCCGATTACGTATCAGACGATCCAGCGTATCCCGAGGCGATCGAGCGGATCGACGGGCTGCTCGCGCTGTTGCTCCCGCGCTACGCCGCCGAAGGAAAGAGCTACGTCACTGTGGCGTTCGGCTGCACCGGGGGCAAGCATCGCTCGGTCCATGTCGCCGAAGCGATCGGCAGCCGGTTGCGCGGCCGCGGTTTTTCGCCCACCATCGTGCATCGCGATCTGGCCCGCGGATAGAGCGCCGGACGCACAGGAGCGATGGGTGACCGGGGAGAAGGGCCAAACTCGGGTGGATCGATGATCGGTTTGGTCCTGGTGACCCACGGACGTCTTGCAGCGGAGTTCGTCACCGCGATGGAGCATGTCGTCGGCCCGCAAGAGGCGATCCTGCCGATCTGCATCGGGCCGGAAGACGACATGGAAGGTCGCCGCGAGGACATCTCGGCTGCAATCAAGGCCGTCGATACGGGCGATGGCGTCATTCTGCTCACCGATCTGTTCGGCGGCACCCCCTCGAACCTCGCCATTTCGCTGATGAAGTCAGAGGTTGTCGAGGTCATCGCCGGGATCAACCTGCCGATGCTGATCCGCTTGGCGTCAGCTCGCCGCACGATGAAGATCAAGCCGGCGCTTGCTGCAGCCCGCGATGCCGGCCGCAAGTACATATCGGTCGCTTCGGACCTGCTTGGGGAAGCTGCCGCGTGACCGAACCCGTCAGCCGCCTCGTCGAGATCACCAACCGGCGCGGGCTGCATGCGCGTGCGTCCGCCAAGTTCGTTACGTTAGCGTCCAACCAGACTGCCGCTGTCGAGGTCGAAAAGGACGGATCGAAGGTCGCCGGCACTTCGATCATGGGACTTATGATGCTGGGCGCTGCGATGGGTGACCATGTCACCATCAGCGCCGAAGGCGACGGCGCCGAGCAAACGCTGGCGGTGCTGGTGGAACTCGTCGAGAACAAGTTCGGCGAGGAGTAACCTGACTAGGTCCGTTCGTGTCGAGCGAAGTCGAGACACATATCCAGCCTCACGTCCCCTCGACTTCGCTCGGGATGAACGGGTACCTAGTTGCTCATGCCCCGCGAGATCACCGCCTTCTCGAACCCCCTCGTCAAGCGCGTGCGCAATCTGCGCGAGAAGCGCCATCGTCGCGAGGAGGGGCTGTTCCTAGCCGAGGGCCTGCGCATCCTCGCCGAGGCCGAGCAGGCCGGCCACCTGCCGCTCTACATCTTCTACGCGGCCGAGATGCGCGGTCATACGCTTGTCCGCCGGCTGACCGCCTCGTGCGAGGCTGCCGGCGGCGAGGCGATCGAGACCAACACCGAGATCCTCCACAAGCTCTCTGGCAAGGACAATCCGCAGACGGTGATCGGCGTCTATGCGGAATTCGACACCGCGCTGGCGACCATCGATCGATCAGCGTCCGGCATCTGCATCGTCGCACAATCGCTGCGTGATCCGGGCAATCTCGGCACCATATTGCGAACCGGCGACGCGGTCGGCGCAGGCGGGCTGATCCTGCTGGACGAGACGGTTGATCCGTTTTCGGTGGAGGCAGTGCGCGCCTCGATGGGGGCGCTGTTCACCCAACGGGTCGCGCGTGCCAACTGGGCCGAGTTCGTGCCGTGGTTGCGCTCCGGCGCCGGGCAGTTGGTGGCGCTAAGTCTGCGTACCGACGTCGACTATCGCCAGCCGACTTACGTTGCGCCGACCTTTCTTCTCGTCGGGAACGAGGCGCAAGGACTGCCGCCAGAGTACGAGGCCGAGTGCGACCTTCGGGTGAAGCTGCCGATGCTCGGCAAAGCCGACAGCCTCAACGCCGCCGTCGCGACGGCAGTAATGGCCTATCAGGTGCTCGGCCAGCGCGTCTGAACGGCGGCAGATCGCCTCTTCCGATCAGCGTGAACAGATCAAGGCGCTGGACGCAACGACCGAACCGGCGCAGCCTCCTTCAAAACGAGGAGAGGCGCGTGCAGATCGTGACCGACATGGTCGGGCTGAGGCCTGACGCATGCTATTGGGTGCCGGCAGTCGAGTCACCGGCGCGCAACTGGCCAGGAGCACCCGGCTGCCGGCGCGGCGCTCGCTTCCTCATCGTCGCCGAAAGCCTGCGTCCCGGACACAGCGGCTTCCCCGCCTTCAACAGTCGAGCCGAATGCCTGCGCTGGATCATGTCCAATCAACGCGCCATCGCGACCGGCGCGCCCGATGCTCATGTCCATGCGGCACGACTGGACGCATGGATGCTCGGCCTTGACGCTGTCTGACATCGCTAGGCGCCGATACGCTTCGATCCTATATGCACCCGACCATGCCGACCACCGCCAAGATTTGCGGGCTCTCGACGCCCGAGAGCGTTGCCGCTGCCGTTGACGGCGGAGTAAGCCATGTCGGCTTCGTGTTCTTCCCCAAGAGCCCGCGAGACATCGCTCCCGAGCAAGCCGGCCAACTCGGCACGCCATCGCACGTCGAGCGGATCGGCGTGTTTGTCGATCCCGATGATGCGTTGCTCGTCCATGCCGTTGCTGCGGCCCGACTGACGGGCGTACAACTTCACGGTACCGAAACGCCCGAACGCGTCGCAGCGGTCAAAGCGCGACTTGGCCTCGAAGTCTGGAAGGCCGTCCCGGTGCGTACGCGCTTCGATCTTGAAGCCGCGAAATCATACCGGGGATGCGCAGACCGCATTCTTTACGATGCCAAGACGCCCTCAGGGATGCTGCCCGGCGGCATGGGATTGCGCTTCGATTGGAAGCTGCTCGACGGCTTCGCGCATCCGCTACCCTGGGCATTATCGGGCGGCCTCGATGTCGGGAACGTCGCCGACGCGGTGGGGATCACGGGCGCGCGGCTCGTCGATGTGTCTTCTGGAGTAGAGAGCGCGCCGGGCGTCAAGGATGTGGACAAGATCGCTGCCTTCCTTCAAGCGACGAACCGGTTATGACCAGCCCCCAGACACACGGCGCTAACTCGCTTCGCAACCAGCCCGACGCGGACGGTCACTTCGGCGAATTCGGCGGACGCTATGTATCCGAAACGCTGATGCCGCTGATCCTGGAGCTCGAGCGCGAATACCGGGCTTCTCAGGTCGACGACGCCTTCCGCGCGGAGCTCGATGGGCTGCTCAAGCATTTCGTCGGTCGCCCCTCGCCGCTCTATTATGCCGAAGGGTTGACCAAGGCGATGCGTCGCGATGCGCCCCCCGGCAAGGGCGCAAAAATCTACTTCAAGCGCGAGGAGCTGAACCACACCGGCGCGCACAAGATCAACAACTGCATTGGCCAAATCCTGCTCGCCATTCGGATGGGCAAGACGCGGATCATCGCCGAAACCGGCGCGGGGCAGCATGGCGTCGCCACCGCCACGGTTGCGGCGCGCTTCGGCCTGCCGTGCACGATCTTCATGGGCGCCGTCGATGTCGCCCGCCAGCAGCCCAATGTCTTCCGCATGAAGCTGCTCGGCGCCGAGGTGCGGCCGGTAACGTCGGGCGCGCAGACGCTCAAGGATGCGATGAACGAGGCGCTGCGCGACTGGGTCGCCAACGTGCACGACACCTTCTACATCATCGGCACCGCCGCGGGACCGCACCCGTATCCCGAGATGGTGCGCGATTTTCAGTCGGTGATCGGCGTCGAGGCACGTGAACAGATCCTCGAAGCCGAGGGGCGGTTGCCCGATCTGCTGGTCGCCTCTGTCGGCGGTGGCTCCAACGCGATCGGACTGTTCCATCCCTTCCTCGACGATGCGGACGTGGCAATGCTCGGCATCGAAGCGGCGGGGCATGGTATGCACACCGACAAGCATGCCGCCAGCCTGAACGGCGGCCGCCCTGGCGTCCTCCACGGCAACCGCACCTATCTGCTGCAGGACGAAGACGGCCAGATCACCGAGGCGCATTCGATCTCGGCAGGTCTCGATTATCCCGGCATCGGCCCCGAACATAGCTGGCTGCACGAGAGCGGCCGCGTAACCTACGAGGGTATAACCGACCGTCAGGCGCTCGACGCCTTCCAGCTCTGCTGCCGGGTCGAAGGCATCATCCCGGCGCTCGAATGCGCCCATGCCATCGCAGGTCTTGCTCCCAAGGCACGGGAAATGAACGAAGATCAGATGATCCTGATGAATCTTTCTGGCCGTGGCGATAAGGACATCTTCACCGTCGCGGACGAGATGGGCGTGACTTTGTGAGTCGCCTCGGTGCCACCTTCGCACGCCTGGCTGGAGAGGATCGTTCGGCCCTGATCGCGTTCGTCACCGCCGGCGATCCGTCGCCTGCGCATACGCCAGCCATCCTCGATGCGATTGTCGAGGCCGGCGCCGACGTCATTGAGCTTGGCGTGCCGTTCACCGATCCGATGGCGGATGGCCCGGTGATCCAGGAAGCCAATATCCGCGCGCTTGTGGCCGGTACCAGGACAGCGGACGTGCTCGCAATCGCCAAGACCTTTCGCGCACGGCATCCTGACACGCCGCTCGTTCTAATGGGCTATGCCAATCCGATGCTGTCGCGCGGTGCCAAATGGTTTGCAGAAGAACTTGAAAACGCTGGAGTCGATGGCGTGATCTGCGTCGACGTTCCGTTCGAGGAGGACGCCGCGCTCGGCCCTGCTTTGCGCGAGCATGATATCGACCTTGTCCGTCTGGCTACACCGACCACGGACGCGGAGCGGCTTCCGGCAGTGCTGGAGGGCGCGTCCGGCTTTCTCTACTACGTCTCCGTCGCCGGGATCACCGGCCTCCAGCAGGCGGCTGCCGGATCGATCGAGGAAGCGGTTGCGAGGCTTAAGGCCAGTACGGGTCTGCCCGTCGCGGTAGGCTTTGGCGTCCGCACCCCCGAACAAGCCGCGGCGATCGCGCGGGTCGCCGATGGCGTGGTGGTCGGCTCAGCGATCGTCGACGCGCTTGCCAAAGCGGGTGGCGATGCGAAGGCCGGCGCCGTTCTTGTTCGAGAACTGGCGGAGGCGGTACGTACCGCCCGTCTGGGAGTGCCCGCATGAGCTGGATCGACCGCGTCCGCAACGCGATCCCTTTCGTCGTCAAGCGGGAGACGCCGGAGAACCTCTGGCACAAATGTTCGGCTTGCGGAGCGATGACCTTCCTCAAGGAATATGAGGAGAACCAGAATGTCTGTCCCAAATGCGAGCATCATGGCCGGATTGGTGCCGCCAAGCGGTTCGATCTGATCTTCGACAGCGGCGTCCACACGCCGTTGCCCGCCCCAACGGTGCGCGAAGATCCGCTTAAGTTCCGCGATACCAAGCGCTACGCCGATCGCATCAAGGCCGCGCGCCTCGCTACCGGCGAGCCGGATGCTTTCCTCAACGCGAAGGGTGAGATCGAGGGGCGACCTGCAGTGGTGGGCGTGCAGGATTTCGCCTTCATGGGCGGATCGATGGGCCTTGCGGTGGGCGCAGCGTTCGTCGCCGGGGTGGAGGCGGCAATCGCCAGCCAAGCGCCGTATATCGTGTTCACCGCAGCCGGCGGCGCGCGCATGCAGGAGGGCATCCTAAGCCTCATGCAGATGCCAAAGACCACGGTTGCCATCCAGAAGCTCCGCGAGGCGGGGCTGCCTTACATCGTGGTGATGACCGATCCCACTACCGGCGGCGTGACGGCGAGTTATGCGATGCTCGGCGACGTCCAGCTTGCCGAGCCCGGCGCGCTGATCGGTTTTGCCGGGCAGCGCGTGATCGAGCAGACCATTCGCGAGAAGTTGCCGGAAGGCTTTCAGCGCTCCGAATATCTGCTGGATCACGGCATGCTCGACATGGTGATCCATCGTCACAAGTTGCGCGAGACGCTGGCGACGCTCATCGCGTATCTCGTGCCGGAGACGGTGGCGGCGTGACGCCATGGCGGATCATGCCCGTTCCGATCACGCTGAGGTCCAGCGGCAGCTAGGCCGCCTCGACACGCTGTCGCCCGGCCGCGACATCCTCGGGCTGGAGCGTATCCGCGAGCTGCTGAGCCGGCTTAGCAATCCGGAACAGAGGCTTCCGCTCGTCTTCCACGTCGCCGGGACCAACGGCAAGGGATCGACCTGCGCCTTCCTGCGCGCGGCGCTCGAGGCGGCGGGGTACAAGGTTCATGTCTATACCAGCCCGCATCTCGTCCGCTTCAACGAGCGGATCAGGCTCGCCGGTCGGCTGATCGAGGACGAGGCGCTCGCCTGTTATTTAGGGCGCGTACTCGACGTCGCCGGCGATATGGCGCCGAGCTTCTTCGAGGTGACCACCGCCGCCGCCTTCTTGGCCTTTGCCGAGGTGCGCGCCGACGCCTGCGTGATCGAGGTCGGGCTCGGCGGCCGGCTAGACGCGACCAACGTGATCTCGGCTCCCGTCGCAACCGGGGTAGCGCAACTCGGGATGGATCATCAGGCGTTCCTCGGCGACCGGCCCGAGCAGATCGCCGCGGAAAAGGCCGGGATCGCCAAGGCGGGCGTGCCGCTTCTCACGCAGCGCTACCCGCCGAGGATGGCCGAAGCCGTAGCAAGGGTGGCGAGCACGGCGGGTGCCGATCTCCGCCCGCGCGGATCATCGTGGGATGCCGACGCTGCTCATGGGCAGCTTCATTACAGAGATGCAGACGGACTTCTCGACCTGCCGCTCCCGCGCTTGGCAGGCGCGCATCAATCACAGAACGCCGGCTTGGCCATTGCGATGCTCCGCCACCAGAGCGCGATTACCATTCCACCGTCTGCCCTGCGCGCGGCGATGGGCTGGGCGGAGTGGCCGGCACGCATGCAGCAACTCGCGCCGGGCCCACTCCGCGACCTGTTACCGAAGGACGCCGAGCTATGGCTGGACGGCGGCCACAATCCGGCTGCAGCCCGCGCGGTGGCGGATCACCTGCGCGCGGCCGTGCCAGCGGGCAAGCCGCTGCACCTCGTCATGGGGCTGCTGGCGAACAAGGATGCGACCGGCGTGCTGCGCGCTTTCGCCGGTCGACACGCGACCCTGCACGCCGTTCCGGTGCCTCATCACGAGCATCACGCTCCGGCCGATCTCGCGCTACAGGCCAAGCATGTCGGCCTCACCGCGATGCCGGCAGGAAGCGTGGCGGAGGCGCTCGGCTGGATTGGCCGCCACGCCGATCGCGCGGAGCCGCCGTTCGTGCTGATCCTGGGCTCGCTTTATCTTGCAGGCGAGGTCCTCCGCGCCAACGATCAGATGCCGGAATAGCCTCAGGCGGCGAGCCCAGTGTCGCCGGGTTCGCGCCGGACATGGTGCGTCGATCGCACCCACTCGATGAGCACGAACAGGATGGCGAGCAGGCCGACCAGCGCCGTCTGCCGGAAGACCGTCGCATAGCCGAGACGGTCAAACGCCTCGCCGGCGACACCGCGCGCGAGCGATCCAATTAGGAACGTGAGCGATGATAGCAGTGAATATTGGACGGCTGCATAGCGCTTGGCGACGATGCTCGAGACGTAAGCGACGAAGGCTGCACCGGCCAGCCCGGTTGATATGTTCTCCGCCGCGATCGTGATCATCAGCCGCATCATCCGCTCATCCGAACCGAGCCAGACCGCCACCACATCGAGCCTGAGCAGGTGCGCAAAGGCGTCGATCCCCGCCCCGCCATCAGCCAGGTCCGCATAGAGGAGGTTGCCGAGGATCGGCAGGGTCGCGCCGATCAGCACGGTCGGTAAGCGGCCGAGGCGCAGGAACAATACGCCGCCCAGGCCCACGCCCAGCATCGTCATGAAGATGCCGAACACCTTGGACGCGAACGCTACCTCGTCCTTCGAGTAATGCAGGTAATCGAGGTAGAAGGGATAGGCGAACGAAGCCCAGATATTGTAGCAGAGCGTGTAGGTGAGGATCAGTCCCATCACCCCGACCACGCCCCAGCCAAGTCGCGCGGTGAGTTCGGAGAGTGGGCTGATCAGGGCGCCGTAGAGGTGATCGGTAATCCCGCCAGCGGATCGGATAGATCCGGTCACCGCACGCGCCTTGAGACGGTTCACGATCGCAGCGACAACGAGCGGCACCAGCACGGTAGCGGTGATAATCCATGGGCCGGTGGTCGTCATGAAGCTTGCAACCGACGGCGGCGTTGTTCCCGCCGGCACCGGTGTCAGCATCGTGACCATGAAGTGGCCGATCGACGCGATCGCCCAAACCCAACTGATCGCCACGACAGCAAGCGCCGTCAGGCGGATGCTTGGCGCAACTTCATGGTCCGACAAGGCACCCGACCGTTGCTCCATCGGCCGGTCGGTGTCGGGCGCGAACAGCGCCACGCCGAGCATCAACCCGATAAAACCCGCCATGATCAGGTACACGACCATCCACGACATGCGGGCAGCGAGGAACAGCGCGAACGCACCGCCGACGATGCTCGCGGTGCGATAGCCGAACTGGTAGATCGCCGAGAGTAGCTCGACCGGGGTCGCATCGTCGGCGACGTCGATCCGCCAAGCGTCGACCGCGACGTCCTGCGTCGCCGATCCCAGCGCCGCAATTACTGCGAAGATGGCGAAGGTGCCGATGTCCGTTGCCGGATCGGTAAGCGCGAGCCCGACGAACGCGAACACCATCACGATCTGGCAGAGCGTTATCCAGCTCTTGCGGCGGCCGAGCCGTCCGAGCCCGGGGAGTACCAGCCGGTCCACAACGGGCGACCACAGGAACTTGAAGGCGTAGGCGAGCCCGATCCAGGACAGGACGCCGATCGTCGCTAGGCTGATCTTCACATCGCCTAACCACGCATTCAGCGTACCGATCAGCAACGCGTAGGGAAGACCGGAGGAAAAGCCGAACGCCAGCATCGCGGCCGATTTGCGGCTCCGCAGCGCCTCGGCCAGCAATCGAAATCCTTTCGGACGCTCCGCCTGCAACTAACCCTCCCGATCGATGCGGTGGCATACGATGAAGGGGCGGTGATACATAGAGCGAAGTGGGCGCCGCTGGCTGTGCCTAGGGATACAGCCTCAATCCGCGCGGCAGCCGGCCCGTCTTCCGCCCGGCCACCTTCGCTTCGACAGCGCGGATGGCGGAGATCAGATCGCGTGGCGAATAGGGCTTGGCGAGACAACCCGCGGAAACCTCCTGCGCCTCGACCGGACATTGGCCGGACACAAACAGCAGGGGTATGCCGGCCGCCTTTGCGGCGCGTGCGACGTCGAGCCCGTCGCCGTCGCCACGCAGTGTGATGTCGGAGAGTACGAGATCGATGCCGCCGCCCTCGATCAGGCGGATGGCTTCTGCCGCCGTGTCGACGGTATCGACGACGGTGAAGCCGGCATCCTCGAGGCCATATTCATTGTCGAAGGCGATCAGCGCATCATCCTCGACGACGAGGATACATCGGATCGCGCCCTCGCGGTCCTGCCGGCCAAGTCCGAACATCGTTCCTCCAGCGCCGGCGCGACTCGCGGCTTGACCGTCAATCGATTAGCGCGGAAGGCGGTTCCGCACCCATTAAAGCGGAGACACGTAGTGAGCGCCCCGCGCGGCCCCGGTGACGACGCACGAAGCGGCGCCAAGAAGAAGGGTTGGGCCAAGGCCAAGCCCAAGGCCGGGCGACCTTCCAAGCCACGCACCCGACGCGACGCCACAGCACCCTCCGCCGATGGCGAGCGTGCCGCCAAACCGGTGCGGGTCCGCAAGGACGGCAGCGTCGCGAGCGGTCGCAGCGATGCGCGCAGCGCTCGCGCAACGGGCGCGCCTATTGATACAGCACCGGCCGCCGGCCGCCGCGTTCGCTTCGACCGAAGGGAAGACGGGCTTTCCACCAAGCCTCAAACCGCTGCAACGCGCTCCCCGCGCGGTCGCTCGACCCAAGCAGTCAGCAGAGCTCCCGAAGCTGCTGCCAACCCTTCACCTCGAGGCGCCTCTACCCGAGCCTCTCGTCCCACGTCGGCGCGTCTACCGACCGCGGCGGAAAGACCGTCCGGCCGCGCTCGCCCTGCTCCCGTTCGCCCCCAGGAGACCGGCGCATCGCCTCGGCGCGCTTCTTCCGCGTCGCCAGACCGCCCGCACACCGCGCGCGTGCGCAGGGACGGCAGTGTCGCGTCCGGCACGCGTGACGCTCGGGGCGCGCGTGCGCCATCTGTTCATCACGAGAGCCGCGAGCCGCAGCGCATCGCCAAGATGCTCGCCCGGGCCGGCGTGGCATCGCGCCGCGAGATCGAGCGGATGATCGTCGAAGGGCGTATCGCGCTCTACGGCACGGCGATCGACACGCCAGCCACGATCCTCACGTCGCTGGCGGGGGTGACGGTGGACGGTCAGGCGGTCGGCGCGGTCGAGGCATCGCGGCTGTTCCTGTTCCACAAGCCGGCGGGGCTCATCACCGCTGCCTACGATCCGGCCGGTCGCGCGACGATCTACGATCGCCTGCCGCCTGGCCTGCCCCGCGTGATCCCGGTCGGGCGGCTCGATCTCACCACCGAGGGCCTGCTGCTGCTCACCAACGACGGCGAACTCAAGCGCAAGCTGGAGCTACCCTCCACCGGCATCCCGCGCGTGTATCGCGCCCGCGCCTATGGCGAGGTGACGCAGGAGATGCTGGAGTCGCTGTCGGACGGCGTCACCATCGAGGGCATCCGCTACGGCCCGATCGACGCCAATCTCGAGCGGCGGACCGGCGCCAACGTGTGGATCGAGATGAAGATCACCGAGGGCAAGAACCGCGAGGTTCGCCGGGTGCTGGAGTATCTGGGCCTGCAGGTCTCGCGCCTGATCCGCACCGCCTATGGCGAGTTCGTGCTTGCCGATCTGCCGGCGGGCGAGGTCGTCGAGGTGCGCCAGCACGACCTCGAGGAGTTCAGGAAGACGATCCGGTGACAGGGCGATGAGGATCATCGCCGGGCAATGGCGCGGGCGGACGTTGAAGGCACCGCCGGGGCTGGACACCCGCCCGTCGGCCGATCGGACGCGCGAAGCCCTGTTCTCGATGCTGGCGAGCAGGCTCGGCAGCTTCGAAGATCTGGCCGTCGTCGATCTGTTCGCCGGCACGGGCGCGCTGGGGCTCGAGGCGATGTCGCGCGGTGCTGCGTCCTGCACCTTCGTCGAGCAGGACAAGGCCGCACTCGATGCGCTCCGTGCCAATGTCGCGACGCTCGGCGCGAGGGCAGACGTTCGAGCGCAGGCTGTCGGCACGCTCGGCCCCGCGATGCGCGGCTATGACCTGATGATGATGGACCCGCCCTACGAAATGCATGCGGGCGTGCCGACGCTTGAACGCCTTGCGCGGCTCGGCTGGCTTGCGAGCGGCGCGCTGGTCAGCGTCGAGGGCGAGCGTGGCGAGGCGATCACGCCGCAAGGCTTCACGGTCGAGGTCGAGCGCCAATATGGCAAGGCCAAGCTGACGCTGTTGCGGTGGGACGGCTAGACTAGCTCGAAGCTGCCCTTGAGCCCCGTCTCGGCCGAAGGCGCGATCCACAGGTCGAAGGTGCCAGGCTCCACCTCAGGCTTCAGATCCGGTCCCAGACGCAAGAGCATGTCACGCCGGATGGTGAAGGTTGCGATGGTGGTGCTGCCCGGCGCGATCGACACCCTCTGCCAGTCGAGGAGCCGCCGAACCGGCTGGGTGATGCTCGCCACGCGAGGATGCACATAGAGCTGCACCACCTCGTCTGCCGCGCGATCGCCGCTGTTGCGGATCCTGGCAGATACGGTGAGGCTGCCGTCTTGTGTCAGCCTCCCGCTCCCCATGCTCAGGCTGCCATAGTCGATCCGGCCGTAGGTCAGGCCGTGGCCGAACGGGAAGCGAGCGCCGTCGGGCGCGGTTCGGTACTGCGCCTTGTAGGGCTGCTGCGGACCTGCCGGCGCCGGCCGGCCGGTCGGCTTGTGATCGTAATGGAGCGGCTCCTGCCCGCTTGCGTAAGGAAAGCTGACCGGCAGGCGGCCAGACGGCTCAACCGTGCCGAACAGGATGTCCGCGATCGCGTGACCCGTCTCCGAGCCGAGGAACCACGTCACCAGGATCGCAGGCGCGGCGAGCACCGCTCCCTCCAGCGCCAGTGCGCGGCCGTTCTTGAGCACCACGATCATCGGCTTGCCGAGCGCCGCCACGGCCGCTGCCACCTGCATCTGCGGCCAGGGCACGACGATCTCGGTGCGCGACTGCGACTCACCCGACATCTTCTGCCCCTCACCGATTGCGAGAATGACGATGTCCGCCGCACGCGCTGCTGCCACCGCCGACGCGACGCCGCCCGGGATCGGCT
Source organism: uncultured Sphingomonadaceae bacterium (assembly GCA_964242855.1). Taxonomy (GTDB): domain Bacteria; phylum Pseudomonadota; class Alphaproteobacteria; order Sphingomonadales; family Sphingomonadaceae; genus Solisphingomonas. Next base: position 39,337 of record CAXTBZ010000012.1, read on the forward strand.
GTTCGATGTCCGACCCATGCGCGACGATGAGGCGTGACGGGTTCTGCATCGCGGCCCGCATGCCGGTCGCAAGGTCGATCGCCTGAGCATCGTCGCCATAGACGTTCCACGGGCCGATCAGATCGTGCTGGCCCGATGCGAAGGGGCCGATCAGCGCGATCTTCTCGACGCCATCCGCCTTCAACGGGAGCAGGCCAGCCTCGTTCTTGAGCAGCACGATCGATCGGCGCGCCGCATCGCGGCTGAGATCGCGCATCACCGGCGTCAGCACCCGCGCCTGCTCGCGCCCTGGGCCGAGCCTGCGGAACGGATCATCGAACAGGCCGAGCGCCGCCTTCAGCCCCAGCACACGCCGGACCGCCTCATCGATCCGCGTCATCGGAACCTCGCCCGCCTTCACCAGCGAAGGCAGGTGCTTGAGGTAAAAGCCGCTCTGCATGCTCATGTCCACGCCGGCGAGGATCGCCTTCCTGGCGGCGTCCCGGCCGTCTTGGGCATAGCCAGCCGCGATCAATTCCTCGTCGGCAGTATAATCGGAGACGACGAGGCCACGGAAATCCCATTCTCCGCGCAGGACGTCGGAGAGCAGCCAGTGATTGGCAGTCGCGGGCACGCCGTTGATCTCGTTGAACGAGGCCATGATCGTGGAGACACCGGCGCCGATTGCGGCTTCGAACGGCGGAAAATAGATCTCGCGCAGCGTGTGCTCGGAGATGTCGACGCTGTTATATTCGAGGCCTGCCTCGCCGGCGCCATAAGCGGCGAAGTGCTTGGCGCATGCCGCGACCGCGTCGTCGCGATCGATGCCGTCGCCCTGAAAGCCGCGAACGCGCGCCGCGGCGAAGCGCTGGCCGACGAGGACATCCTCGCCTGCCGCTTCCACGCCGCGCCCCCAGCGCTGATCGCGCGCGATATCGACCATCGGCGCAAAGGTGAGGTCGATCCCCGCCGCCGATGCTTCGACAGCCGCCGCCCGCGCGGTACGGCGGGCGAGTTCGGGATCGAAGCTCGCGGCCTCAGCCAGTGGCACCGGGAAGATCGTGCGGAAGCCGTGGATCACATCGGCCGCGAAGAACATCGGGATGCCGAGCCTGCTCCGCACCGCTTCCTGCTGGAGTCGGCGATGCCAGTCCGATCCCTGCCCGTTGAAGATCGCCCCCAGCCGCCCGGCGCGCGCGTCGGCCAATTGGCTCGCAATATTCGGGTTGCCGCCAGGCGGATTGAGCGCGGTCGCTGCGGTCCCCCCGATGGCGGATGCCATGATCGAGAGCTGGCCTGCTTTCTCCCCGATCGTCATCCGCGCGATGAGGGCATCGATGAAGGCAGGCGTCGCTTTGCCGATCGGGCCGAGCGCAAAGCCGATCGCCGGTCGGCCCGCTGCCATCAGCGTTCCCGCGCCGGCAAGCAGCGTCCTGCGACCGATCCCGCTCACGACTTCTTGTCCGCATCGGGATCGAGCCAGCCGCCCTTGAACCCGGCCTTGTCGAGCCCTGCCCGGATGTACGGATTACGGCTCATGATCTTCCAGATGAGCCCGGTACGATAGTTCTCGACCATCGCCAGGATCGGCCCCTGATCGATGCCGACATAATCGCTGTCGAACCAGCCCTTGCCGGGCAGCACCTTGCCGTGATCGAGCTTGGTCTTGTCGTCCTGGAAGGTGAGATTGAAGGCATCGAAGAAGCCGTAGGTGCCGTAGAGATCGTTGCCGTAGCGGTTCCGCATTCCCATCAGCGTCGGGATGCAGATTTCGGGCGCGAACGCGATCGATCCGCCGGCGGCGGTCGGTGCAAGCGTTCCGTCGTCGATACCGCCGACCCCGCGTGCTGCATAGGAATGGAACACCCGCTTCTCGCCATTGAGATCAAGCGTCATGTCGCCGGGGCCGTCGCAGGCGGTCAATCCGAATTGATCGGCGGCATAACCCCGCCATCCCATCGGATTGGCGAGCGCGTAGTTCCGCTGAGCTATGGTCGCGCGCCTGCTGTTCTCGAAATAGTCGCTGCCCTTGGATCGCATGAACTCGTCCTGGATCTTGCGAAAGTCGATCCAGACATGGCTGTATTGATGACCGAACAGCGGCGGGAAGCGCAGCATCGAAAGTTCGCCGCTGTCGGTCCAGAACGTCGCCAGGCGCTCGCTCCACGCATCCCAGCTCTCCTTGGGCAGGCCGTAGATCGGCGCGCCCAAGGCCAGGATGTAGACCAGCATGCCTTCGTTGTAGGCGACCCAGTCATAGGGGATGAACTCGCTTTCCGGCGTCCAGCCGAGCGCGATGACCGGCGCGCGCGTCATCGCCCAGCGCCAGTCGATCTGCGTATAGAGCTTGTCCGCGAGGTCGCGGATCTCCTTCTCCTGCGGCTGGTCGTAGTAGGTCTGGGCAAGCAGCACCCCGGCCATCAGCAACGCGGTATCGACGGTCGAGATCTCGCAATCGCCGAAGCGCACGCCGTCCTTCATGCCGAGAAAGTGGTAGAAGAAGCCCTGATAGCCGGTGACGCCCTCGGGCTTGGCGCCCTGTTCCCCGCCGGCAAGGAAGCGCAGCATGGTAAGCGTGCGCGCTGCCGCCTGCGCGCGAGGCACATATGTCCGCTCTACGCCGATCACGAACGCGGTCAGCGCAAAGCCCATTGCGGCGATGCTGGCGAAGCCGCCGCTCGGAAAGCGATCGGGTGCGAGCCCGCGCTTCGGTTCGGTGGTCCACCAGAAATAGGCGAAGGTACGCAGCTGCAGATCGTCGAGGAACGCCTCGACTGCGGCGCTCTGCGCTAGCGGCGGCGCGCCCGACGAGGCGGAGGTGGACACGATGGGCGAACGGATCTCGATCGGCAGCTGGAGCTTGACGTTACTGCAGCCCGCCAGACCGGCCAGCCCTCCGCCGATCAGCGCGCGCCGGCCGATGCGGCCGCTATCCTCGGTCTCATCCTGCATCGGGGGGTGAACCGCGCGCGGCCGGGAAAGGTCCTGTCCGAAATGATCGCGTGTCATGCCACGGCGAGCAGATCATCGACGAACGCCGGCACCAGCAGGCTCGCCGGTCCGAGCCGGGTCTCGTGGAAATAGACGCTGCCGGCCGACCGTTCGAGATTGAGCTCGAGCGTCTGGGTGCCACCGTGTCGCGCAAGCTGGACGAACCCGGCGGCGGGGTAGACAGCGCCCGAAGTCCCGATCGCAACGAACAAATCCGCCGCCATGATTTCGCGGTCGATGCGCTCCATCTCGTACGGCATCTCGCCGAAGAAGACGATGTCGGGTCGCAGCGCAATCTCACCGCAGGCGGCGCAGCGCGGGCTGTCGATCATGTCCCCACCGAACGAAGTACGGCTCTCGCACGCCTCGCACAGTGCGGAGAGCAGTTCGCCATGCATGTGGAGGATGCGGGTTGCGCCGGCGCGTTCGTGCAGATCATCGACATTCTGGGTGACGATCAGCAGCTCTCCCGGCCACTGATCATCGAGGCGCGCGAGGGCCCAGTGGGCGGCGTTCGGCTCGACCGATGCAAGCGCCCGGCGGCGCTGGTCGTAGAAGTCGAGCACCAGAGCGCGATCGACGGCCAGCGCCTCGGGCGTGCAGATATCCTCGACGCGGTGGCCTTCCCATAGCCCGTCCGGACCGCGGAAGGTGGCGAGCCCGCTTTCGGCGGAGATCCCGGCGCCCGTGAGGATGACAATGTTGGAGATGTCGGCCACGCTGTGACCCTAGCGTTGTATGCCGACCAAGGGCAGTTTTATGATGCGGACTGTCAAGCATGTTGACTATCAACCGATATGTCTGTAGATCGGCTCAGATGACGGACCAAGCACCCTGGTATGAAACCGTGTCGATGCCGGCGCTCCTTCGGCACGCTCGCAACACCTATGGCGTCGCGATGCGCGAGGCGCTCGCCACGGCGGGCTTCGACGACATCCCGGGCAATGGCCTCTACATCATCGGCGGCCTTGCGCTTGGCGCTCTCAACGAAGGCGGGGTCTCGATCGGCCAGCTGTGTCGCGAGTTGCGGATCACCAAGCAGGCGGCGGGGCAACTCGTCGATACGCTTGTGCTTCGCGGCTACCTCGATCGCGCCGCCGACGAGGATGATCGCCGCAAGCTGATCGTGACGCTCACCGATCGCGGCCGCGCCGCTGCCAGGGCGCAGACCGAAGGGCGCGAGAAGATCGATGCCGCGCTTGCCGCAGCCGTCGGCGAGGACGACATCGCTCGCAGCCGCCGCACGCTCGCGGCGCTGATCGACCTGGGGCGCGAGGAGCGGGACGAAAAGCATTGAGCGCCACCTTCATCGTTTCTCAACCGCCGGAGGTTAGACCGGCTGGATGGCTCATGCTGCGTCTGTAAGTTCGATCCTGCAGGAAGCAGCCTCGCTATCCGATCGTCGCCAGGCCTCGCGCTACGAAGTCAGCGTGCCCGTGCAGGTCTCGACCGTCGATGGTGTGCCGCTGTCTTCAGAGGTGACCAACATTTCTGCGTCCGGGTTCCGCGCGCACTCAGCGATGGCGCTGAGGAAGGGTAGCAAGGTCATCGTCCGGTTCGAGAACGGGATGCGCCGACGTGCCTACGTCGCCTGGCAGATCGGCGAGGAGATCGGCTGCCGCCTGCTCCGCCCGCTCACCGCCAACGAGCTTGCCGAGGTAATCTCAGGATAGCCTTCGCCTTGCCCTGATTGCGGGTGTGGCCTAGCCAAGGCGGGCACCACGCTTGAAGGCTCGCCATGCGTCGCTTTGTGTATCTGCTTCCATTTTTGCCGCTCGCGCTCCCGGTGCTTGCGGCCGATCCACCGTCATCGATCCTGTCGACGCCCGAAGCGCACGACGTGCTGAGCTATGCCGCCCCCAAGGTCGCGCG
>CAXTBZ010000012.1:44188-48564 GCA_964242855.1 uncultured Sphingomonadaceae bacterium
CATGTCGATCTCGATCTCACCGCCGACTTCAAGGCCCATGTGATGGCGGGTACTGCCACGCTCGACATCTTGGCCAAACCAGGCGCGAAGCAGATCATCGTGGACGACAAGCAGTTGGCGATCAGCAGCATCACCGACGATGCTGGCCACGCACTCACCTGGTCGGTCGGCGCGGCGGACGCCTATAAGGGTGCGCCGCTCACCGTGGACATCGGCTCCGCGCGTCGGATCGTCATCCGCTACGCCTCAAACCCGGTCGCCAGCGCGCTCCAATGGCTGCCCCCTGCACTCACCGCCGGCAAGGTGAAGCCGTATCTGTTCAGCCAGGGCGAGTCGATCAACAACCGCAGCTGGATCCCGACGCAGGACAGCCCCGGCATCCGTCAGAGCTGGTCTGCGAAGATCACCGTGCCCTCCAGCCTAACCGCGGTGATGAGCGCCGAGCGGCTCACCCCGAATGGCGAACCCGCCAGCCCTGGACAGCACAGCTACCGCTTCCGCATGGACCACAATGTCCCGCCGTACCTGATCTCGCTTGCCGTCGGCGACATCGCGTTCCGCCCGCTCGGGGCACGCACCGGCGTCTATGCCGAGCCTGCGATGCTCGACAAGGCTGCGCGCGAGCTCTCCGACACCGAGAAGATGGTCGACACCGCCGAGCAGCTCTACGGGCCGTATCGCTGGGGGCGCTACGACATTCTGCTGCTGCCGCCCTCTTTTCCGTTCGGCGGAATGGAAAACCCGACGCTCACTTTCGCGACGCCGACGATCATCACCGGCGACAAGTCAAACGTCGACGTGATCGCGCATGAGCTCGCCCACAGCTGGTCGGGTAATCTCGTCACAAATGCGACATGGTCGGATTCGTGGCTCAACGAAGGCTTCACCGTCTACTTCGAGAACCGCATCGACGAGGCGGTCTACGGCCGCGAGCGCGCCGCGACGCTCGCCGATCTTTCTTGGGACGATCTCCAGCGCGATCTCAAGGCCTCCGATCCGGCCGGCACCCGCCTCCATGGTGACCCAGAGGGCGCCTATGGCGAGGTGGACTACAACAAGGGATCGACCTTCCTGCGCACGATCGAGCAGGCGGTCGGCCGCCCGCGCTGGGATGCCTATCTGCGCGGCTACTTCGATCGCCACGCCTTTCAGCCGCAGACCACCGCCGGCTTCCTCGCCGACCTGCGTGGCAACCTGATCAAGGGCGATGCAGCGCTGGAAGCCAAGCTTCAGCTCGACACGTGGGCCTATCAGCCAGGCCTGCCGAGCAACGCTGTACACGTCACCTCGGCAACGCTCGCGCGGGTGGATGCAGACCGCAAGCGCTTCGAAATGGGTGCGGCAGCCAGTTCGATCGAAATCAAGGGCTGGTCGACGCAGGAATGGCTGCGCTTCCTCGACAAGCTGCCGCGCCAGCAGACGCCCGAACGACTGATCGAGATGGATCGCACGTTCGAACTCTCGGCGTCGCCCAACGCGTACATCCGCACCGCCTGGTTCGAGATCGCGATCGCCAACCATTTCGATCCGGCAGTCACCGCGCTCGAACAGCATCTGACCACCGTCGGACGCATGCTGCTGATCGTGCCGCTCTACGAGGGGCTTAGGGCGCAGGGCGAATGGGGTATGCCGATTGCGACGCGCATCTACGCCAAGGCGAAACCGACCTATCATCCGGTGGCGCAGGCGGCGGTGGAAAAGGTGCTGGGCGGCTAAGCCACTCTCAGGAAGCGATGGTCAGCGCCTCGACTAGCGCGCGTACCTTCTTCTGGCGCCATTGCGGCAGCGGCGCGATCAGCCAATAACTATCGATCGATGGCTTTTCGCCGAAAGCCTTGATCCGGCCGCTCGCCAGATCGTTCGCGGCAAGCAAGGCGGGCACCGTTGCACGGCCAAATCCTGCCGCTGCCGCATCGAGCGCCAAGCCTGCATCACCGACGGTGACGCCAGCGCCCTTCGTCTCGTCTGCCGGGCAACCCGGCCACGCGATCGCCGTGTCGGTGCCACCGTCTGCACCTACGGTCACGAACGCAGCCGAGCCGAGCGCGACACCCTCGTGCTCGCCCTTGTCGCGGCCGAAGCACACAGCGAGATCGAGATTGGCCTGAGTGAAGTCGAGCCCTTCGTCAGACGAGAGCAGCACGAAGCGCAGCTCCGGATCGGTCTTGGCGTAGCCAGCAAGCCGCGACGCCAACCACTTTGCCGAGAAATCGCGCGGCGCCGCGATCGTCAGCGTCTTCGAGGTCTGACCCGCCTGCATCGCACGGACCGCCTCTTCGAACTGGAGGAAGCCGTGGCGCAGCGCATCCAGCCCGGCCTCGCCTTCCGGCGTAAGCTCCAGCCCCCGCGTCGTCCGGCGGAACAGCACGACGCCAAGGGTGTCCTCAAGCGCACGGATCTGCTGGCCGACTGCGGCGGGCGTCACCGCCAGCTCGTCGGCCGCCCGGGTGAAGCTCAGGTGCCGCGCGGCGGCATCCAGCACACGCAGTCCGTTGAGAGGAAGGTGGGTGCGCTTCAAAACTCCCCCTCCCTCTTCAGGGAGGGGATAAGAAAATCCCTTCTCATCGCGCCGTCGCCGGCGCGTGGAGGGGGAACATGGGGATCGCGACGTCGAACGGCTCGCCCTCGGCGTCGATCATGCCGTAACTGCCTTCCATCGATCCGGTGGCGGTCTGCAACGGGCAGCCCGAGACGTAATCGTAGCTCTCGCCGGGATCGAGAACCGGTTGATCCCCCACGACGCCCTCACCCATCACCTCGGCGACATCCCCCCGCCCGTCGGTGATGATCCAGTGTCGGGTGAGTAGCTGGACAGCGGCCTCGCCGCCGTTCTCGACCCGGATGTGGTAGGACCAGAACCAGCGGCCGTGGCGCGGTTGGGATTGTTCGGGCAGGTAGCTGACCGAGACCCGTACCGTCACTCCACGCGTCACCGCTTCGAACGGGAAGAGCGCCTTCACAGGCCAACCGCCTTCAGCGCGCGATCGAAATCCTCGATCACGTCTTCAGGATCCTCGAGGCCGACCGAAAGCCGCAACATGCCCTCGGTGATGCCCATGTTGAGCCGCACCGCTTCGGTGAGCCCGCTGTGCGTGGTGGATGCCGGGTGCGTCATCAGGCTGCGCGAGTCGCCGATGTTGTTCGATATGTCGACGAGTTCGAGCGCATCGAGCAGGCCGTGCGCCTGGGTGCGGCCGCCATCGAGAAACAAAGTCACGATCGTGCCCCCCGCCGACATCTGCCGCATGGCGAGATCGTGCTGCGGATGCGACGGCAGCGCCGGGTAAAGCAGCTTCGGCACTCGCGCTTCGAGAAAGGCCGCCACCTTCAACGCGTTCTCGCTCTGCCGGTGGATACGCAGATCAAGCGTCTCCAGCCCCTTCAGCACCACCCACGCGTTGAACGGGCTGAGCGTCGGCCCGGTGTTGCGGGTGAAGGCGAGCAGCGTCTTCTCGATGAACTCCTCACGGCCCGCCACCGCACCCGCGAGGACGCGACCCTGCCCGTCCATCATCTTGGTTGCGGAATAGGCGACGATGTCCGCACCATACTCCATCGGCCGCTGCAGGAGCGGCGAGGCGAAGGCATTGTCGACGACGGTCGTGACGCCGTGCCGCTTGGCAATTTCGCAGACCGCCGCGATGTCGCAGATGTCGAGCGTCGGGTTGGCAGGCGTTTCGAAGAAGAACACTTTGGTGTTCGGCCGCACCGCCGCCTCCCACGCTGCCGGAACGCGCCCGTCGACGATCGTGGTCTGCACGCCGAACCGCGGAAGCAACGTATCGGTCAGCCAGCGGCACGACCCGAACGCCGCGCGCCCGCCCACGAGATGATCACCGGCCTCGAGCTGGCAAAGCAGTGCCGCCGTCATCGCCGCCATGCCGGATGCCATGCACCGCGCCGCCTCGGCCCCTTCGAGCAGTGCGATCCGCTTTTCCAGCATCTCGACCGTCGGGTTCTGCAGCCGCGAATAGGTCATGCCGGCCTGCTCGCCGGCGAAGCGCGCCGCTGCATCGCCCGCGCAGTCATAGGCGTAACCCGAGGTCAAGAATATCGCTTCCGACGTCTCGCCGAACTCGGAACGCGCAGTGCCGCCGCGCACCGCCTGCGTCGCTGGCCGCCAGCGCGTGGTGACGCTACGATCCTGTCCCGTATGCCTCTTCATCGTGCCGCCGCTTTGCCGTGCCCTTGGCCTCCGCGTCAATGCGGACCTATAAGCGGCAAACCAAGGAGCCCAGACGCGATGACCGATCTCCAGACGATCCCGCTTAAGACCATCGATGGGCGCGACAGCAGCCTTGCCGATTTTGCCGGCCAGGTGCTGCTGGTGGTCAACACCGCGTCCAAGTGCGGGCTGACGCCGCAATATGAGGGGC
>CAXTBZ010000013.1:0-1373 GCA_964242855.1 uncultured Sphingomonadaceae bacterium
GTCATCTGGAAGTCAAAGCCGCGCGCACGAGCCTTGCCGAGATTGTCGATATACATGATCGCGCATTCGGGCAGGTAGACGAATTGCTGGATGCCCTTCCAGTTGATCGTGAATGCGCTCGCCTCAATCGAGAGCTTGCGATCGAACAGCTTGTTCTTGGTGCCGACCTCGAAGCTGTCCACCTTGTCGGACTTGTAGGCGGACGGCGCGCCCGAGATGCCGAGCGTGTTGAAATCGTCTGAGCAGGCATCGAACGGCACCGGCGCGTTGGCGCCGCCAGGGCGGAAGCCGCGAGAATAGGTGCCGTAGAGCAGATCGTCGCGATCGATCTGCCAGCTGATGTTCGCCTTGGGGGTGAACGGCTTGCTGCCGGTGCGGCCGGATGAGGCGGTGCGTCCGTAATTCTGCGGACCGTCGGCGAAGTTGACGAACCTGTAGGTGACTTTTTCGTATCGCCCGCCGCCGGTGACCGAGAGCGTCGGCGTGATGTGCCAGGTGACGTCCGCGAAGGTCGCGATCTGCTCCTCGTGGCTGACCGACTGGTTGATGTAGCTGTCGCGCCCGGCGTAAAGCGGGATCGGTCCGCCATTCTCCGCCGCGTCGCCGAAATACTCTTCGAGCGACTCGCCGAACAGCTGCTCGAACAACTGGTTGCCCTTGGGATCGACCAGCTCCTCGCTGCTGAACTGGCGCTGCTTCTGGTAGAACACGCCCGCCACCCAGGTGATCGGCGAGTCGGGCGTGGTCGACTGGATGCGCACCTCCTGCGTGAAGATGCGCTGCTTGTTGGTGACGACGCTGGGGCTCAGATAATAGGCGACGTCCGGGTTAATGCCCTTGGCGGTGAGCAGCGTCGGCGGCGTCTCGTCGGTACCACCGAGCGGATCGAGCGTCAGCGTCTGGTAGTAGCTCAGATCGTAGACGGTGCCGTCATAGCCCGATGTATTGCGGCGCTTGAAGTAGCTGGTGTTGCTGATCACCTCGAACGCATGGTTGCGCCAATCGAGCTTCAGCGTCGGCAGGATGAAGTGATCGGGGTTGCGGCGGTATTCTGGGCTCGAGTCCCGGAACACGCCCTTGCCGGGATTGGACTGGCCTTCGACATAGAGATCGTCGTCAGCGGTGAGGCGCTTCTGGTACTGGACCGACGGCGTGATCTTGAAGCCGTCCACCGGCTGCCAGGTGATCGCGCCGCGGATCACGGTCACGTCGCTGTGGTTGGTGTTCTTGTCGAGCACGTCGCCCGCATAATCGACCTTGTCGATCCACCCCCCATCCCGCCGGTGGTAGGCGCTGATCCGGAAGCCGAGCTTGTCGTCCACGATGGGGCCGCCGATCGCCGAGCCGACCTCGTAGCTGAGGCCACCATGCGC
>CAXTBZ010000013.1:1383-11590 GCA_964242855.1 uncultured Sphingomonadaceae bacterium
GTGCTCGCGATCTCGGCACGGTTGTAGCTGCTGTAATGGTCGAGCCCCGGCTGCGGCGTGATGTAGCGCACCGTGCCGCCTTCCGATCCCGCGCCGAATAATGTGCCCTGCGGCCCGCGCAGCACCTCGACGCGATCGAGATCGAAGATCGCCGGCAGGGTGTCGTCTGAATCGAAGCCCAAGTTGCGGATCTGGATCGGCGTGTCGTCGATGTAGATGCCGGTGGTGCCGGCGCCGGCATTGGACGATATGCCGCGGATGGCGATCTGGTTCGATCCTTCGTCGAACTGGATGCCCGGCGTGAAGCGCACCACGTCGGCCAGCGTCTTGGCGCCTTTCAGGTCGAGCGCCTGCTGGTTGAACGCGCTGACGCTGATCGGCACCTTGGAGAGCACCTGCTCCTGGCGGGTCGCGGTGACGACGATCTCGCCGAACGGCTGATCGGCGGGAGCGGGCGCCGTCGCCGATGCGGTGGAAGCCGGCGGGCTGGATGGCGGCGGGGAGGGGGTGGCGGTGCCGCCCGCGCCCGGCGCCGGCGATCCGGCGGCCTGCGCCAGCAGCGGGGCCGGCAGCGCGGCGAGCAGCAGGCCTCCGGTGGCTAGGAGCCGGCGTGCGGTGCGTCGTGTCGCGGTCATGCCCCAACCCCCTGTTGGTTGTTCTGCCTGTCGGACCTTCCTGCGATGGCGTCTCGTGCGCCTGAGGATCATGTGATCACAGACGCCGCGCGCCTGTCAAGTGAGCCGATCCCGCAGCGCAAGGACGGACATTGCCGCGACCAGCGTCGGCCAGCGCATCAGCCGTCCACCGGGAAAGCGCGGCACGGGGAGGCGGGCAAGGCGGGCGTAATCGCCGTCATCGCCGGTCAGCGCATCGGCGACCAGCTTGCCGACATAGGGCGCCATGACCACGCCGAGCCCCGAGAAGCCGCCGACCGCGATCAGCCCGGGCTCGACCTCACGCACGAACGGCAGGCGGTTCGGCGTGATCGCCAGCGTGCCGCCCCAGGCATGATCGATCGCGACATCGGCGAGTTGCGGGAAGACGCGGAGCATGTGCCGGCGCACGAAGCCGGCGATGTCGGCGGGGAAGCGGTAGGAATAGTTCTCGCCGCCGCCGAACAGCAGCCGCCCGTCCGGCATGATGCGGAAATAATAGACCACGAAGCGCGAGTCCGAGACCGCATAGCGATCGCGCACGATGCCGGCCGCGCGTGTCTGCCCGAGCGGCGCAGTCACCGCGACATAGTTGTTGATCGGCATCACCCGCTGCTCGACCTTGGGCGCGAGCCCGCGCAGATAGCCGTTGCAGGCGATCAGCACGCGAGGCGCGGTGACACTGCCGCTTGAGCTTCCGATCCGCCAGCGGTCGCCGTGCCTGTCAAGCGAGGTGGCGGGCGACTGCTCGTGGAGGAGGGCGCCGGCGCTCTCGGCCGCCCGCGCGATGCCGAGCGCGAAGTTTAGCGCGTGGAGGTGCCCGCCGCGCCTGTCCAGCATACCACCATGATAGCCGGCCGATCCGACCAGATGGCGTGCCTCGTCACGGTCGACGAAGCGGGCATGCTCATAACCGTAGCGATCGCTCAAGTGATCGACATGGGCGCGGGTGTCGCGGACGTAGCGCGCGCGATGATCGACGTGGAGGTAGCCCGGTGTGAAATCACACGCCGCACCCTGGTCCTCGATCAGCCAGTCGAGGTGGGCGCGGGCATCGAGCGCGATCCGCCAGAGTTCGCGTGCATCATCCGGCCCGAGCCGCTGCTCCAGCCACTCCTGCTCGCGCCGCATGCCGACATGGACCTGCCCGCCGTTGCGGCCCGATGCGCCCCAGCCCAGCCGGTCCGCCTCGAGCAGCACGACCTTGCGGCCGGCGCGTGCCAGATGCAGCGCGGCCGAAAGCCCCGCATAGCCGCCGCCGATGATGCAGACGTCGGCATCCACGTCGTCCGTCAGGGTTGGTGCGTCGGGTGCCGGTCCGCGGGTCGCGGCGTACCAGCTCGGCGGATACTCGCCCCGCGCCGAGACCTGCTCGTCATCGCTCGCGCGCATCCGCACCTCCCGTTGACCGCTTCGCAGATGCACCATAGCCTGCGATCGCAGATATTCCTACGGAGCCACGCTCATGCCGCTGCCCTTCATGCCGTCGCGTCGTGGTTTCCTGGCCGGCACGGGCGCGGCGGCGGTGGGCCTCACCTTCTCCGGGCTGACCGGCTGCCATCGCGGGCCGCCGGGCAAGCACATCAACTTCTACAATTGGGACACGTACATCGGGAAGACCACGCTCAAGGACTTCCATGCGGCGAGCGGCGTCACCGTCGACATGAGCTTGTTCTCCAACAACGACGAGCTGTTCGCCAAGCTGCGCGGCGGCAACCAGGGCTATGACGTGATCGTGCCGACCAACGACTTCGTCCAGCGGATGGCGATCGCCGGCATGATCGAGCCGCTGGATCATGCAAAGATCCCGAACCTCAGGAACGTGGCGCTCGAGTTCCTCGATCCGCCGTTCGATCCAGGCCGCAAATGGTCGATGCCCTATACCTGGCTGGTGCTGGGGCTCGGCTATCGCAAGTCCAAGATCCAGGGCGTGCCGGACGATTGGAAGTGGGTGTTCGATTCGCCGCAATACAAGGGCCGCATCGGCGTGCTCTCCGAAGCCGGCGATCTGGTGCGGCTGGTGCTGAAGTATCTTGGGGCACCGATGAACAGCGGCGATCCGGCGGCGCTGAAGCGGGTCGAGGATCTGCTGATCCGGCAGAAACCCAACATCTCGGTATTCCACGACGACAATGGGCAGGACCTGCTGCTGTCCGGCGATATCGACATCGTGATCGAGTATAATGGCGACATCGCGCAGGTGATGAAGGAGGACAAGGACCTCGATTTCGTGGTGCCGCGCCAGGGCAGCCAGATCTCGTCCGATTGCCTGTGCATCCCCAAGGGCGCGCCCAACCCCGAGCTTGCGCATCAGTTCATCAATTATCTGCTCGATGCCAAGGCCGGCGCCGAGATCAGCCAGACGATCCGCTACCCGACGCCGAACGCGGCTGCAAAGGCGCTGATGGGGGCGGAGTACAAGGACAATCCGGTGATCTTCCCGCCTCAGGCGATCCTGTCGAAGTGCGAATACGCCACCTACAATGGCGAGGCGCTGTCCCGGCAATATGAGGACATCATCACGCGGGTGCGGGCGGGTTAGCTGGTTCGGCTATGCGCTAATGCGAGGTTGAGGAAAGGTGCATCATCGGCACGCACACTCCTCCCGTCGTTGCTTAGCAGAAGAGAGAAGCGGCCGGCGCCCTCGCGTGCCTCGTGCACCCGGAGGGTTTGCGGGGTTCTTTTCCCGCGAGGGCCTTCATCCTCGCCGTGCCTGATGCCGCTTGGGGGAGAGTCCCTCAAGCATTGGGCCTTTTCAGCAGACGAGCGATGCGATCCCGGTTGTGGCGGACACCTGGTTATCTGCTAGTCTCCACGTGGCACGGGAGACGGGCAAGCAGGTGCTGGCCTGGTTGATGACAAGAGCAAGGACATCCCTGTCGGATGCCAGCGCGCCGGCCGCTCGGACGATCGCCGCAGCCGTGGCCCCGGCGCCGCCCCATCCCGTCCGCTCCACCGCCTCGTCAGCCAGCGGAACGAACGGTGCAGTATATAACCTATCTGGTACTATCTGTCAAGAGCTGGTCGCTGGATGAGTGCTGCACCGGTCCTCCTTTCCTCCCTGAAAGGGTTCGGGGTCGGTCATGCCCCCGGCATGACCTGAACAGCGCGGGGCGCTGTTCACCCTAAACTGGGCCGGTGGTGGGTCGCTATCCGCACCCGATTACAGCAGCCAGCGGCGATCTCCCGAAGGCGTGACTGAGCCGATCATGTCGATGTTGGCCCTTCGCTTCAGGCCAACCCACCCCCAGCCCCTCCCTTTCAGGGAGGGGAGCTAGTGGCTGCTTCTGCCCCTTCGACGCGGCCCTTCATGGCCGCTTCCTAACTCGGTTGCGGACGACCTACTTACTCGGCATCATGCGAATATGCGCGAACCGATTGGGACGACACGCAAGGGGCAGCTTCTACTCGGAGCGATAGGGTTAGTCGGCGGCGTGGGCGGCGGCATCGGTTTGGTTATAAAACCGGAGATATTCGAGCCGATCCTCGAACTCGCGTTCGCAGCGTCAGGTAGGTTTGTGCGAACCTCTCTGCACTACGATCCTTCGCGGCGAGCGTTCTTCGCTATTCTACTTCCGGTCCTCGGTACATTATGGGCCGCCTTGTTCGCACATGCTTTCGTCCGTGAGCCGGCCCGCAATCAAGCGATCGATGACTATCTTCATCGAAACGACGGGACTGATCGATCGCTGCGGGCAACCGTCATTTCTGAGGACGATCGGCCTGTTTGAGCGGTAGGGCCGGACCGGCGAAGCGCTAATTCTCAGCCGCCCGTCTGGAATCTACCAACCCCACCCTCAACCCCCCACATTGACCCCTCCACGCCCGCGCTTTACCCCCACACCACCATGCATGCGCTGACGCTCCTCGACATCATTGTGCTCCTGTTCGTCGGCGGCGGAGCGATCTTGGGCGTGTTGCGGGGGTTCGTGACCGAGGTGCTGTCGCTGTTCGCGTGGGTGGCGACGGTGATCGCGCTGAAGCTGTTCTACACGCCCGCCGCGCTCGTCATCGGGACGTGGATGCATACCAAGGCGGGGGCGTCGCTGCTCGCCTTCGTGCTGATCTTCGCGATCGTCTTCTTCGGCGGCCGGATCGTGGCGGACCGGATCGGACGGCGGACGCGGGACTCGATCCTCGGCCCGATCGACCGGACGCTGGGGCTGGGCTTCGGCGCGCTGAAGGGGCTGATCGGCGTGACCCTGCTCTTCATGTTCGGCAACCTCGTCTACGATATCGGCTATGGCGGCACGACGCCGCGGCCGGACTGGGTACGCGAGGCGCGCAGCATCTCGCTGCTCCAGGCCAGCCGCCACGCCATCGACGATCTGGTGGCGAAGCGGCGGGGCGAACCGATCGGCGTGGAGAATGTTGAGGGCGCTGGGTGAACTTCTCCCCTCACTGACAGGGAGGGGCCGGGGGTGGGTCGCGGGTTGGCGACACGGTTTGGTGTCGCCTGAGTCATCCGTATCGCCTGGCCTCTACCCACCCCGAACCCCTCCCTTGCAGGGAGGGGAATTGCGCCTCGGGGTGGGGGTGACGCAGCCCCAAGCCTCGCCTATCTCTCGCTGCATGTCGGCAGCGCTCTACAATCCAACCATTCTGCGGCTGGCGGCGTCGATCCCGCACGATGTGCGCCTTACCGATGCGCAAGGGTCGTCCGAGCGGCGATCGCCGGTGTGCGGGAGCCGGGTGACGGTGGACGTGATCCTCGGCCCAAAGGGCCGGGTCGCCGCGCTCGGCCAGGAGGTGCGCGCCTGTGCGCTGGGCCAGGCCGCCGCTTCGCTGATGGGGGCGCATGCGATCGGGCGGACGGCGGACGAGCTCGAGCACGCGCGTGATGCGCTGACAGCCTTCCTCGCCGGGGGGAGCGAACATCCGGGCGATTGGCCGGGCCTCGACATCTTCCTCCCCGCACGCGGCTATCCGGCGCGCCATGCCTCGATCCGGCTGGCCTTCGAGGCGGTGGCGGAGGCGGCGCGGGTGGCGCTTGAGCGTCGGCAAGCCGCAGCGTGACACCTACCGACAACCTGCTGCGTGACGGCGTGATCATGCTAGGCGCGGCGGTGCCGGCGGTGCTGCTGTTCCGCCGCTTCGGGTTGGGCGCGGTGCTGGGCTATCTCGTCGCGGGCATGGTGATCGGGCCGCAGATGCTCGATCTCGTCGGCGATGCGCAGGGCAAGATGGGCATCGCCGAGATCGGCATCACCCTGCTGCTGTTCCTCGTTGGCCTCGAACTCAACCCACGCCGGCTGTGGGACCTGAAGCGCGAGATTTTCGGGCTCGGCCTGGCGCAGGTGGTGGTGGCGGGGCTTGCGGTCACCGGCGTGATCTGGGGGCTGGCGGGCTTCAGTCTGAACGCGGCGCTGGCGCTCGGCCTGCCGCTGGCCTTGTCGTCGACCGCGCAGGTGCTGCCGCTGCTGCGCTCGCAGGGCCGCCTCCACACCCAGTTCGGCGAGCGCGCCTTCTCGATCCTGCTGTTCCAGGATCTTTCGATCGTGCCGCTGATCACGATCATCGCGGCGCTGAGCCGGGCGCCGGCGAGCCCCAGCACCCCGCCGGGCTGGCTACTCGGGCTCTATACGGTCGGCGCGATCGTGGCGCTGGTGCTCGCCGGGCGCTACGTGCTGACGCCTGCGTTGAAGCTGATCGGCAACCTCGGCGAGCGCGAGATGTTCGTCGCCGCCGGGCTGTTCACCGTTCTCGGCGCGTCGGCGCTGATGGAGTGGCTGCATTTGTCGACGGCGCTCGGCGCGTTCGTGGCCGGCGTGATGCTCGCCGACTCGCCCTATCGCCACGAGCTGGAGGCGGACGTGGAGCCGTTCCGATCGATCCTGCTCGGGCTGTTCTTCCTGACCGTCGGCATGCTGCTCGATCTGAGCGCGATCGCGACGCGGCCGCTGTTCGTGCTCGGCATCGCGGCTGCGCTGATCGTGGTGAAGACGGCGGTGCTCTACGGGATCGCGCGGATCGCCAAGATGGAGAGCCGCGCCGCCTTCGCGCTCGGGCTGTTGCTGAGCCAGGGCGGCGAGTTCGGCTTCGTGCTGTTCGGCCAGGCGCAGGCGGCGTATCTGATCGCACCGCAGGCGGCGAGCCTGATGTCGGCTGTCGTCACGCTGTCGATGGCGACCACGCCGTTCCTGATGTCGCTCGCCAGGCGGTTCGGCGGCGAGGAGGCGGGCGCCAAGCTGCGCGGTATCGCCGGTCCGGAGGAGGCCGAGCAGGCGGGCGCGATCGTGGTCGGCTACGGGCGCTTCGGGCAGACGGTGACCCAGATGCTGTTTGCGCGCGGCATGAAGCTCACCATCGTCGATCTCGATACCGAGATCATCGATATCGGCGATCGCTGGGACATCAAGATCTACTATGGCGACGGCACCCGCATCGATCTGCTGCGGCAGGCCGGCGCCGACGAGGCCGAGCTGATCTGCTTCTGCATCGATGGCGAGGACGATCCCAGCGCCGAGGTGCTGGAAGGCGTACAGGCAGCGTTCCCGCATGCGCGGCTGCTGGTGCGGGTCTTCGATCGGCGCGGCGTGCTGGCGATGAAGCCGATCGGGCTCGCCAAGGCGGCGGTGCGCGAGGTGTTCGAAAGCGCGATCTGCATGGGCCGGCTGGCGCTCGATGCGCTCGGCGTCGACGAGGACGAGATCGATCGCATCGAGGCGGATTACCGCGAGCGCGATTTCCGCCGGCTGCGCGCCCAGCATGAGGCAGGCGAGCTGCGCGTCACCACCGCGATCGGCCTGATGTACCGGCCTGGCCATGAGGCGGACAGTCTGGACGGCAAGGTGGAGGCATGAAGCTGAGGATATGAAGACACTGGGGGTTCTGACCGGCTTGTCCGGCGCTTCGTCGATCGTCGCGGGTGCCTATGGCGTGCATGGCGCGACCGGGCATGCCGCCGACCTGTTCGGAACGGGATCGCATTATCAGCTGATCCACGCGGTGGCGGCACTGGCGCTGCTTCAGCGACCACTCGGTTGGTTCGAGAGCTGGTGCTTCCTCGTCGGAAGCCTGCTGTTCGCGCTGTCGATCTACGCGCTGGCGCTGGGCGGGCCGCATTGGCTCGGCGCGCTTCCTCCGTTCGGTGCGATGGGCATGATCATGGGCTGGTTCGCCCTAGCGATCGGTGCCGTTCGCCGCTGATCCGGCTTTGCGGCAGGCATCCGAGCAGTAGCGGACATTCTCCCAATCCCGCGCCCACTTCTTGCGCCAGCTGAACGGACGACCGCACGCGGCGCAGGTCTTGCTCGGCAGATCGCGTTTGGCGACGCCATTGGGCATCAGCCGCGCTCCGCATCGAGGAAGCGGGCGACGTCGGCCAGATCGACATCCTTGGCGAGGAAGGTCCGGCCGATGCCGCGGGCGAGCAGGAAGGGCAGCCTGCCGCCCGCCATCTTCTTGTCGTGGAGCATGTGCTGGACCAGCGCCTCGCCCGCAGCGTCGATCCCCGCTGCGGCGAGCGTAACCGGCAGCCCGGCCGCGGCGAGGTGGCGGGTGACGCGCTCGGCATCCTCGGCCGGACACAGCCCGATCCGCGCTGAGAAGCGAAACGCCAGCGCCATGCCGCAGGCGACGCCTTCGCCATGGAGCAGACGCGCGCCGAAGCCAGTCTCCGCCTCCAGGGCGTGGCCGAAGGTGTGCCCGAGGTTGAGCAGCGCGCGGACGCCGGCGGTCTCGCGCTCGTCGGCGGTGACGATCCGCGTCTTGGCGGCGATGCTGGTGGCAATGGCGTGGGCGCGCGCATCTCGATCGCCGGCGAGAAGCGCGGCGGCGTTGTCCTCGCACCAGGCGAAGAAGGCGGGATCGTCGATCAGCCCGTATTTCACGACCTCGGCATAGCCCGCCGCCACTTCGCGCGGAGGCAACGTGTCGAGCGTGTTCGGGTCGATCAGCACATGCACCGGCTGGTGGAAGGCGCCGACCAGGTTCTTACCCGCCGCCGTGTTGATCGCCGTCTTGCCGCCAACCGACGAATCGACCTGGGCGAGCAGCGTCGTCGGCACTTGCACGAAGCCGCAGCCGCGCTTGAGGATAGCGCACGCGAAGCCGACGAGATCGCCGATCACGCCGCCGCCCAGTGCGATCACATTGTCAGAGCGCTCGATGCCGAAGCCGAGCAAGCGATCGCACAGCGCCTCGAGCTCGGCCCAGCTCTTCGTCGCCTCGCCGGACGGCAGGACAATCGGTTCGACGGCAAGGCCGGCAGCTTCCAGCGAGGCGCGCAGGGCAGGCAGTTGCGCGGCGGCGACGTTCGCGTCGGTCACCACCACGAAGCGCTTGCGCGGCGCGAAGTGCGCCAGCCGCTCGCCGGCCTGCGCAAGCGCGCCGGCTTCGATCACGACATCGTAGCTGCGTTCGCCGAGCGTGACCGGCACGATCGTCACAGCACCAGCGCCTTCAGGATCGAGTCCACGGTCGCATCGTGCGGCAGCGGCTCGGACCGAACGTGGATCGGCGCCATCGCGTAGATCGGGTTGCGCACCGCCGAGAGTTCGACCAGCGCCTCACGGGCATCGCGGTTGCGGAGCAGCGGGCGGTTGTCGCGGCGCTTGACCCGCTCGACCAGCACGTCGATGTCGGCGTCGAGCCAGACCGCGGTGGCACGTTCGAGGATGAGTGCGCGGGTCTGCTCGTTCATGAAGGCGCCGCCGCCGGTTGCGATCACCTTGGTCTTGCCGTCGATCAGCCGCGCGATCACGCGCCGTTCGCCGTCGCGGAAGCCCTCCTCGCCGAAGCGTTCGAAGATGTCGGCGATCGAGAGCCCCGCCGCCTGCTCGATCTCGCGGTCGGCATCGACGAAGGGCAGATGCAGTCGCCCGGCCAGCCGCCGGCCAATGGTGGACTTGCCGACGCCCATCAGCCCGACCAGCACGATCGGTCGCTGCTGGCGGTGCGGCGCCGGCGCAGGTCGTTGCGCCGGTCGAGGTGGAGGCGGGCTTTGCGGCATGCCGCCGGGGCTATACACAGGGGCACGGGATGGGGCAAAAGCGCCCTCCTTCGGTCGTGCCTTCTTTTTCTTTTTGCGTCGGGAAGCCCATGTCGCGTGCCAGCCTCACCCTGATCGTCATCCTCGTCCTGATCGTCGTCGGCCTCGTCTGGCTGTCGCGGCGCACCGTCAACGTGACGCCGCATCATGTCGAGAAGGTGGTGACGTTGAACGGCGCCGATGCGCAGGCGCACTAAGCTCGGCGTCGGCCTGCTCGCCGGCGCTGCGCTGCTGGCGATCGGCGTACCGGTCGCCTTCGCCCAGCAATCCCCGCAATCGATCCTGCCGCCTGGCTTCGGTGCGCTGCCCAAGCCGCAACCGGCCGAACCCGCTCAGCCTGCTCCCGCCGCGCCGTCGGGCGACGACAGCGATCAGGTCCAGGAACTGCCGTCGCTCTCGCTGGCGCCGCCCGCCGACAACACGGCAGATGCCGCCGACGCGCAGGCGAACGAGGACAATGCCAAGAACGCAGCGGAAGCCGCGGCCGCCTTGTTGCGCCAGCAGGACATCCCCGAGGTGGCGCGGCGCTCGACCGACGACATCGGTTTTCTCAGCCCGGATC
>CAXTBZ010000013.1:11600-43289 GCA_964242855.1 uncultured Sphingomonadaceae bacterium
GACCGGCATTCCGCAGGATGGCTTCGGCAACACCGCCGGTCGCTACCTGAAGACGCTGATGGCAAGGCTGGATGCGCCGATCGCGTCCCGCTGGGTATCGATGCTGCTGCGGCGCGTGCTGACCACCGACGTCAACACGCCGGGCGGCGTCGATCCGGCTGACTGGGTGGCCGAGCGCGCGCTGCTGCTCACCCGCATGGGCGAGGCGGATGCGGCGCGGCTGCTCGTCCAGCGCGTCGATACCGACAAGGCGACGCCGCGATATTATGATGCGGTACTCGAATCCGCGATGGCGTCGGCCGATCCCGGCGCGCTCTGCCCGGTCGCCGAGCAGGCCGACGGAGCGGTGCAGAGCGCCACCTGGCCATTGGCGCGCGCGATGTGCGCCGGGCTCCAGAACGATGCGGGCACCGCCAGCGCGCTGGTCGATCGCGCACGATCGCTGCCGGACTCCGCCGACGGCATCGATCTGGCGCTCGCCGAACGCGTCGTCGGCGCGGGCACCAGCGCGCGGCGATCGCCGCAGATCCAGTGGACCAGCATCAACAACCTGACCAGCTGGCGCTTCGGGCTTGGCAGCGCGCTCGGCCTGACCATTCCGGATTACCTGCTCGATCAAGGCGGGCTGGCGCTGCAAGGCTGGCGGGCGAGGGCGCCGATGCTTCCCGTGGCGAGCAGGCTCGGTGCTGCAAGGACGGCGGCGACGCTCGGCGTGATCTCGTCCGCCGACCTCGTCGACTTCCTCTCGCAGGCAGCCGAGAGCGGCGATCCCTACGCGATGGACGACACGCCGGCCGGGCGCCTGCGCAAGGCCTATGCGGCGCAGGACCCGGCCGATCGGATCGCCGCGCTGCGGGCGCTATGGGCCAATCCCGCCGACGAACGCGATCAATATGCGGGGCGCATCCTCACCGCGCAGGCGGCATCGCGGATCGCGCCGTCCGCCGACCATGCGGCCGATGCCTCGGCGCTGATCGCGGCGATGCTCTCGGCCGGGCTGGAC
This sequence comes from uncultured Sphingomonadaceae bacterium, assembly GCA_964242855.1. GTDB lineage: Bacteria > Pseudomonadota > Alphaproteobacteria > Sphingomonadales > Sphingomonadaceae > Solisphingomonas. Next base: position 12,604 of record CAXTBZ010000013.1, read on the forward strand.
CTGCAGACCGAACGCTGGGCAGACGTGGTTCGCGGCGGCAAGGGCACCGCCGTGGACGAGGCCTGGGCGCTGATGGCGGTCGGCAGCCCGCGTCTGCTGGTCGATCTCGATATCGATCGCATCGCCGGCTTCGGCGAGGGCGGGCGGGGATCGGCGCCGCTGCGCGCGCAGTTCCTCTATGTCAGCCTTGCCGCGCTCGGCCGGCTGCGGGCGAGCGATGCGCAGGCGCTCGCCGAGAAGCTGCAGGTACCGATGGGTGCGCGCAACGCCTGGACCCAAGCGATCGACGAGGCGGCGGCGAAGGGCGAACCCGCAACCGTAGCGCTGCTTGCTGCGGTCGGCATGCAGACCACCGACTGGTCGCAGGTGTCACCGGTCTTCCTCTACCACATCATCGCGGCCCTGCGTGCGGTAGGCTTCGAACCCGAGGCGCGGATGGTGGCGGCCGAAGCCCTGATGCGGACATGAGGCCGGGCGCGGCGTTCGCGCAAGGCGACGACGCGCGCGCGATCGAGCGCTTCCTGGAGGCGCTGGCAGCGGAGTCGGGGGTCGCGCGCAACACGTTGCTGGCCTACGGCACCGATCTGCGCGGTGCTTCCATCCTGCTCGACGGCCGGCTCGCGACCGCCGATGCCGAGGCGCTGGCAAGGCTCGGCGAGCGGTGGCTGACGCTCGCACGCGCCACGATCGCGCGCAAATCGGCGGCGCTGGGGCGCTTCTTCCGCTTCCTGGTCGACGAGGGCGAGCGTGCCGACGATCCGTCCTCCGCTCTGCCGCGCGGGCAAGTGCGGCGATCGCTGCCCAAGATCCTGAGCCACGCCGACATCGATCGCATCTTCGAGGTGGTCGAACGGCGCACCGTCGATCCCGGGCGGCCGGAGGACCTGCGGGCGGCAGCCCTGGTCGAACTGCTCTACGGATCGGGGCTGCGCGCGACCGAACTCGTGTCGTTGCCGCGCGCCGCGATCCGCATCGGCCAGCCTTTCCTGATTCTCAAGGGCAAGGGCGACCGCGAGCGGCTGGTGCCGATCTCGGATCGTGCGCTGAAGGCGGTGGAAGCGTGGCGCGCGTCGGTGCCGGCGGACCAGCCGTGGCTGTTTCCCGCGCGCAAGACTCACCTCAGCCGGGTGCGGCTCCATCAGCTGATCCGCGCGCTGGGTAGTCAGGCGGGTATCCCGCCGGAACGGATCAGCCCGCACGTGCTGCGTCACGCCTTCGCCACCCACCTGCTCGAAGGCGGTGCCGATTTGCGCGCGCTGCAGACGATGCTGGGCCATGCCGATATTGGCACCACCCAGATCTACACGCATGTCGACAGCAAGCGGCTGATCGAGCTGGTCAACCAGCGGCATCCGCTCGCCGACGGGACGCTGGCGGGTCTGGCCCGCGTTGACGGGCCGGGGAGGGCAGCCTAATCGCTTCCCCGATGATCTTCCTCGATTTCGAAAAGCCGATTGCCGAGTTGCGCACCCGCGTCGCGGAGCTGCGCGAGACCGCCGACTCGGGCTCGCTCGACATCAATCAGGAGGTCGGCCGGCTCGAGGCCAAGGCCGACAAGATGCTGCGCGACACGTATGCGAAGCTGACGCCGTGGCAGAAGACCCAGGTCGCGCGTCATCCGCAGCGCCCGCATCTGAAGAACTACATTGCCGGCTTCGTCGATGATTTCGTGCCGCTCGCCGGCGATCGCGCCTTTGCCGACGATCAGGCAATCATCGGCGGCCTGGGACGGATCGGCGGACGCCGGGTGATGGTTATCGGTCACGAAAAGGGCGACGACACCACGACCCGGCTGCGCCACAATTTCGGCATGGCCAAGCCCGAGGGGTATCGCAAGGCGGTGCGGCTGATGACGCTGGCCGATCGCTTCGCCATCCCGGTGGTCACGCTGGTGGATACGTCCGGCGCCTTCCCGGGCGTGCAGGCCGAGGAGCGCGGCCAGGCGGAGGCGATCGCGCGCTCCACCGAGACGTGCCTTTCGCTCGGCGTACCGCTGATCGCGGCGATCGTGGGGGAAGGCGGCTCCGGCGGCGCGGTGGCGCTGGCGGCGGCGAACCGCGTGCTGATGTTCGAACACGCCGTCTATTCGGTGATCTCGCCCGAGGGCTGCGCCTCGATCCTGTGGCGCACGGCCGAGAAAGCGGCGGACGCGGCGGATGCGATGAAGATCACCGCGCAGGATCTGGAGAAGCTCGGCGTCGTCGATCGCATCGTGCCTGAGCCGATGGGTGGCGCGCACCGTGAGCCGGCGGCGGCGGTGTCCGCGCTCGGCCAGGTGCTCGGCGAGGAGCTCGATGCGCTCACGCCGTTGCCAGCCGAGGAGATCCGCCGGCGCCGCCGCGACAAGTTCCTCGCGATCGGTTGATCGCGCAAAGTCGCAACGCCGCGCGGCGGCAGAGGCTTAGCTGACCGTCGAGCTCATCGCCGTCGACACGTTCTTGAACGTGTTCTTCAGCTTGGTACCCAGAGCCGACATGGCAGAAATGGCAGCGACAGCGATCAATGCGGCGATCAGGCCGTATTCGATCGCGGTGGCCGCCTTGTTGCTTCGTAGCAGCTTTTTCATCGCCCACTCCCGGACATGAAACGGGCGGCGTACCTTTTCGTACGCCGCCCGCCGCATTCGATCTGAGATCAGACCGTCTCTTACGAGACGTTCGAGCTCATCGCGGTCGTCACGTTGGTGAAGGTGTTCTTCAGCTTCGTGCCGAGCGCCGACATGGCGGAGATCGCGGCAACGGCGATGAGGGCGGCGATCAGGCCGTACTCGATCGCGGTGGCGCCCTTGTTGTTCTTCAGAAACTTGCGCATGAATTTTCTCCTACGTCTCTTCCGTAACACTACCCGGCTCTACCCTTGTGAGGTTCGGCAGGCACCATGTAGACTGAACTGGGTTGCCAAATGTTTAAGCGGTACAGAAGAATTTATCGTGAACAGATGCTTAAGTATCACCTGCGTTGACGACCTCGTTCTTGACGTGATTGAGGGTTCCCGTGACCTGTATGGCGAGCGCGTGTACCGCTACTGACATGACGAGGAAGATCAGGGCCAGGATCAGCGCATATTCTATGAGCGTCCCGCCTCGATCGTCTCGCATCAGATCGCGAAACTTGCGCACACACGTCCCCTGCTTGTTCCACGTCCCGACACTGACCTATTCGTTTAGCCTTAAGGAAGATTTACGGTGCCGGAACCATGTTCGGGAATATTGCTGGTCGCAGCGGCGGCGCTGATCGATGCGAACGGCCGTGTCCTCGTCCAGCAGCGCACGCACGGTTCGCTGGCCGGTCTGTGGGAGTTTCCCGGCGGCAAGATCGAAGCAGGCGAGACACCCGCCGATGCGCTGATCCGCGAACTGCGCGAGGAGCTTGCGATCGATGTGGAGGCGGCGAGCCTGGCGCCCGCCGCCTTTTCGAGCGAGCCGCTGGGCGATCGCCACCTGCTCCTGTTGCTCCACGTCTGTCGCGAATGGAAGGGCACGCCACAGCCGATCGAGGCGGCGGCGCTGAAGTGGGTTCGGCCGGCAGACCTCCACGCGCTGCCAATGCCGGGACCCGATCGGCCTTTGATCGGCCTGTTGTAGGCGCTGGTCTAGTCCTTGGCCTTCAGTGCGTCCGCCAGTGACGACACGCCGCTGCCGCGCCGCGCCGGCTTGGGCTGCGACTCGTCGGGTGCCCACCCGATTAGATAGACGATCTCGAAGGTCTCGGTAACGCGGCCGTCCTCGTCCGCCGCCGACAGGAAAGCGCCGTGCGCGGCGGCTGCCTGCATCCGGCCGAGCGGCGGGCGATCACCGGCGAGCACGCCACCCTGCGCGCCGAAGCGGAGGTCGGCGAGCAGGCCATCGAGCCCGCGATAGCGCGCGTCGAGCGTCTCGCCGTCGGACACCGGCAGCGCAAAGCCGGCGCGGGCGAGCAGATCCCCCGCCGAGCGGACGTCGACCTGCGGATGGATACGCGGAGCGACGCCGCCGCCGCCGGCGAAGTCGGCCTGGAGCATCGCGGCACGCAGGCATGACAGGCTGCCCGCACCGAGGAAGCCCGCCAGGAACAGCCCGTCGGGCCGCAGCACGCGCCGCGCCAGCAGCAGCGCGCCGGGCAGATCGTTCACGCTGTCGAGCACGCCGGCGGATATCACCAGATCGAACGCGCCGTCGGCGAAGGGCAGGCGATCCTCGTCGCACTGCACGCCACCATTGGCGCGGGCTGCGGCGAAACTCGCGTCGGCGCTGAACACGCGCATCCCCTTGGCCTGCAACGCGGCGGCGATGCGGCCGTCGCCGACGCCGATCACCAGCGCGCGGCTGAAGCTGCGGTCGATCGCTTCAAGCCGCGCGAGCAGTTCATCCGCGATGTGATGGGTGAGGAAGCCATGATCCTCGAACCGTGCCATCGCGCGATCGCGGCGGGCACGCCGGCGGACGCGATCGAACGGTTCGGGAGGCGAGGCTGGCATTGCGAGGACTTGTGCCGCGCGCATGGTGGACCGACAAGGAAAACATGGCCTATTCCGCGCGCGTCCTGCTGCACCATGCCTCTTCGAGTGTGCTGGACTTCGTGCTGCCACCGCGCTGCCCGGGATGCGGGCTGATCGTCGACGGCGATCATCGCTTCTGCGCGGACTGCTGGCAGAAGCTCGAGTTCCTTGGTAGCCCTGCCTGCTCGCGTTGCGCAGTGCCCTTGCCGCACGATCTCGGCGAGGATGCGATGTGCGGTGCCTGCCATGCCGATCCGCCCGCCTTCGATCGCGCTGCCGCCGCCGTGGCGTATGGCGAGATCGCGCGGACAGTGGCGCTGCGGCTGAAATATGGCGGCAGGCCGGGTGTCGCCCGGATGATGGCTGGGCAGATGATGCGCCTCTCCGGAGTGCTGCCCCCCAATGCGCTCGTCCTGCCGGTGCCGCTGCATCGCTGGCGGCTATGGTCGCGCGGCTACAACCAGGCCTTGCTGATCGCGCGGAGCGTCGCCGATCGGGCGGAGCTCGGTTGCCCGCCCGACCTGCTGGTCCGCACCCGCGCCACCCCGGTGCTGCGCGGGCTCGGGCGCAAGGCGAGGGCGGAGGCGGTGGCTGGTGCCTTCGCAGTCGCGGCCAGGCACAAACCGGCGCTGAAGGGCCGCACCGTGCTGCTGGTGGACGACGTCTATACCAGCGGCGCCACCGGGGGCGCGTGCGCGAAGGTGCTGAAGCGTGCCGGCGCTGCGGAGGTGCGGCTGCTCTGCTGGGCGCGCGTGTTGCGCGAGGGCGAGGCGACACGTTGACAATCGGGGTCACCGTCCACAGGTCTTAAGCAGCGAAGGAGCATGCGCATGGCCAAGATCGAGATGTATACCAAGATGGGCTGTCCCTATTGCATGCGGGCGCGCAAGCTCCTGTCCGGTAAGGGCGTGGAGTTCGAGGATATCGACATCACCATGGGCGGGCCGAAACGGCAGGAGATGCTCAGCCGTTCTCCCGGCCATTCGACCGTGCCGTCGATCTTCATTGATGGGAAGCATGTCGGCGGTTCGGACGAACTTGCCGCGCTCGATGCCAAGGGCGAGCTGGACCAGCTGCTGGCCGCCTGACCACCGATGCGCGTTGCCGTTCTTCAGATGACGAGCGGGATCGATCCCGCCGCTAACGCGCAGACGCTCGTGGATGCGATGGAGAAAGCGGCGGCGCGCGGTGCGACGATGCTGTTCACGCCCGAGATGACAGGCCTGCTCGATCGCGACCGCAAGCGTGCTGCGGACAAAATCGTCGGCGAGGCGGACGACATCGTGCTGAAGGCGGCGCGAGAGGCGGCGGAGAAGCTCAGGCTGTGGGTGCAGCTGGGCTCACTGGCACTGCGGCCGGGCGGGGCGGAGACGCGCTACGTTAACCGCGGCTTCCTGATCGACGGCGAGGGCGCGATCCGCGCGCGCTACGACAAGCTGCACCTGTTCGATGTCGATCTTGCAACCGGCGAGAGCTGGCGCGAGTCCGCCGCCTATGCGCCAGGGGCGGGCGCAGTAGTAGCGGACACGCCGGTCGGCAAACTCGGCCTTTCGATCTGCTACGACATCCGCTTCCCGGACCTCTATCGCGCGCTGAGCGATGCCGGTGCCGAGATCCTGACCGTTCCCGCCGCCTTCACCGTGCCAACTGGCGCGGCGCATTGGCACGTCCTGCTGCGGGCGCGCGCAATCGAGGCGGGATGCTTCGTGATCGCCGCGGCGCAGGTGGGAACGCATGAGGACGGTCGCACGACGTATGGCCACTCGCTCGTCGTCGATCCGTGGGGCGACGTGTTGCTCGATATCGGCGAGGCGCCCGGTATCGGCTTTGCCGAGATCGACCTCGATCGGCTGAACGAAGTACGCCGGCGCATCCCGGCGCTCTCGCATAGGCGCGCCATTCCCGACGTTGAACGCCTGTGATCGTCTTCGATCTCGCCTGTACCGCCGGTCATGTCTTCGAAGCCTGGTTCGGCAGCCAGGCCGACTATGACGATCAGCGCGCCCGCCAGCTCGTCTCCTGCCCGGTCTGCGGCGACGACGCGGTCGACAAGGCGCCGATGGCCCCGCGCATCGCGAGCCGCGACATTGCGGTGCCGGATCGCAAGGCGGTGATGCAGGCGATGATGATGGCGCAGCGCAAGATGCTGGCTAGCTCGGAAAACGTCGGTTCGCGCTTCGCCAAGGAAGCCCGCGCGATCCATTCCGGCGATGCCGAAGAGCGGGTGATCCACGGACAGGCGACGCCGGCCGAGGCGAAGAGCCTCGTCGATGACGGCGTGCCGGTCGCGCCCCTGCCGTTCCCGGTTCGCGACACTGCGCGTGACAATTGACCGCCGGGTGCGGCTCGCATAACGCTTCGCGCCGGTACGGTTCCGTAGCTCAGCCGGATAGAGCGCCACTTTCCTAAAGTGGGCGTCGGGGGTTCGAGTCCCTCCGGGACCACCATATTGTTCCAAATATCTGAACGATCGTTGCGATCTTATGGCGCTGGCCACGATGCCGACGAGCTTCTAGTTTGCGTCGGACTCAGCCGCAGGCCCTGCGGTGCAGTATCTGGAGGACGATCATGGCCAAGGTTCTGGTGCTCTATCATTCGACATACGGCCATATCGAACAGATGGCCGAAGCCATCGCCGAGGGTGCTCGCGCCGGTGGCGCCGAGGTGGCAATCCGCCGCGTCCCTGAGACGGTGCCGGAAGAGGTCGCCAAGTCGCACCACTTCAAGCTCGACCAGAAGGCCGAGATCGCCACCGTCGACGAGCTCGAGAGTTACGACGCGATCATCGTCGGTGTCGGCACACGCTATGGCCGCATGCCCTCGCAAATGGCTGCTTTTCTCGACCAGACCGGCGGGTTGTGGATGCGGGGCGCACTGAACGGTAAGGTCGGCGCGGCGTTCGTATCGACCGCGAGCCAGCATGGCGGGCAGGAGACCACCCTGTTCTCGGTCATCACCAACCTCCTGCATCTGGGCCTCACCATCGTTGGCCTGCCTTATAGTTTCCAGGGCCAGCTGAAGCTCGATGAGGTGACCGGCGGTTCGCCCTATGGAGCGACCACGATCGCGGCCGGCGACGGATCGCGCCAGCCGAGCGCAAACGAGTTGGACGGGGCGCGCCATCAGGGCGAACTGGTCGCCAAGACCGCGATCAAGCTGTTCGGCTGATCGGCCTCGCATCATCGCGGTGGCGCTCCCGGAGGACGCCACCGCATTCTTGTTGATCCTCATGCCCCGACCTTGCACAGAGCGGCCATGACGCGAGACCCAGAGGATGGCGACCTGATCGCCGGCCCGCCCAAGCTTCCGGTCCCCGACGATGTCGCCGACGCGATCCGCACGCTGATCCGCTGGGCGGGGGACGATCCGGAACGCGAGGGCCTGCTCGATACGCCCAAGCGGGTGGCACGCGCGTGGAAGGAATATTGCGGCGGCTATGGCGAGGACCCCTCGCATCATCTCAGCCGTACGTTCGAGGAGGTTGGCGGCTACGACAATGTCGTGCTGCTGAAGGGCATTCCGTTCCAGTCGCACTGCGAGCATCACATGGCGCCGATCATCGGCACCGCCGCGATTGCCTATCTGCCGAGCGATCGGGTGGTCGGCATCTCGAAGCTCGCGCGCGTGCTGCAGGGTTTTGCCCGCCGGCTGCAGGTGCAGGAGCGGCTGACCGCGCAGGTCGCCGACTGCATCTGGGAGCATCTGAAGCCGCAGGGCGTCGCGGTGGTGATCGAGGCGAGCCACGCCTGCATGACCGCACGTGGGGTCCGCACGCCAGGCGTCGGCATGACCACCAGCCGCGTGCTCGGCTGTTTCCGCGACGACGAACGCAGCCGCCAGGAAGTGCTGAGCCTGATGGGCTTCTAGCCGACCCTCAGGCGACCAAAGTCGGCTTGCCGCAGCGGACCCCGTCGACACGCAGATCGGCCTGCCCGACATGGACGCCGAGCAGCTGGGTCACCTGATCGACCAGGCCGTCGAGTGTGGGCGAGAGCGGGGTGAGCACGGTGCCGACGAGTTGCGCCGCCACCGTCGCGTTCACGCCGAGGCCAAGCGCGGTGACTCGCAAGTCCATGTTGCTCATCAGCGAGCTGGCGACGCCCTGCACGATGTCGCCGGTCGAAACGGTGCGGACCGTGCCTGCCGCGATGTCCGCCGAGGAGAAGCCGACTTGCTGCCAGGTCACCCCGCCGAGCGCGACGTGCGCCTTGGCGGTGACGTCGAGCAGCAGCGCGTGGGCGAGCACGGCGCGGTTCTCGGTCACCGGCACGGTGAAGTTGGCGAGTGTGGAGGTGTCGATGTCGGCGATCGCGATCGAGCCGACCGCGGGTTGTGCCTGCAGCGTCACCGATGCGTTGGCGGGGCCGCCGGCGCAGGAGATCGCGGCAAGCTTCGCCTGCGCTTCGGCAAGCTCGATCAGGATCGGCAGGCGCAGCGATGCGATGCCGAGCGTCGCGACACCGCCGACGCTGGAATCGAGATAAAGCCGCGCTTGCGCCGTCCGCACGATCGTGTCGCCGGCCTGAGTCACCGCCAGCCAGGGCGAGTGCGAGGGGCGTTGCCCGATCGCCAGCGTCAGCGTGGTACTGGTCACACCGGGTAGCGCCAGCCCGAGGTTGAGCGCCACTTGCCGCTGACCATTGGCAAGCTGGAGCATCTCGCGCACCATCGAATAGCCATCGATCTTTATCGTGGCGGACGGATCGGCATGGTCCTGCGAGGCATAGGGGCCGAGATCGATCAGATCGGACAGGCGCACCGTCGTCGGCGCGACCTTGATCGCGATGGCGCGCAGGGACGCGGCGGCAGCGGCATCGCCGGTCACGTCGGCCAGCGCGCCGATCACCTGCGGCAGGGTCGCCGCGGCGTTGAGCGTCTCGCCGAAGCTGGCGCCGCTGAGCTGGAGCCGGGTCCGCAGCGCGTCCGAGAAGCGCAGCACATCGACGTTGCTCTGGACGAGCGCGTTATAGTCCATGACTGATACATTGAGGTTGGTGCCCGCCAGCGCGGAGAGCAGCGCGTTGGGAAGCCCGCCCTGCACCGCGGCCAGGCGCGAGCCGATCGAGAAGGCGGCATAGTCGATCCTGACCGCCGTCGCCTTGGCCGCGATGTGGGTCGAGCTATGGCCGACGAAGGCACGCGCGAAGAACAGCGGCACGTCTTGGCCGAGCGTCACCTGCGCGGCGTTCTGCGGAGCCGCGCCGGCGACATAGCGCGCGGCCGGCGTCACGCTGGCATCGCCGCTGTAGCTGCCCTGGGTCAGCGCCGACACGCTGGCGCCGGACAAGCCATTGGCTGCGATCGTCTGCTGGGCGGCGCCGGCAGCACTTGCCGGTGTCTCGGCGGCGGCCAACGCAGCCGCATCGGCGACGCCCTGCAGGCGGCGGCTGTTCAGATAGATCGAACCCATGTCGACCGCGAGCGCGGTGGCGACGAGTAGCGCGATCAGCGATCCTGCGGCGATGATGGTGACGGCGCCGCGGCGATCGCGGCGAAGGGTACGGAGCCAGCGGAACATGATCGGGTCCTCAGAAGCTGTCGAGCCGGATTGCCGCCACGCGCTGGATCTGCGCGCTCGGCATCGGCACAAATGTAAGGTGGAGCAGCGGATCGGCGCTCGCGTCGTAGCGAAGCCGCGCCACCAGGGTGGTGCCGTCGTCGTCGATCGACAGCGTGGCCTTGGCCGGATCGAGCGCACCGGCGCGGCGTAGCGTCGTCTGCATCGCGGTCTGCGCAATGCTTGCCCGTTCGGAGCTGGTGAGCCCCGCGATCGCGGCGCGTGCCGCATCGTTGGCGGCCTGCTGCACCGAATGCGCGGTCAGCATCCAGTCTCCGTAGGAGACAATGCCCATCAGCAGGATGAGCAGGATCGGCAGCGTGAACGCCATCTCGATCAGCACGGTGCCACGGTCGTCCCTGCCGGGCGCGGTGCGGTGCGCCGGCAGGAACCTTGGAGAGAAGGAGAAGCGCGCCATGCCCCGATGATGGGCTGCAGGCGGTAAGATCACGGTTAGTCCGCTATCGCGCTAACTTGCGCAATTCACATGCAGATCGGACCGACCTTCGCTTGATTCCTTGACGAGGCTTAACCAGGCTCAGGCCAGCTTAAGGCGAGTAAATGCGTCATGCTGGAGAGACAGGCCCCGCGCTTCGTGTCCGCTGCGGAAATCACGCGGAATTTCGGGATGTGGCAGGATCGCGCCGCGGAGGGTCCGCTGATCGTCACGCATCACGGCCGCCCCCGCTGCGTGCTGCTCTCCGAACCACGCTACCGGGCGCTGTCCGGCGGGGAAGAGCCGGTTCCGCGGGATCGGGCGCTGATCGAACATGACCTGCTCGCCGAGCGGATCGACTGTGGCTTCATCGCCCTCGACACAGCCCTGATCGTCCGTAACGCGAATGCGCTGGGTGCGATGATGCTCGGCCATGCGCGCGAGATGCTGGCGGGGATATCGTTCGGCGAGGCGATGCCGAGGCTTGCCGAAGGGCCGGTCGGCTCGCAGCTGCGCCGCACGCTGCGCACCGGTCACGTAGGGCATCTGATCGCGCCGCATGGCGACGGCAAGCTTCGCGCGCACATCTTCCCCTGGCCGGACGGTGTGGCGCTGACCCTGCGGCCGACCGGCGAGGAGGACGAGGCGGAGCATGCCGAACAGATGGCGGCTGCGCTTCGCGCCGCGATCGAGGCACACGGCGAAGTCGGCGTCGTCCAGTTGAGCGTGCGCGGGACGATCACGCAAGCCGACACCACCTTCGCGAGCATGGCCGGGTTCACGCCCGGCCGTCTCGTCGGCGTGCGCGCGACCGATCTGCTGGCGCTGTCAGCGCGGGCTGCGGTGACTGAAGCGATCGAGGCGGTGCTGACCGGGGGCGCTGCCGCTTCGATCAACAGCCGTCTCCTGGTCAACGGCGCCGAGGAGCGACCGATCCGGGTGGCTCTTGCGCCCGTCATCGAAGGCTATGGCACCGCCGGTGCGCTGATGCTCGTTTCCTGATCGTTGGACCGAGGCCTGCGATAGGCCTTGCCCGATCCGGTGGCTTTGCGCATCGTGATCATTGGGGCCAGCTTCGGAGACAGGATGCGCTACTGCTTGCTTTCGTGCGCCGCGGCGGTGGCCGTCATGGCGGCTCCGGCGATCGCCGTCACGGCGCCTTCGAAGCCCGATGTCTTTGCCGGCACGGTTGCATCGGACGGCCTGCTCCCGGTTCATGTCGATCGGGCCGGCGGACGCATCCTGCTGACCTTGCCGCCGGCCGGACCCGACGGAGTGATGGGCCGCTATCTCTTCAGCAGCGCTCTCCGCACTGGGCTCGGATCGGCGCCGACCTTCCTTGATCGCGGACGGGTTAGCGATACTCAGGTGCTGGCGTTCCGCCGCTTCGGCAGGAAAGTGGCGATCGTCTTCGAGAACCCTCGCTTCCGGGCGCCGAGCGGCGCGTCGGGCGACTTCGCCACCTCGGTCGTCTGGATGGGCGATGCGCTGCCCGGCCCGGCGGGGCAGACCGTGATCGACATATCGAGCTTCCTCACCACAGACATGCTCGGCATCGCCAAGTCGCTCGGGCAGGAGGGGGATGCGATCGGCACCGGCGACGCGCCACAGGGCGCCGGCAAGGGCTTCAAGCTGGACGACAAGCTCAGTGCCGCCGATCCGGCCTCGCTGAAGCTCTTCCCCGACAATCTCGAGATCGACGCGGTCCAGACCTTCACGTCGGATCAGCCGGGCGACGAAGTCAGCAACATCGCGCCGAGCGCGGGCCAAGTAAGCTTCACCGTTCACGACAGTTTCGTGCGGCTGCCCGCGCCGGGCTTCGTGCCCCGCGCCTTCGATCCGCGCATCGGCGGCTTCTCGACGCAGGCAGTCGATTATAGCGCGCCGCTCGGGCAGGACGTGGTGCGCGATGTCGCCAACCACTTCCGCCTGGAGAAGGTCGATCCGGGTGCGGCGCGATCCCGCGTGAAGAAGCCGATCATCTTCTACCTCGATCGCGCCGCGCCCGAACCGATCCGCTCTGCGCTGCTCGAAGGCATCAACTGGTGGGGTAGGGCGTTCGACGCTGCCGGCTACATCGATGCGTTCAAGGCCGAACTGCTGCCCGTCGGCGTCGATCCGTTGGACGTGCGCTACAACATCGTGAACTGGGACGATCGCGCCACCCGCGGCTGGTCCTACGGGCAGGAGATCGTCGATCCGCGCACCGGCGAAATCGTCAAGGGCGATGTGGTGCTGGGCTCCGAACGAGTGCGGCAAGACATCATCATCTTCCAGGGACTGGTGGGGGCGGCGAACACCGGCAAAGGCGGGCCGAACGATCCGGTGCAGGTGGCGCTCGCCCGCATCCGGCAATTGGGCGCGCATGAGGTCGGCCATTCGCTTGGCTTCGCGCACAATTTTGCGGCGAGCACGCAGGATCGCGCCTCGGTGATGGATTATCCGGGGCCGCGCATCGGCCTCGTCGACGGCAAGCCCGATCTCAGCGACGCCTACGGTAACGGCGTCGGCAAGTGGGACATGGCGACGGTCGACTGGCTCTACGGTGCCGGCAGCGATGCGGAGGCGAGCGCCAAGGCCGGCGCCGATGTCTCAGCGGTCCTGCGCTATGTCGAGGACGATAACGCGCGCAAGCCCGACACCGCGCAGCCGTGGGGCGGGCTGTGGGACGACGGGCCGGACCCGACCGCCGAGCTCGTGCGCCTGATGGCAGTGCGGCGTGCGGCGATCGACGGCTTTGGTCTGGGCGCGCTCTCGCCGGGCGAACCGGTGGCGGACCTGCGCCGCCGCTTCGTGCCGATCTACCTGCTCCATCGCTACGAGGTCGTCGCGGCGAGCAAGGCGATCGGGGGGGTAGACTTCGCGTATTCGGTAAGCGGTGATGCGCGAGAGACATCGCAGCCCGTCTCGCCCGAGGCGCAACGCGCGGCCCTCGCGGCAGTGTTGGCTACGCTGGCGCCCGATCAGCTGCGCGTGCCGGCCGGGCTCCTCCCGCTGCTCTCGTCGGCACGCAACGGCAGCGACAACCGTCAGTTCGATATCGAACTGTTCCAGACCGCAGGTGGTCCGGTGTTCGATCCGCTGGTGGCGGCGGATGTCGGCGCCGAAATCCCGCTCAACGCGTTGCTCGCGCCGAGCCGGCTGGAGCGTCTCGAGGTGCAGCACGCCGCCGATGCGCAGGCGCTCGGCGTCGCCGAGCTGCTCGATCGGCTGCTGGCGGCCACGCTGCCGGATCGCACCGATCCGCTCAGCCGCCGGATCGCCTATCGTACCATCGTCACCATGGCGCAGACTGCGCGCAAGCCCGGCACCTCGCCCGAGGTTGCGGCGATCCTCGACGGCCGCGTCCACGACGTCGCCGAGGCTCTGGCGCGCCGCAAGGGCGACGCGGCGGACACCGTCTGGGCGACGAGCCTCGCGCGCCAGCTGCTCGACCCGCAGGAGCGTGAACGCCTGCTCGCCGACCGCCCGCGCACGGTCGACGTTCCGCCCGGAGACCCGATTGGCGGAGAGAGCGACTGGATGGATCTGCCCTGACGGCCAGGAGCCGATCAGGCGAAGTGCAGGCTGTCCGCCACCACCTTGTTGACGATGTGGCCGCCCTGGACGTTCAGTCCGTTCTTGAGCCCCGGATTGGTGTCGAACGCCGCGACGCCATCTTTAGCCAGCGCTAAGCCGTAGGGGAGGGTTGCGTTGTTGAGCGCGTGGCTGGAGGTCAGCGGCACCGCGCCCGGCATGTTGGCGACACAGTAATGAATGATGCCGTCGACCTCGTAGGTCGGATCGGCGTGGGTGGTGGCGTGGCTGGTTTCGAAGCAGCCGCCTTGATCGATCGCGACGTCGACCAGCACCGCGCGCGGCTTCATGTGGCCGAGCATCGCGCGGGTCACCAGCTTGGGGGCCGACGCACCCGGCACCAGGACTGCGCCGATCACGACATCGGCCTCGGCGATTTCCTCCTCGATCGAAGCAATGGTCGAGACGCGGGTGCGGACCCGGCCCTGGAACAACTCGTCGAGCTGGCGCAGGCGCGGGATCGAGCGATCGACGATCGATACCTCGGCACCGAGGCCGACCGCCATGCGCGCCGCATGCGTGCCGACGACGCCGCCACCGAGGACGACCACGCGTGCCGCCTGGACGCCCGGCACGCCGCCAAGCAAAAGCCCGCGGCCACCCGATACCGCCTTCAGCGCCGTACCCGCCGCTTCGATCGACAATCGCCCGGCGACTTCGCTCATCGGCGCAAGCAGCGGCAGACCGCCATGATCGTCGGTCACCGTCTCATAGGCGACCGCGGTGCAGCCCGACGCCATCAGGCCCTTGGCCTGTTCGGGATCGGGGGCGAGGTGGAGATAGGTGAAGAGGATCTGGTCCGGGCGCAGCTGCACCCATTCGGCGGGCTGCGGCTCCTTCACCTTGACCACCATCTCGGCGCGCGCGAACACCTCCTGCGCGGTGGCGACGATTTCGGCGCCGGCAGTGCGATAGACGTCGTCGGACGCGCCGATCCCGGCACCCGATCCGGTCTCCACGATCGCGCTGTGGCCGTGGGCGACATATTCACGGATCGTGCCCGGCGTCAGCCCGACGCGATATTCGTGATTCTTGATCTCCTTGGGAACGCCGACGAGCATGAGATATCTCCTGAATTTGTTGCGGGCCTACGCCCGGACACGCGCCATGACGGTGCGGCTATTGATGAAGGAATTGTGGGTCAACCCCGCGCCTTAACGATCCAACGAAGCGACATCGAGCAGGTTGCGGCTCGCGAGCAGCGGCTCCTCGGCGGGCGGTCGTCCACGGAAGGCGATGAAGCTCTCCATCGCGTCGCGCGCATTGCCCTGCCCCAGGATCTCGCGGCGGAAACGATCGGCCAGCTTCGGGTCGAACAGGTCGGCACCGAACAGGCTGAAGGCGTCGGCATCCAAGACTTCCGACCAGAGATAGCTGTAATAGGCGCCTGCATAGCCGCCATCGAACACATGGGTGAAGTGGGGCAGGCGATGACGGATGCCGATCGCGTCGGGCATTCCGATGCGCGCCAACGTCTCGGCTTCGATCGCGCGAACGTCGGGTGCCGCCTCCGGCCGGTCGTGAATGGCGAGATCGACAATGGAAGCGCCGGCGAGCTCGACGGTAGAGAAGCCCTGGCCGAACGAGTCCGCCTTGCCGATTGCCACGATCAGGTGCGCCGGCACGCCGAAGCCCGCCAGCACCGAGTCCGATACGATCCAATGCTCCATGAACTTGCTCGGGAACTCGACGAAGTCGCGCGGCACAGCGGTGCCGGCGAGACTTGGATAGGTGACATCCGAAAGCAGCGCATGGAGCGCATGGCCGAACTCGTGGAACAGTGTGCGCGCTTCGTCGATTGAGAGGCAGGTCCCGCCGTCGGCCTTGGCGAAGTTAGCGACGGTATAGACGATCGGCAGCACGCGCCCGTCGAGCCGCTCTTGGACGCGGAGCGACCCCATCCAGGCGCCGCCATGCTTCTCAGGCCGCGCGATGTAATCGGTGTAGAGCAAACCGACGTCACCGCTGACCTCCGAAACCGCCCACGCCTGCACGTCGGTATGCCAGCCAGGAATGTCCGGCCGTTCGTCGAAGCGCAGGCCGTACAGCCGCTCGGCGCAGTCGAAGGCGGCGGCGCGTACTGCGTCCAGCGTCAGATGCCGCTTCACCGCCGCGCCGTCGAGATCGTAGCGTTCGCGGCGGAGCTGCTCGGCATAGTAGCGCCAGTCCCAGGCCTCGATCCGATCGAGGTCGCTGCGCGCTTCGAGTTCACGCTGCTCGTCGAGCGCACGCAGGCGAGCCGGCGCCCATAGCCGCTCGAGCAACGCCATCGCCGCGGCGGGCGTCTGCGCCATGCTGTCCTCCAGCTTCTCCTCGGCGGACGTCGCATGGCCGAGCAGGTGGGCGCGTTCCTGGCGCAGCGCGACGATCTCGGTCAAGGTCGGCCAATTGTCGTGCGCTCCGCCATCGCAGCGGCTGGTGAACGCGCGCCACATCTGTTCGCGGAGATCACGTCGCGCCGAGAAGCTGAGGAAATCCTCGAAGTCGCCGCGGCCAAGCGTGAAGAGGAAGCCGGCCGTGCCCTCCGCCTCGGCCCGGCGCGCTGCGGAGGCGCGGAAGGTGTCGGGCAGACCCTCGCAATCGCGTTCTTCGAGGAGCAGCGTCCAGTCCGCGGTCGCTGCCAGGACATTCTGGCCGAAGCTGACCGACAAGGCTCCCAACCGCTCCTCAATCGCGGCAAACCGCGTCTTGGCGGCCCCGTCGAGCAACGCACCGCCCGCGACGAAGCCGCGATAGCTGTTCTCGACCAGGCGCTTCTCCTCGGCACTCAGCAGATCGCGCGCGCGCCAGACGGCGGCGACGCGCTCGAACAAGCGGCGATCGTGGCCGATGGCGATGCCGTGGCGGGTCAGTCCGGCAGACACCTCGGGCTCGATCGCGCGGATCGCCTGGTCGGCGTGCGCGGACGAGATCGTCCAGAACACGCGCCGCACGCGCGACAGCGCCGATCCCGCGCGTTCGAGCGCCGCCATCGTGTTGGCGAAGTCGGGGGCCGCAGGATCGGTCGCGATCGCCTCGATCTCGGCGGAGTGCACGGCGATCGTCTCGTCCAGCGCGGGGAGCACATGCTCGGCGCGGATGCGATCAAAGGGCGGGGCGGCGAACGGACCGTCCCAAGATTCAAGCAGCGGGTTCGGCGACTTCATCGGTATGGACCTCGAAACGGGTGAGAGTTGCGGACCCGAAGGTGGTGGTGAGTGCGGCATCGGTGGCATCGCGGCCGCGCGCCATCAGGATGCGCGCAATGCGCGGTGTGTTGTGGCGCGCATCGAAAGTGTACCAACGCCCGCCGAGATACGCTTCGAACCAGGCGGAAAAGTCCATCGGCGCGTCGACCGGCGGGATGCCGATGTCGCCCAGATAGCCAGTGCAGTACCGCGCCGGAATGTTCATGCAACGGCAGAGCGTGATCGCGAGATGGGCGAAATCGCGGCACACGCCCTTCTGTTCCTGATGCGCGTCCCACGCCGTTTTGGTCGGGCGGGCATGGTGATAGCCGAACTCGACGTGGCTGTGGGTGAAGTCGACGATCGCCTGCACGCGTGCCCAGCCGGGCTTGATGCCGCCGAACAACGACCATGCGGTGTCGACCAGGCGGTCGGTCTCGCAATAGCGGCTGGAAAGCAGGTACAGCAAAGTCTCGTCCGGCAGATCCTCGATCGCGTGCTGCGGAGCGTCCGGCACCACCGGATCGGGCGTCCCGCTGTCGAAGACGACGATGTCGCACGAGAGATCGATGCCGCCCGCCGGGATCGTGAAGCGGGTGCACAGATTGCCGAAGCCATCGAGGAAATCGTAGAGCGGCACGTCGGGAGATGCGACGATGCGGTGGGTGGTCCTGAGGTCTCGCTGGCGCGAGGGGTGGATGCTCAGCAGCGCCAGCACCGGCACCGGGGCTTGGGCGTCAAAGCGGATGTCGTAGCCGGTGCGAATCAGCATCGATCTGGGCCTTCCATCTGGAGGACGGGCTGGATTTCGGGGTTGAGCGTGGTGGCAGCGGCGGTCGCCGGTGGGGTCTGCCCGTCCATCGCGATCTCGACCGAGACGTCCATGTCGAGGAAGCTGCCGGGAAATCCGGCCCAGGTGCCCGAAAGCGGCACCGCCTGCCACGGGTCGCGCGCGATCGCTACGCGGATCAGGCCGCGCGAACCGACGATGCCGTTGGTGGGATCGAACTCGACCCAGCCCGATCCCGGCAGGAAGATGCGGACCCAGGCATGGGTGTTGCCCCCGCCGACCCGGCCTTCCCCCGCACCCGGCGAATAGACGTAGCCCGACACGAAGCGCGCCGCGAGGCCCAGCGCGCGCGCCGCCTCGATCATCAGCACTGCATAGTCGCGGCAGGTGCCCTGGCGGCGCGACAGCGTCTCGATTGGCGTCTGCGTGCCCTGTTCCTGGCGTGGGATGTAGGTGAAGTTCTGGCGGATCGTGCGGACCATGTCGGTCAGCAGCGCCAGCGTATCTGTCTTGCCGTCGAGGCGCACGAAGCGGCGCGCCCAGTCGTCGATCACGCGTTCGGGATCATGGTGCCCGCGCTCGATCGAACGCAGCAGGTCGGGCATGTCCTCGGACGAATAGGTGAACGGATAGCAGCGCGCATAATCCTCGATCTCGACCGCGGCGCCGTCGATCGGATGATGCTCCATCCGCACCTCGCTTGCAAAGCGGACATGATCGGCGCGGCCCTTGAAGCGCGCCACAGCGACCGAGTTACCGAACACGTCATGCAGCCAGCGCACGTCGGAAGGCGCGGGATCGATATCCAGCCGCGCCTCAATCAGGCGCTGATCATGGCCCTCGCGCGGGCGCAGCATCAGGCGATGCTCGCCAAACGCCACCGATCGCTTGTAGCGGTAGGTGGTAACGTGGCGGATGGTGAGCAGCGGCATGGACGATGAAGGACCCCGGCATCTGGACGAAGGCGGCACGCTGCTCGGGCCGGACGATCCCCCGGCATACACGATCATCAACCCGCAGGGCTCCGCGCCGTTCCTGCTGGTCGGCGACCATGCCGGCAACGCCTTGCCCCGCGCTCTCGGTACGCTGGGCGTTTCGGACGAGGATCGCAAGCGCCACATCGGGTGGGACATCGGCACCGCGGTGCTCGGCGAGCGGCTGGCGAAGGCGCTCGACGCCGTGTTCGTGCGGCAGACCTATTCGCGGCTGGTGATCGACTGCAACCGCAACCCGGAGGCAGCCGACGCGGTCCCGGAGATCAGCGACGGCACGATCATTCCGGGCAACCGGCATCTGACCGCGTTCGATCGCTCGGCTCGCATCGCAGAGATCCACGAGACCTATCAGCAAGCGATCGGCGCCGAGATCGCGCGGCGGTCGGCAGCGGGCATGGCGACGCTTCTGGTATCGCTGCACAGCTTCACGCCCGTACTCGGCGGTGTTGCGCGGCCCTGGCATGTCGGGGTGCTCCATAATGGCGCCAGTGACAGCCCCGCGCGTGGCCTGTTGGGCTGGCTGCAAGCGCAACCCGGATTGGTGGTCGGCGACAACGAACCATATATAATGGACACTACCGATTACACGGTGCCCCGCCACGCCTTTCCATCGCTGCCGTATGTTGAGATCGAGCTGTCGCAAGGGGAGCTTGGGACTGCAGAAAGCATCGCGGCATGGGCAGACCGGCTGGCGGCAGGCTTGCGGGCAATCGGCTGACAAGTGCCATCGAAGCCGGCCGGAACATGCGCCAGCCATTTATCGGCGACGACAACGGTGTCGAACAGCCTCGGTCCCATGATCGAGAACGCCGCTCCGACGCTCGCCGACAAGAAGGTCAGCGCGGCAAGGAGGTAGACGATTGCCGGATCATGCCCGCCGCGACCGATCGTCACGGCCATCATCAGGCGCAGGCCGAACCACGCTGCGGTCAAGAGCGCGATGCCGAACAGGTGGGAAAGCACCCGGTCGGCCAAGGGTCGGACGCGCTTCACCACCACCTCCATCAACATCGATTGAAGATGTGGCACCGATCTAGATAAGGGTTCGAGAGGTGGGTTGCGGCCTCGACATAAGCGTTGCGTAAGCGATGTCCGGCTCGGCCACGCCAAGCATCGGCAATATGCCGTTCATTCGGAACCCCGCATGATTATTGCGTCGCGCTTGACAGCCTGCCGGTGTCCGGTAGGCGAACGAACGTGGCGACGCCCGACGGGCGCGGCCGTCCGTGACACTCCGGATAAGGCGAGGAGGCGACAATGGCGTATCGGGCATCCGTCCGCGACGACCTCGAGCCCGAAGCGCTCGCGGCGGTTGCCATCGAACCGTTCAGGCTCAAGCCGGGCGAGCGGGCGGAGTTCTCCCCCCTCGAAGAGCAGGTGATGACGCTTGCCCGCACTGACAGCCTCGGCAGCATCGAAGCGCCGGGGCTGATCGAACGAATCTTCACCAGGCTGTTCGCGCTCAATGCGGAGCAGCGCGCACTTGCCGATCCGCGGCTGGAGGCGCTGCGGCGTGCCTTCGTGGTGACCCGGCACCGCCATCATCTGCCCGACAGGCAAGCCTCCGAACTCGCCGAACAGGGCTTCACCGTTCCCCAGATCCGGATGATCGAGGCGCGTGCGATCGCCGCCTGAGCCGGCCACCTAATCGAAGCGGTAGGGCACGATCTCGCGACGTTCGGGGTCGATGCGCAACGCGCGGCCCGAGGGTGGAAAGGCGCGTTGATCGCAGCGCTCGCGCGGGCAGATGCGGCAGGAGACGCCGATCGGTGTGGCGGCGTCGGCGCGCTGCAAATTGAGGTGGTCGGCATAGACGAAGTCCGCCGCTTCGCCGATCTCGCAGCCGAGCGCGACCGCGTAGCGGCGTGGCAAGCGCGCGTAGCTGCCGCTTTCCTTCACCAGACCCTTGGCGATCGCCACATAGCGCGTACCCTCGGGCATTTCGGCGAGCTGGATAAGAATGCGGTCGGGGATCGCCACCGCCTCGTGCATGATCCAGAGCGGACAGGCGCCGCCGAAGCGGGCGAACTGCAGGCGCGTGGCCGAATGGCGTTTGGTGATGTTGCCGGCCATGTCGACCCGGCAGAAGAAGAAGGCGGTGCCGCGAGCATTGGGCCGCTGAAGGGTCGAGAGGCGGTGACACGCCTGCTCGAAGCTGACGCCGAAGCTGCGGCGTAGCAAATCTATGTCATGGCGCACGCGACGCGCTTCGGCGCGGAACGCCTCGTAGGGCATCAGGATGGCACCGGCCGCGTAGTTGGCAAGTCCGATGCCGAGCAGCCGTGCCGCTTCGATCGAAGTCATGGTGGCGCGGGCGAGCACGGCGGCGATCTCGTCGGCAAGTTCGACGCGGGCGAGCTGGTGTGCAAGCTGGAAGGCGCGGCTCTCGGGCGCCTGTGCCGGATCGAGCGTCAGAATGCGATGCGCGGGATCGTACGCGCGCAGCGGCCCGGCATTACAGCTGGACGAGCGCAGCACGATGCGGTGTCGGTCGCGTAACCGATCCGCCAGTGCGTCAGGCCCAGGCGCCAGGGTATTTCCGATCGCCTCCGCAGCCGTATCGACCAGGTCGATGTAATTGCCGGCGTCATGAAACCAGTCCCGCACTTCGTCCCACGGCAGGCGCCCGCCCGAAGCGGCGCCGGTGTCATAGGCGTCGTCGAGCCGCTGGAGTTGGTCCTGCGCAGAGCGCCAGGCGGCATGCAGCGCGACGAAGCGGCGCGAGAGCCCGGGTTGCTGCTCGATCGCGCGGGCCAGCAGCTCGGTTTCCGGCGGCGGTTCGGGGAGCAGCGGTTCGGCAGCGGCCTCCGCCAGCCCGGCGAGCAGGCGCGCGGCCTCGTCCTCGTCGATCCCGGTCCAGTCGGATGGGTAAGCCGCCGCCAGCGCGAGCGAAACGGCAGCGGTCAGTGGCCGCCCGTCGGTTTCGATCTGTGAAAGGTAACTGATCGATATGCCGAGCCGCTGCGCCAACGCCATCTGGCTCAGCCGCAGCCTAGCCCGGAGATCACGTACGCGCGCACCGGCGAACAAGGGGCGGGACGACCGAGCCATCGTTCCGGCATATTTCACAAGAACGCCATTCGCAACTTCACAAAACCACATTTGCGTATCACGGCCTTCGAGTGCAGGCACCGGACCGTTCGCCGACGGTGCCAAGGAGAGCGTGTGCAGACGACCCTCGAACAGCTTGAGCAGCGCCGCACCGAGGCGCGCCTTGGCGGTGGACAGAAGCGGATCGACGCGCAGCACGCCAAGGGGCGGCTGACCGCGCGCGAACGGCTCGATATCCTGCTCGACGAGGGCAGCTTCGAGGAGCTCGACATGTTCGTCGAGCATAATTGCGTCGACTTCGGCATGGACGACACCCACATCGCAGGCGACGGCGTCGTCACCGGATCGGGTACGGTCAACGGCCGGCTGGTGTTCGTGTTCAGCCAGGATTTCACCGTGTTCGGCGGATCGTTGAGCGAACGCCACGCGCAGAAGATTTGCAAGATCATGGACATGGCGCTGAAGGTCGGCGCGCCGGTGATCGGCCTCAACGACTCAGGCGGCGCGCGGATTCAGGAGGGCGTCGCCTCGCTTGGCGGCTATGCCGAAGTCTTCCAGCGCAATGTGCTGGCGTCGGGCGTCGTGCCGCAGCTCAGCCTGATCATGGGGCCGTGCGCGGGCGGTGCCGTGTACAGCCCGGCGATGACCGACTTCATCTTCATGGTAAAGGATTCGTCCTACATGTTCATCACCGGCCCTGATGTGGTGAAGACCGTCACCAACGAGGTGGTGACGCAGGAGGAGCTGGGCGGGGCGATCGCCCACACCACCCGATCGGGCGTCGCGGACCTGGCGCTCGACAACGACGTCGAGGCGCTGCTCGCCGCGCGCGACTTCATCGACTTCCTGCCCGAGAGCAACCGCGCCGGCGCCCCCGAACGCCCGACCCACGATCCGTGGGATCGGCTCGATCCCAGCCTCGACACGCTGATTCCCGCGTCGGCCAATATGCCCTACGACATGCACGAGCTGATCGCCAAGACGGTAGACGAGGGCGACTTCTTCGAATTGCAGCCGGGCTTCGCGGGCAACATCATCATCGGCTTCGGCCGGATCGAGGGGCGTACCGTCGGTATCGTCTCCAACCAGCCGATGGTGCTGGCCGGCGTGCTGGATATCTCGTCCTCGCGCAAGGGCGCGCGCTTCGTGCGCTTCTGCGACGCCTTTGACATCCCGATCGTGACGTTCGTGGACGTGCCGGGCTTCCTGCCGGGCGTGTCGCAAGAGCATAACGGCATCATCACCCACGGCGCCAAACTGCTCTTCGCCTATGCCGAAGCGACGGTGCCCAAGATCACGGTGATCACCCGCAAGGCCTATGGCGGCGCCTATGACGTCATGGCCTCCAAGCATCTGCGCGGCGATTTCAATTATGCCTGGCCGACCGCCGAGATCGCGGTGATGGGCGCCAAGGGCGCGGTGGAGATCATCTTCCGCGGCAAGACGCCGGAAGAGATCGCCGAGCGCACCGCCGAATACGAGGCCCGCTTCGCCAACCCCTTCGTGGCGGCGTCCAAGGGCTTCATCGACGAGATCATCATGCCGCATTCCACCCGCAAGCGCGTGGCGCTGGGGCTTCGCAAGCTGAGGAACAAGCAGCTCGAGAACCCTTGGAAGAAGCACGACAACATTCCGTTATGAGTAGAGCTGAGCGAGAGCGTTGGCAGCTTGCAGAGGAGCGCTGGCCCGCGCTTCAAGCCTTCGTCGCTCGCGAATTGTCGTCAACGCTGTTTGGTGACGATGCCGACTTGGCAACTCGCTTGAAAGAGGCGGTCGCAGTTCTTCCGTTGGCGGATCAGGTGACCCTCGCGGATGAATATTGGGATTGGAAGTCGTATTTTGCCGATCGCTATGACGACAAGAGTTTCTTGCAAGACGGCTTTGGCGTTGCAGGTTCGTTCCCAAGAGGCGACCAAGAAGGTTTGGGGCGGATGAAGCGCCTGTACGATGTGTTGGCAGAATCGATCCGCAAACAGAGCGGGTCTGACTGGAAACCCGGACATTTCAAAAGGTAACCTCATGAGCACCACCGATCCCGTAGTCTTCCTGTCCTTCGCCCGCACGCCGATGGGCGGAATGATGGGCGAGCTGTCCTCGCTGACCGCCACCGAACTCGGCGCGATCGCCGTCAGGGGCGCGGTCGAGCGCTCCGGTTTGACGCCCGAGCAGATCGAGCGCTGCTACATGGGCTGCGTGCTGCCTGCGGGCCTGGGGCAGGCGCCGGCGCGGCAGGCAGCGATCTTCGGTGGACTTCCCAACACCGTCGAGGCGACGACGATCAACAAGATGTGCGGGTCCGCGATGCAGGCGGCGATCATGGCATCCGACGCGCTCGCCGCCGGCTCCGCCGACATCATCGTCGCAGGCGGCATGGAGAGCATGACCAATGCGCCCTACCTCAACCTCAAGCACCGCGCCGGCGCACGGATCGGCCACGACAAGCTCTATGACCATATGTTCCTCGACGGGCTAGAAGATGTCTACGAGCAGGGTAAGCTGATGGGCAATTTCGCCGAGGACGTGGCGCAGGAATATCAGTTCACCCGCGAGAAGCAGGACGAGTTCGCGATCGCCTCGCTCGGCCGGGCGCTCGATCATGCCGACAAGCTCGGTAACGAGATCGTGCCGATCACGGTCAAGACCCGCAAGGGCGAGGTAGTGATCGACAGCGACGAGCAGCCGCGCAACGCCAACATCGCCAAGATCCCGACGCTGAAGCCCGCCTTTGCCAAGGACGGCACGATAACGGCGGCCAATGCGTCCTCGATCTCGGACGGTGCGGCGGCCCTGGTGATGACGCGGATGAGCGTTGCCGAGAAGCTTGGCGTGACGCCGATCGCTCGCGTCGTCAGCCATGCGGCCTTTGCCCACGCGCCGGCCAAGTTCACGACCGCGCCGGTCGGCTCGTCAAAGCGCGCGCTGGAGAGGGCGGGCTGGACGACCAAGGATGTCGATCTGTTCGAGGTCAACGAGGCGTTTGCCACCGTGGCGATGATCGCGATGCACGACCTTGGGGTGCCGCACGACGTGCTCAACATCCACGGCGGTGCCTGCGCGCTCGGCCATCCTGTAGGTGCTTCCGGCGCGCGGATCCTCGGCGCGCTGATCAACGGGCTGCAGGTCAACGGCCTGAAGCGCGGGCTCGCCTCGATCTGCCTGGGTGGGGGCGAGGCGACGTCGATGGCGGTGGAGCTGGTGAATTGAAGCTGGGGCGGCTCAATCATGTCGGCGTGGCGACACCGTCGATCGCAGCATCGATCGCCTACTATCGCGATGTCATGGGTGCGGAGACGATCGGCGAGCCTTTCGATCTGCCGGCGCAGGGCGTGAAGGTCTGTTTCGTCGATGCTCCCAATGTTCAGGTGGAGCTGATCGAACCGCTGGGCGAGACTTCGCCGATCCACGGCTTCATCGCCAGGAACCCGGCAGGCGGCCAGCATCACATGTGCTACGAGGTGCCCGACATCCAGGAGGCCAAGGCCTGGTTCCAAAGCAAGGGTGCGAAGATATTAGGCGAGCCGCGCATCGGCGCGCACGGCACCCCGATCTTCTTTGTCCATCCAAAGGACATGAACGGGGTGCTCACCGAGATCATGGAGACGCCTAGAGAGGGCGCGGGACATTGATCCGCTCCTATGCGACCCCTACTCCGTTCGTGCCGAGCGAAGTCGAGGTGCGCGAAGAACGGTGTGGTCTTTGTGGCACGTCCCTCGACTTCGCTCGGGACGAACGGAGGTTTGAATGGCCATTGAGCTGAACTCCGGCGAGGACAGCGGCGCCGCGCCCAAGCCGCGCGATCTGCCGGAGCCGTCTACCGCGCCAACGCTCGCGAAGTGGGAAGCCGCCGCCGCCAAGGAGGTGAAGGGCGCCGACCTCACCTGGCACACGCCGGAAGGGATCGACGTCAAGCCGCTCTACACGCAGGACGATGTCGCCGGCATCGATCCGGGGCTGCCGGGCTTCGCGCCATTCACCCGCGGCGTGCGTGCATCGATGTACGCTGGTCGCCCGTGGACGATCCGCCAATACGCCGGCTTCTCCACCGCTGAAGCGTCCAACGCCTTTTACCATCGCAACCTGAAGGCTGGCCAGAAAGGTCTCTCGGTCGCCTTCGACCTGGCGACGCATCGCGGCTATGACAGCGATCATCCGCGCGTCACCGGCGATGTCGGCAAGGCAGGCGTGGCGATCGACACGATCGACGACATGAAGATCCTGTTCGATGGCATCCCGCTCGACAAGATGTCCGTCTCGATGACGATGAACGGCGCGGTGATCCCGATCCTTGCCTTCTTTATTGTCGCGGGCGAGGAGCAGGGCGTCCCGCAGGATCAGCTGGACGGCACCATCCAGAACGACATCCTGAAGGAGTTCATGGTCCGCAACACTTACATCTATCCGCCCGAACCGAGCATGCGCATCATCTCCGATATCTTCGGATATACCTCGCGCAACATGCCGAAGTTCAACAGCATTTCGATCTCCGGCTACCACATGCAGGAAGCCGGGGCGACGCAGGTGCAGGAGCTTGCGTTCACGATCGCCGACGGCATGGAATATGTGAAATACGGCGTCGCCAGCGGGCTAGACATCGACAAGTTCGCAGGGCGCCTGAGTTTCTTCTTCGCGATTGGCATGAACTTCTTCATGGAGATCGCCAAGCTGCGGGCTGCGCGCGTGCTGTGGCACCGGGTGATGACCAAGCTCGGCGCGCAGGACGAACGCTCCAAGATGCTGCGCACCCACTGCCAAACGTCCGGCGTCTCGCTGACCGAGCAGGATCCGTACAACAACGTCATGCGCACCACGATCGAGGCGATGGCGGCGATGCTCGGCGGCTGGACGAAGCCATCGCCCTGCCGACCGATTTCTCCCCCCGGATCGCGCGCAATACCCAGATCGTGATCCAGGAAGAGACCGGCATGACCAAGGTGGTCGATCCGCTGGGTGGCTCATATTACATCGAAAGCCTCACCCAGCAGCTCGTCGATCGCGCCTGGGAGATCATCGAGAAGGTCGAAGCGGAGGGCGGCATGGCCAAGGCCGTCGCCGCCGGCTGGCCCAAGGCGATGATCGAGGAAGCGTCGGCGGCCCGCGCCGCGCGCGTCGATCGCAAGGAAGACGTGATCGTCGGCGTCAACAAGTACCGGCTCGACAAGCAGGACCCGATCGACATCCTCGACGTCGACAACGTCGCCGTGCGGGCCGGCCAGATCGCGCGCATCGAGAAGGTCAAGGCGGGCCGTGACGAGGCGAAATGCCAGGCCGCGCTCGATGCGCTGCGCGAGGGCGCTCGAGGCAAGGAGAACCTGCTCGCGCTGGCCGTGGAGTGCGCCCGTCAGCGTGCGACGCTCGGCGAGATCAGCCTCGCCATGGAGGATGTCTTCGGCCGCTACGGCACCACGCCGACCCCGGTGAAGGGCATCTACGGCGGCGCTTACGGTGCCGACGCGAACTGGGCGATGCTGATCGAGGGCGTCGATGCGGTCGCTCACCGCAAGGGCCGGCGCCCCAAGATGTTCGTCGCCAAGATGGGCCAGGACGGTCACGATCGCGGCGCGAACCTCGTGAGCTCGGCATTCGGCGATCTGGGCTTCGAGATCGTCGCGGGTCCATTGTTCCAGACGCCGGCCGAGGCGGTGGAGGTCGCGATCCGAGAGGATGTCGACGTGGTCGGCGCCTCTAGCCTCGCCGCGGGGCACAAGACGCTGATCCCCGAGCTGATCAACCTGCTCCGCGACAAGGGGCGCAGCGACATCAAGGTGATCGCAGGCGGCGTGATCCCGGCGCAGGACTATCAGGCATTGTACGATGCCGGCGTCTCGGCGATCTTCGGGCCAGGCACGAACCTTGCGGATGCCGCGGCGGAAGTGTTGAAGCTGCTGGGCCACAACATGCCGCCCGAGGGCGCCGAGGAAGAGAAAGCTGCGTGATGAGCCACTCCCTATCCACCGTTCGTCCTGAGCCTGTCGATGGACGTGCCGCGAGCGATTCGCTTGAAGTACGCACTTCGACAGGCTCAGGACGAACGGAGTCGGTGGGCGTTGACGTCGGCGGGACGGACTGGACCCGCGAGGAGATCGCCGAGCTTTTCGACTTGCCCTTCCTCGATCTGGTAGCCCGCGCGCACGACGTGCATGTCCGGCACCATCACGAGAACGAGGTGCAGCTCTCGACCCTGCTCTCGATCAAGACCGGTGGATGCGTCGAGGATTGCGGCTACTGCAACCAGTCCGCGCATGCCGAGACCGGACTGAAGGCGACCAAGCTGATGGAGGTCCAGCAGGTCCTCCAGGCCGCCGCGCAGGCCAAGGATCACGGCTCGACGCGGTTCTGCATGGGTGCTGCCTGGCGCAACCCCAAGGACAGGGACTTGCCCCAGCTCGCCGCGATGATCCAGGGCGTGCGGCAGATGGGGCTGGAGACCTGCATGACGCTCGGCATGCTGACGCCCGATCAGGCGCAGGTGCTGGGAAATGCGGGGCTTGATTACTACAACCACAATATCGATACCTCGCCCGAGAACTACGCCAACGTCATCTCGACGCGCAGCTTCGAGGATCGTCTCGACACTCTGGAGAATGTGCGCGGTGCGGGGATCAACGTCTGCTCGGGCGGCATCATGGGCATGGGCGAAACGCGCGCCGACCGGGTGGGCTTCCTCCACGCGCTCGCGACGCTGCCGGTGCATCCGGGCTCGGTGCCGATCAACGCGCTGGTGCCGATCGAGGGCACGATCCTGGGCGACATCCTGAAGGACGTGCCGTCGGCGAAGATCGACGACATCGAGTTCGTCCGCACGGTGGCGGTGGCGCGGATCACGATGCCGGAAAGCATGGTGCGCCTCTCGGCCGGCCGCGAGAGCATGAGCGACGCCACGCAGGCGCTGTGCTTCATGGCGGGGGCCAACTCGATCTTCACCGGCGACAGGCTGCTGACGACGGGCAACGCCGGAGACGACCGCGACGCCGCGCTCTTCGCCAAGCTCGGCATCGTGCCGATGCGGGTGGATCAGGCGCGTCTGGAAGCGGCTGAGTGATCTTCCCCCACCTCTTCACCCCGGACTTGATCCGGGGTCCAGCTTGTTCTTCCGACGTCGGAGAAGGCAGCTGGATGCCGGATCAAGCCCGGCATGACTAGATAGGTGGGCGCAAGTCATAAAGTGAACATTTGCGGGCTGTTAAAAGGGGAGGCTGCGATGAATTCAAAATGGATAGCATTGCGCCCGTTTGCGGCAGCCATCGCCTTTCTATCCAGCGCGATCCTCGGATTTATCGGATTTCAGCGCGCTGTGAGCTGCGACGACGACAACTATGCGCTCGTCAACAGGTATTGCGATCCTAACGGCACCGACCCCGTCATGGTGGCGGCGCTAGTTTTGTTCATCGCGTTCGTCGTTCTGTCATTCGTGCAGGTCTTTGGAAAGAAGAAGGGTTGATGTTCAAGAAAATCCTGATCGCCAATCGCGGCGAGATCGCCTGCCGTGTCATCCGCACCGCCAAGAAGATGGGCATCAAGACCGTCGCGGTCTATTCGGATGCCGATGCGCTCAGCCCGCATGTGAAGATGGCGGACGAGGCGGTGCGGCTCGGGCCGCCGCCGGCCGCCGAGAGCTATCTGCTCGCCGACGCGATCGTCGAGGCCTGCAAGGCGACCGGCGCCGAGGCCGTCCACCCCGGCTACGGCTTCCTCTCCGAGCGGCAGAGCTTCGCCAAGGCGCTGAAGGATGCCGGCATCGCCTTCATCGGCCCGCCGGTCAACGCGATCGCCGCGATGGGCGACAAGATCGAATCCAAGAAGCTCGCCAAGCAGGCGGGCGTCAACGTCGTCCCCGGCTTCCTCGGCGAGATTGCCACCACCGATGACGCGGTGAAGATCGCCGACGACATCGGCTATCCGGTGATGATGAAAGCGTCCGCCGGCGGCGGCGGCAAGGGCATGCGTCTCGCGTGGAGCGAACAGGACGTGCGCGAGGGCTTCGAGGCGACCAAGCGCGAGGGCCTTGCCAGCTTCGGCGACGACCGCGTGTTCATCGAGAAGTTCATCGAAAGCCCGCGCCATATCGAGATCCAGCTGCTCGGCGACCAGCACGGCAACATCGTCTACCTGAACGAGCGCGAGTGCTCGATCCAGCGCCGCCACCAGAAGGTCGTCGAGGAGGCGCCGTCGCCGTTCGTCACGCCCGAGATGCGCCGCGCGATGGGCGAGCAGGCGGTCGCGCTGGCCCGTGCAGTGGGCTATTACAGCGCCGGCACGGTCGAGCTGATCGTCTCGGGCGCTGACAAGACCGGGAAGGGCTTCTACTTCCTCGAGATGAACACCCGGCTCCAGGTCGAGCATCCGGTGACCGAGGAGATCACCGGGCTCGATTTGGTCGAGCAGATGATCCGCGTCGCCGCCGGCGAACCGCTCGGCTTCACGCAGGACGAGGTGCAGCTCAACGGCTGGTCGATGGAAAGCCGGGTCTATGCGGAAGACCCTTATCGTAACTTCCTGCCCTCCACAGGCCGCCTGATCCGCTACAACCCGCCCAAGGAGAGCCGTTCGGACACCACCGTCGTCCGCGTCGACACCGGCGTCGAGGAGGGCGGCGAGGTCTCGATGTTCTACGACCCGATGATCGCCAAGCTGGTGACCT
>CAXTBZ010000014.1:0-24965 GCA_964242855.1 uncultured Sphingomonadaceae bacterium
GCACGGGGGTGTCCTTCGCCCATGGCGGCAACGACGGGCAGAAAGGCATGGGCCTGATCATGCTGATCCTGATCGGTGCCGCCCCCACCGCCTACGCGCTGAACCGCGCGATCCCGGAGGACACGACGCCGATGTTCCTGCAAGCGACGCAGGACGCCCAGGGCGTGTTCGCCGCCCACGCCGCCGGGCAGCCCGCCATCGACCCGGCCGCCGCCCGCGCCCGGGTCGGCGACGCGCTGAAGGGCAAGGACGTCGGCAAGCCGGAGATCTACGCGGCCCTGGCCGCGCTGACCGGGGACATCGCCCGCCAGGTGAAGGGCTACGGCGCCATCAAGGGCGTCCCGGCCGCCGCCACGCCCAACGTGCGCAACGACATGTACCTGGCGTCGGAAGCGGTGCGCGTCATGGGCGCCAAGCCTGCCGGGTTCAGCGGGGAGGAAGTGGCGAAGCTCAAGTCGCTCGGCGCCTCGCTCGACAGCGGCACCAAGTACATCCCGGACTGGGTGAAGGTCACCGTCGCCCTCGCGCTCGGGCTCGGCACCATGGTCGGCTGGAAGCGCATCGTCGTCACGGTGGGCGAGAAGATCGGCAAGACCCACCTGACCTACGCGCAGGGTGCCTCGGCCGAGCTCGTCGCCGCCGCCACCATCGGCCTGGCGACCGGGTACGGCCTGCCGGTCTCGACCACCCACGTCCTGTCCTCGGGCGTCGCCGGAACCATGGCGGCGAACGGATCGGGACTGCAGATGGCGACGATCCGCAACATGGTGATGGCATGGGTGCTGACACTCCCCATGGCGATGATCCTCGCCGGCCTGCTCTACGCGATCTTCTCGCAAATCTTCTGAGGCGTCGTTTAAGCGGGTGCGGGCTGGGGCGCCGCGCTCAGACAGGGTTCAGGCAGGCCCTGTCAGAGACGCGCAATCTTCAGACTTGCGGGATCAGTATCATGGCAATGACGGTAACCGGAAAGACCACCTTCCTGCTCGGCGCCATGTCGTTGATCGCGACGCCTATGCTGGCCGGCGCGGCCGTGGCGCAGGATCAGGGCTATGGATCCGGCGGTTATTATGATCAGCAGGCGCCGCAGGGCTCTTCACAGCAGCCGTACGGCTACGATGACCAGCAATCGCGCGGCTATGAGGGGCAGGGCCATGACCAGCCACCGCCCGGCTACGATGCTTCGCGCCAGCCCCCGCAGCAAGGCTATCAGGACCAAGGCTATGGCGGGCAGGGTTATCAGGGCCAAGGCAATGGCGCTCAGGATTACCGCGGCGCGCCGCCGCCTGAGCAGGATGACGGCTATGACAGCCCGCCACCCGGCTATGACGGCACCCGTCCGCCGCCGCCGCCGCCGGGTTACCAGGCCGGCGCCGACGTTGCGCGCCAGCAGGCGGCCGATCAGCAATATGCGGCCTATGCACAGCAATGGTCCCAGGCCTATTGCGTGCGGGCGCATGGCGATGCCGGGCAGGGCGCGCTGATCGGAGGCATAGCGGGCGCGATCCTCGGCTCGGCCGTCGGCGGGCGCGGCAATCATGGCAGTGGCGCCGTGGCCGGTGCCGTGGTCGGCGCGGCGGGCGGCGCGGTCGTCGGTGATGCCTCCGGCAGCAACGCCACCAGCCCCGGTTGCCCGCCGGGTTATGTCGTCCGCGGTGGCGCGCCTGCCTTCTCGTACGGCGGCTATGGCGGAGCACCTTATGTCTATGCGGCGCCGGGTTGGTACCGACCCTGGGTGTTCTACGGCGGTGCGTGGACCTATCGGCCTTATCCGTATCACGTCTGGTACTATGGCCATTATGGCTACGGTCGTGGCTACGGCTATCGCCGGGGTTATGGCTATCGGCGCGGCTACTACGGCCGGCGCTGGTAGAGACTGCGTACATGTCCTCTCGCTGCGAGCGAGAGGACATGGTGCTTCGTCGATCGAACCTGAAACCGCTTGATGCGCGGCGATCCGTGGCTAGTGTGTTGGCAAAGCCAAACACCGGAAGGCCGCCATGATCTCGAAAACCCTGTTGCTCGCCGCCGCCGCATCGTTGTCCTTCGGAGCCGCCGACGCTGCCGAGCAGGCCAAGCCTGGCGCGGACACCAAGAAGCCTGACGCTACGACGTCGGCCGGGATCGACAAGGGCGTGCTGTTCTCGCCCACCAGCGTGGATAGCGAAGGCTCGGTCACGGTTGAAGGCAAGGCTGTCGCCTACCATGCCGTCGCCGGCACGATCATCGTCCACCCCAAGGACTGGGACGATGCCGCCTGGCGCGAGAAGTCGGACAGCGATCTCGGCGACAAGAAGAACGCGCAGGCCGAAGCGTCGATCTTCTACGCGGCCTATTTCAAGAAGGGCGTGCCCTCGGCAGATCGCCCGATCACGTTCCTCTACAATGGCGGCCCAGGCTCTTCGACGGTCTGGCTGCACATGGGCGCGTTCGGGCCGAAGCGGGTGATGACTGCGGACGACAGCCACACGCCTGCCGCGCCCTATTCGCTCGTCAACAACAGCTACAGCCTGCTCGACGTGTCCGATGTCGTGTTCATCGATGCGCCGGGCACGGGCTTCAGCCGCATCGCCGGCAAGGATAAGGAGAAGGCGTTCTTCGGCATCGATGCCGACGCTTATGCCTTCGACGAGTTCATCAAGGGCTTCCTCACCAAATATGGCCGCTGGAACTCGCCCAAATATCTGTTCGGCGAAAGCTACGGCACGCCGCGATCGGCGGTGCTGATCAACAGCCTCACGACCGGTGACAATATCGACTTCAACGGTGTGATCCTGCTCTCGCAGATCCTCGATTTCAACCTGTTCGCGGGCTTGCAGGGCGGCAATCCCGGCAATGTCGAAGGCTACGTCACCCAGCTGCCGACCTATGCCGCGACGGCCTGGTATCACAACCGTATCTCCGGCGGGCGGCCGCCCGAGCTTGCCCCGTTCCTGAAGGAGGTCGAGCATTTTGCCACCACCGAATACGCGTCTGCGCTGGCACAGGGCGACGAGATCGATCCCGCCGCCAAGCAGCAGATCGCCGACAAGCTGGCGCATTATACCGGGCTTCCCGCCGCCTACATCCTGAAGGGTGATCTGCGCATCGACGGCCCGACCTTCTCCAAGCAGCTTCAGGACGAGGCGGGGCTCACGACAGGGCGTCTAGACACGCGCTTCTCCGGGCCGGACATGGACCCGCTGTCCAAGGACGCGGATTATGATCCACAGTCGGCGGCGCTCAGTTCCGCCTATGTCTCGGCGTTCAACAGCTATGCGCGCAAGGATCTCGGCTACGGCAAGGACGAGGATTTCAAGCCCGAGATCGACGTGTTCAAATATTGGGACTGGAGCCACGCCGCGCCGGGCGGTCCGCCGCTCAAGATGGTCGGCACCAGCGTGCTGCCCGATCTCGCCGCTGCGATGAAATATGATCCGCAGCTCAAGGTGATGGTCAACGGCGGCTATTATGACGCCGCGACGCCTTATTATCAGGGCTGGTACGAGATGCACCACCTGCCGATCCCGGCGAGCCTGCAGAGCAACGTGGAGTATCATTATTACGAGTCCGGCCACATGGTCTACGCGCATCAGGACTCGCTGCGCCAACTCCACGACAACGTCGCGGCGTTCATCCGGCGGACCGATAATATAGGTGGTTGATTGAAACCGATCTTGCGCCGATGACGGTCGTGATGACGACGGCAGAGGATCGCCCAAGATGAACGTGATCGAGGAGAGCGCAGGCACGCTAGACGGGCTCGGGCAGCTACGCATGCTGATGGACAGCGATCGGCGTGCACCGATCGCCGATACCCTGGGCTTTACGCTCGTCGAGGCGGAGAAGGGATCGGTGGTGTTCGCCGGCGTGCCCGGCACCAACGCGCTCAACCCGATCGGCAGCATCCACGGCGGCTATGCGGCGACCATGCTTGACAGCGCCTGCGGGTGCGCGGCGCACACCATGCTGTCCGCGACGCAGGGCTATACGACGCTGGAGCTGAAGGTCTCCTATCATCGCGCACTGAAGCCGGGCGGCGAGGCGGTGCGCGCCAAGGGAAGGGTGCTCTCGATCGGCCGGCGCACGGCGTTCGTCGAAGCCAAGCTGGTGGACGCTGCCGGCAAGCTGTGCGCGTCCGCCACGTCGACACTGCTGGTGTTCGACCTGCCGACTTGAATGGAACTCCGTTCGTCCTGAGCCTGTCGAAGGACGTGCTGCGAGCGCCGCACCTGAAGCACGCACTTCGACAGGCTCAGTGCGAACGGCTAGGCCGCTTTGATGACGTCACCCGCCGAACGCTACGACGCGATCATCCTCGGCGCCGGGGGTGCGGGGCTGATGTGTGCACTCACCGCCGGACAGCGCGGGCGCCGCGTGCTGGTCATCGATCACGCCGACGAGCCGGGCAAGAAGATCCTGATCTCCGGCGGCGGACGGTGCAACTTCACCAATCTCGAGACCTCGCCGGCCAATTACCTGTCCGCCAATCCGCACTTCGCCAAGTCGGCGCTCGGGCGCTACCAGCCGGGGGACTTCATCGCGATGGTCGACCGCCATGCGATCGGCTGGCACGAAAAGACGCTCGGCCAGCTCTTCTGTGACGGATCGGCCCGGCAGATCGTGGCGATGCTGCTCTACGAGTGCCGCCAAGGCGATGTGACGATCCGCTGCGGGCACGGCATCCGAGACATCGGCCATGCCGACGCGCGCTTCACCGTCGCGCATGGCGACCGCACCGCGACGGCCCCGGCGTTGGTGATCGCGACCGGCGGACCATCGATACCCAAGCTCGGCGCCACCGGCTTCGCGTACGACATTGCGCGACGCTTCGGCCTCAGGATCGTCGAGCCGCGCCCTGCGCTGGTGCCGCTTACGCTGGGCGGCGAGGAGGCTCTGTTCCGCGAGCTTGCGGGCGTCGCCGGCGAGGTGGTTGCAAAGTCGGGCAAGGCGGCCTTTCGCGAGGCGGCGCTGTTCACCCATCGCGGGCTATCCGGCCCGGCAATCCTGCAAGTCTCGTCCTACTGGCGGCATGGCGAGGATATCGCGATCGACTTTGTGCCGGATCAGCCGGCAGGCTGGTTGCGGGACGCCAAGCGGGCGCGGCCGCGGGCAGGGGTGCGGTCGGCCCTCAGCGGGGTGCTGCCCGCGCGACTTGCCGACGCACTGGACGAGCGGCTGGCGCTGACGGGTGAACTCGCGAACTTGCCCGATCGTGCGCTCGAAGCGGCGGAGCGTCGCCTGCGCGACTGGCGTCTGCGCCCGAATGGCACCGAGGGTTTTGCCAAGGCCGAGGTCACGGTCGGCGGTATCGCCACCTCCGGGCTCTCCTCGCGGACTATGGCGGCGCGCGACGTACCCGGTCTCTACGCCATCGGCGAGGCGGTGGATGTCACCGGCTGGCTCGGCGGTTACAATTTCCAGTGGGCCTGGGCGAGCGGATGGGCGGCTGGCATGGCAATCTAGCTTTTCGCCGCGTTGGCGTCCTCCGCACCCACGATCCCTTGCGCGCCGGTCGGCGGGGCGCCGATCCACTGCACCTGCTGCGGGGTGGTGCCGAGCTCGATGCCGGCCTCGGGCAGCTTGGACAGCAGTTCGAACCAGATCTCGCTCCGCGTCGGGTAGACGGCGCGCGGCGTGCCGACATAGGCGAAGCTGTTGAAGTTGATCCGGCCGTCCTGGACGGTGTCGATGAACAGCAGCGGCTTGGGATCGTCGAGCACCGCGCCTTGCGCCTGATAGATGTCCATCAGCATAGCGCGAACCTGCCCCGCGTCCGTCCCCATCGGCACCGAGAATTGCAACTGGATGCGGCCCAGCGGATCGGACAGCGTCTTGTTGACGATCGACTTGGTGATCAGCTCGGAATTGGGCACGATCAGCGTCGATTTGTCGGCGATCTCGATCTCGGTGGCGCGAACGCTGATCCGCTTCACGTCGCCCTCCTGATCGCCGATCTTCACCCAGTCGCCGATCTTCACCGGTCGTTCGGCAAGCAGAATCAGCCCGGAGACGAAGTTCTGCGTGATCGCCTGCAAGCCGAAGCCGATGCCGACCGACAGGGCGGAAAGCAGCAACGCGATCCGCTCGATGCCGATGCCGAGCGATGCGGCCGCCCACAGCACCGCCAGGATCAGCCCGGTGTAGCGCGCCACCATAGCAATCGAGTTGCGCGCGCCGGCGTCGAGCTCGGTCGCCGGCAGATAGCGCGTGATCAGCCACTTCTGGATGCCGCGCACTACAAACAGGCCTGCGGCAAGCACCGCCAGCGCGCGCAGGATCGCGCCGGGCGAGATCGTCACCTGGCCGATGGTGACGCCCTGCGCGATCCGGCCGATCTGCCCGAACAGGCTCGTCACGTTGGAGCCGAACGGGAACAGAACGAGACCTGCGGCGAACAGGATCAGCAGCAGCCGGAGCAGGGCGGAGAGCGCCACGCCGAACTGATCGATCAGGCTGCGCCGCACCCCGAAGCCGTGGTGGAACACGTCCGCCAGCCGACCATCGCGGCGGAAGGCGGTCGAGCAGATATCGTCGACGCTGATCAGCACGAGGTATAGCGTGGCCGCCACTACCGCGAGCCAGATGATGAAGCGTCCGAGGAAGTAGCCGAGTGCCACGTAACCGGTGAGCAGCGACACCAGGGTTGCTGCCAGCACCGCCCAGGTGGCGAGCGACACGAACGCCATCACCGACTGGTCGCTGCGATCCTCGTCCGCATTGCGGATCGACCTGGCACGCAGGCGGGCGCCGCTCACCAGGATCGCCGCCACAAGCGCGATGTAGAGCAACGCCGCCATGCCCTCGACCAGTGCCTGCGCCGGGCCACTGGCACCAAAGCCGTCGCGGATCGCGATCAGCAGGACGCTGAGCAGGGTCACAGCGGATGCAGCGAAGGTGAGGGGGCGGAAGCGCTCGGCCGTCTCGTCGGCGATGTCGATGAGCCGCCAGGAGGGTTGATGCCGCTGGAGCAGTGCGCCGCCGAGCGCCGAAATCAGCGCCGCGACGAAGCAGGTCCATTCGAAGCGCGAGGCGAGCTTTTCCCATGGCGGCGCAATCATCCCGCCGGTCCGCAAGCCGGTCACGATCGCGACGGCGGCCAAGCCTGGCACGACGGTGCCGACGACGGTAAGCCAGAGCGCCAGCCCCGATCGCCGCAGCCTGTTGCCCGGCACCCGCTCGATGACATAGCGGCGGCCCATCGCGCGTAGCCCCATCCGCACGGGCACGATCAGCATCGCCGCAGCAACGAGCCCGAGCAGCGCCGCAGGGAGACCGCCGACGGCTACGCCCTGCCGGATCGCGCGGCCCTGCACCTTCACGAACAGCGACAGGCGCCGCCCGTCGCGGGGCAGCGATTGCAGCACGGGGCGCCAGAACGCGCTGGTGAGCGGTGACGCGACGCGCACCGACATGCGCTCCGAAAAGGCTTCAGCCTGATTGCGGGCGATCTCGGCGGCAAGTTGATCCGCCTCGGTGCCGAGCAGCTTGCCGCGCTTGATCGCCGAATCGACCACCGATTGCTGGCGCGCGAGCAGCTTGCGTTGCGCCTGGATGTCCGGCGTCTCGATGACGCCGGGCGTAACCGGGCCGAGCTGGGCCACGCGCTGGTTGATCAGCTGCAGCTGTGTGCTGAGCGCCGTCGTCTGGGTAGCGCTGTCGAGCTTTACCGCGCTGGCACGATCCTGCAGCGCCTGCGCTTCGGCAGCGTTGGTCTGGCCGCTGAAGGCAGCGTCGATCGCATCGTAGTCGGTCGCGTCCTTGTCGAGCGCCTTGAGCGGCGCGACGACCGGATCGACGTCAGGCGCTGCATCTTGCGCGGCCGCGACGCTGCTGACCAAAAGGCACAGCAGCAAGGCAAGGATCAGGCGAAGCATCAGCGTCTCCTAACGGCTGCGATATCATCCGCACAGTCTTAAGCCAGCGAACGTGCGCGGGGGACACTCGCTTTTGCCCGGCTGGGAAGGTAGCGATACGCGAGAGGCCGCACCATCAAAGCAATCCACTGAAAGCAAACTTACATAATGCTGATTATCGGATCGACGGATGAGTGAAGCGGGAGGAGGCTCCTCGTTGCTCGGGCACAACGCGTCCGATCAGCAAGCTTACCGTCCGGGCGAAGCCTTCGAGCGGTTGGCCGACATCATGGCCCGATTGCGCGATCCGGAGAATGGCTGCCCTTGGGACCTTGCGCAGGATTTCGCCAGCATCGCGCCCTACACGATCGAAGAAGCCTACGAGGTGGCTGATGCGATCGCCCGCAGTGACATGACAGACCTTCAGGGTGAGCTCGGCGATCTTCAGTTGCAGGTGGTCTTCCACGCGCGCATGGCTGAGGAAGCCGGTCATTTCAGCCTCACCGATGTCGTGACCGGCATCGCCGACAAGATGGTCCGTCGGCATCCCCACGTCTTCAGCGCAACCGAGCATGCCGACGGTGCCGCAGCGCAGATCGGGTGGGAGCAGATCAAGGCGCAGGAACGTGCCGAACGCCGCGAGGCAGGCGCGCTGGCCGGTGTGGCACTCGGCCTGCCCGCGCTGCTACGCGCCGAGAAACTGCAGAAGCGTGCGGCGCGCGTCGGCTTCGATTGGCCGAACGCGAATGGCCCGCGCGAAAAGGTAAGCGAGGAGATCGCGGAGATTGAAGCGGCT
This sequence comes from uncultured Sphingomonadaceae bacterium, assembly GCA_964242855.1. Classification (GTDB taxonomy): domain Bacteria; phylum Pseudomonadota; class Alphaproteobacteria; order Sphingomonadales; family Sphingomonadaceae; genus Solisphingomonas. The sequence goes on from CAXTBZ010000014.1 coordinate 8,632, forward strand.
CCTGACGATGCGGCCCGCGCAGAGGAAGTAGGTGACCTGCTCTTTGCAGTCGTCAACTGGGCGAGGCATATGCGGATCGATCCCGAAGCCGCCCTACGCGCAGCGAACGCCAAGTTCGAGCGTCGTTTCGTGGCGATGGAGGCCGAAGCCGGTGCAGCGTTCGACACTCTCCCGCTCGATGCCAAGGAGTTGCTGTGGCAGTCGGCCAAGTCGCAGGGGCTGTGATCACCATTCGACATTTGCCTTAACTAACCTATCTGGTACCTGCTGTCAAGAGTTGACGGGCGTCACGCGGTCACGGCAGAAGCGGTTATGACCGACGCCGAAGATCCTGCGATCGCCTCGTTCCGCCGTCCCGCTCACGAGGTGGAGATGCAGCGCCGCGGCCTGCTGTTCGTGATCTCCTCGCCATCGGGCGCCGGTAAATCCACCATCGCGCGGCTGCTGATCGAGGCCGACGGGCAGATCGAGATGTCGATCTCCGCCACCACGCGCCCGATCCGGGCCGGCGAAACCGACGGCAAGGATTATCACTTCGTCGACAAGACCGCGTTCAAGCAGATGGTTTCGCAGGATGAATTCCTCGAATGGGCGCACGTCTTCGATCACCGCTACGGCACCCCCCGCGCCCCGGTCGAAGCGATGATCCGAGAAGGCCGTGACGTGCTGTTCGACATCGATTGGCAAGGCGCGCAGCAGCTCTACCAACAGGCGGCAGGCGACGTCGTGCGCGTCTTCATCCTGCCTCCGTCTATGGAGGAACTCGAGCGACGGCTGCGCGGCCGTGGCACCGACGCGCCCGAGGTGATCGACCGCCGCATGGAGCGCTCGATTGCGGAGATGGGTCATTGGGATGGCTACGATTACGTGCTGGTCAACGACGATGTCGATCGGTGCTTCGCGCAGGTGCGGTTGATCCTCCGCGCCGAACGCCTGCGCCGCCATCGCCAGCTTGGCCTGATCGGCTTCACCCGCAAGCTGATGCGCGGTTAGGCGGTCGGCCGCTCGAGCAGGCGCGCAATCAGCACGCGGCGCGCTGCGATGACGATCACGATCACAAGCGTCATCCACTTCAGCGTGTCGACCGTCGGAAAGGCCAGCAGCACCCCGAACATCAGCGGCATCGTCGCCGTCTCGATAATGCGGCGCCAGCGATATCCGCGCGGCACCTCATCGAACATGAGACCCTCGCGGAACGATGCGTACGCCCAGATTGCGCAGTTCAGGCTGCCGCTCAGCGTCATCACCAGCGCGTAGAAGGCGAACGCGCCGCCAAGACTACCGCCCGGGGGTCCAACGATCCGGATCGATGTCGGGATCAGCGCGATGCAGCTCAGCATCGCCAGCACCAGTGAGGTGAACCGACGATCGACCTTGTGCAGCCGCGCGAAGACATCGCGATTGTTGGTCCAGAACATGGCGATGACGATGAAGCTGATCAGGTAGGCGATCAGGCCGACATCCATCTTGCCGACCACTTCAGCCAGGGTCGCCCCGGTCGGCACATGGATTTCGACCGCGGCCAGCGTGGCCGCGATCGCGAAGACGCCGTCGCAGAGCATCACCAGCCGATCGATGCCATGGCGGCGGAGATGCTTGTCGAGATCCTCGTCGCCACCGAGCGACTCCAGCTCGCTCATGCCCCTACTCCCGCGCCTCGAATCGCGCCCAATCTACGTCGCTGATGCGGACAGAGAGGTTGACGATTTCGCCCGCCGCCTCGTTGCTCAACACCTCGCCATGCTGGTGCAGCCAGGCGACACCGGCGCCATCGCTTGACGGCAGCCGCACCGTATGCACCCGGGCGCTTCGGCTGATCCGATCGGATACGGCCCGGCGAAGGTCCTCCACCCCCTCCCCGGTCAGCGCCGAGAGCACCACGGCATCGTCACGCCGGCCGGCTTCGGCGCGAAGCATGGCAGCGGCTTCGTCATCGAGCGCATCCACCTTGTTCCAGGCTTCGAACATCGGCACCGTCTCGCCTTCGCCGATCGCGCCGATCTCGCTCAGTACGCGTGTGACATCCTGCGCCTGCGCCTCGCTGTCGGTATGCGACATGTCGCGAACATGGATGATGACGTCCGCGGTGGTGACCTCCTCCAGCGTTGCCCGGAATGCAGCGACGAGTTGCGTCGGCAGGTCGGAGACAAAGCCCACCGTGTCGGACAGGATCGCCTTGTCCAAACCCGGCAGGCGGATCTGGCGCATCGTCGGGTCGAGCGTGGCGAAGAGCAGATTCTCCGCCATGACCTCGGCGCCGGTCATCCGGTTGAACAGCGTCGATTTGCCGGCGTTCGTGTAGCCGACAAGTGCGATCACCGGCCATGGCGCCCGGCGGCGGCGATCGCGGTGCAGCCCACGCGTCCGGGCGACCTGCTCCAGTTCCTTGCGCAGCTTGGCCATGCGATCGCGGATCAGGCGGCGATCCGCCTCGATCTGGGTTTCGCCGGGTCCACCCAGGAAGCCAAAGCCGCCGCGCTGACGCTCGAGGTGGGTCCAGCTGCGCACCAGCCGCCCCGCCTGGTAATCGAGATGGGCGAGTTCGACCTGCAGGCGCCCCTCGGCGGTCGCCGCGCGCTCGCCGAAGATCTCGAGGATCAGCCCGGTGCGGTCGATCACCTTGGCCTGCGTGCCCTTCTCCAGGTTGCGTTGCTGGATCGGCGTGACGGCCGCGTCGACGACGATAAGTTCAGCCTCGGCCATACGCGCGGCCTCTGCCAGCGCTTCGACCTGACCCGAACCAAGCAGCGTTGCCGCTTTGGGCTGGCGGAGGCGGAAGGCGATCTTTTCGACCACATCAAGCCCGATCGCGCCTGCGAGCCCGGCCGCTTCTTCGAGCCGGGCTTCGGCTGTCCGGTTATGTTGCCCAATTTCGGGGAGCGCAACGATCGCGCGGGCGCCGCGAACGATGCCGTCCTTGTCCTCGCGGCCGAAGCCGCTCAACCGTCATCCTCTTCGCCGTCGACATCGGCGAGGTTGACCGGGTGCATCGGCTGCACCGTCGAGATCGCGTGCTTGTAGACCAATTGCGATTGGCCGTCGCGGCGCAGCAGCAGGCAGAAAAGGTCGTAAGCGGCCACTTCACCCTGAAGCATGACGCCATTCACCAGGAACATGGTGACCGGCTCAGCCGCCGCTTTCACGGCGTTGAGGAAGATTTCCTGCAGCAAAACGCCGCGCTTGGTTTCGGCGAAGGCTTGTTCGATCGCCGCCAGATCAATCGCCTGAGCGGGCATGATGGTCGAGATCGCGTGCTTGTAGATCAGCTGCGATTGACCATCGCGGCGCAGCAGAACCGAGAAATTGTCGAACCAGGTGATGATGCCCTGGAGCTTGACGCCCTTGACCAGGAACATGGTCACCGGGATCTTCGACTTTCTCAGCGCATTGAGGAACATATCCTGCAGGTTGTTGGGCTTTTCGGCCATGACCTTTTTGTCTCCGGTCTTCTTGGCGGGACGTGACCCGCTGGGCGGCCGTTGCTCGGCCTTCTTGATAGTGACAGGCGCTGCCGCCACGGCTTCAACCGCCTCAAGCTGTTGTGGCGCTGCTGCAAAAGTCGGCGACAGGCGCTTACGCGTCGAGCGGACTGGCGCAGTGTCGGCGGGTACACCGTCCTCGGTCATACTTCTCCGTCCTTCGCGTCGACCAGCCCGAGTGACTTCAACTTTCGGTGGAGCGCCGATCGCTCCATACCGATGAATGTTGCAGTGCGAGAAATGTTGCCTGAAAATCGCCTGATCTGCACGCGCAAATATTCGCGCTCGAACGTCTCGCGGGCCTCTCGCAGCGGCGTGCCCATGATCGACTTGGCGGCGTTGCCTGGTGCCAACTGCTGATGATCGGAGAGGATTTCGCCCGGCAGCATATCGGCATCCAGGCGGCCGATCCGATGTCCAGGCGCCATGATCATCGTGCGCTCGACAATGTTGCGAAGCTGGCGGACGTTACCCGGCCAATCATAGGCCTGGAGCGCTGCAATGGCTTCCGCGGACACCTCCGGCGTCGCCACCCGCCGCTCGGCGGCGTAGCGTGCCGCGAAGTGTTGCACCAACGCCGGAATGTCTTCTCGACGCTCGGCCAACGCAGGAAGGCTGACCGGCACGACGTTGAGCCTATAGAACAGGTCTTCGCGAAAGCGGCGCGCCTCGATTTCTTCCTGCAGCAACCGCGATGTCGCGGAGACCACGCGAACATCGACCTTCACTGTCTGGGTGCCGCCGACGCGGGTGAAGCTCTGATCCGTCAAGACGCGCAGGATGCGGCCCTGTGTGGTCAGCGGCATGTCGGCGATCTCGTCGAGAAACAAGGTGCCGCCATGCGCCTGCTCGAGCAGGCCTGGCCGCTGGACGTCGCCACCCTCCTCCGACCCGAACAATTCTTCTTCCATGCGCTCTGGTGTCATTCGTGCCGCCGAGACGACGACGAACGGGGACTGGGCACGGTTGGACCAGACGTGCAAAAGCCGCGCGGCGACTTCCTTTCCCACACCGGCCGGGCCGGTGATCAGCACCCGGCTACCGGTGGCGGCCACGCGCTTCAGCGTCGCGCGGACCTGGTTAATGGCAGCCGACTGCCCGTTCAGCTCTTCGTCCTGCCCGAACTGCGCGCGCAAGGTCGCGTTCTCGCGCTTCAGCCGCTCGGTCTCGGTCGCTCGAGCTACCAGCAGCAGCAGGCGTTCGGCCTGGAAGGGCTTTTCGATGAAGTCGGCTGCGCCACGACGGACCGCGGCGACAGCTGTGTCGAGGTTGCCGTGTCCTGAAATGACCAGCACCGGGATCGAGGGATCGCGCCGCTTGATCTCGTCCAGCAGATCGAGACCGTCGAGCCGCGAACCCTGCAGCCAGACATCGAGCAGCACAAGGCTGGGTCGCCGCTCGCGGATCGCGGCAAGCGCTGCATCGCTGTCCCCAGCGGTGCGCGCGCCATATCCTTCATCTTCCAGCACGCCCGCGACGAGATCGCGGATGTCCTGCTCGTCGTCGACGATCAATACGTCCAATGCCATGCGTTTATCCGGCTTTCATGCGCGTGAGTTCGGGACGGGCCTCGTCGCCCATGCTGTCACCATCGAGCGGCAATGCTTCGCCGCCGAGTGAATTGAGGATGTCGGTATCGAGCAAGATGCTCACGATTGTCCCGCCGCCCGGCCGATCGGTAAAGCCGATGGTGCCGAAATGCTCCTCGACGATCTTCTTGACGATGGCCAGGCCCAGCCCCGTGCCCTTGGCGCGTGTGGTCATATAAGGCTCGGTCAGCCGCTCGCGTTCCGCCGGAAGGCCGATGCCGGTGTCGGTGACCTGGATCGAGAGGCGACCTTCGCCTTGCCGGATGATCATCTCGATTGCGCCATTTACCGGCGCGCCATCTTCGCAGACTTCCTGGATCGCTTCGGCCGCATTCTTCACGATGTTAGTGAGCGCCTGGCCGAGTAGTCGGCGGTCGCACACCACAACCGGCGCAGGGTCGGGCGCATCGAGCGAGAAGCGGATAGCTGGGTGCGCGACTTCGTGCAGGAATAGGGCTTGACGGGCCACATCGACAATCGGCTCGGGCCGGAAGACCGGCTTGGGTACGCGCGCGAAAGACGAGAACTCGTCCACCATGCGCCGCATGTCGCCCACCTGGCGGATGATCGTCTGGGTCAGCTTCTCGAACGTCGTGTCGTCGGCAGGTAGTTCCCGGCCGTAGCGGCGCTGGAGGCGTTCAGCCGCAAGCTGGATCGGCGTCAGCGGATTCTTGATCTCGTGCGCGATTCTTCGTGCGACATCGGACCAGGCCGCGCGGCGCTGATCGAGCAGCTGCTGGGTGATGTCGTCGAAGGTCAGCACATGGCCATCTCCGGATGTGACCAGCGTCACCGCCAAAGTCGTCAGTTCGCCGCCTGAGGCAAGCTGGACCACCGACTCCCGCTTTCCCTCGCCGATCAGTCGATCGAGTTCGGGCGCGACTTCGATCAGCGGACGTCCGATACTGCTGCCTTCGCCGGTTCGGAGCAGCGCGTCGGCGGTGTCGTTGGACAGACGAATGCGTCGTCCAGCATCAACCGAGATCACACCTGCGCTGACGCCGGACAGCACCGCTTCGGTAAGCGCGCGGCGCTGATCGAGCTGTGCGTTGGCGGCTACAAGCGCCCCGGTCTGCTCTTCGATCCTTCGGGTCATGCGGTTGAACGCGGTGGCGAGAGCGCCCACCTCGTCGCGCCGCACTGCGGGGGGAACGCGCACCGTCAGATCGCCGAGCGTTATCCGTCGCGCTGCACCGACCAGGATGGAGATCGGCCGCGTGATGCGGTTTGCGACGGTGAAAGCGATCCAGATCGATGCGGCCACGATCAGCAGCGAGACAACCAGAAGCGCGGTGTTGAAGCGAAGCTGCAGCGAACGCGATCGATCGAGCAAGCTTAGATAATCACCGAGCGCGCGCTTCGCACGTGTCGCCTGGGCCACAACGATCGGATCGACGTGACGTGATGCATAGAGGTAGAGCCTAGCGTCTGGATCGATCGCAATGCGCGCCTCCATACGGTCGGAGACGGCGACGGTCTCGACCGCGCCGTGGTTCAGCGCCGGGATCACTTCGGCCGGCATCAGCGCCTCAGCCGATCGCGTGGACGTTGCGTTGGTCAAAGCAAGAATATGGGGCTGATTGGCGCGATCGATCCCGATCAGCGTCAGTTCGGACAGTTCGCGGTAGGTCAGCTGTTGGTACAGCATGGCGGGGAAACCGGGATCGTCCAGCGTTCGATGACCCAGGAAATCCTTGAAGTCGCCAGCTGCCGGGCGGACATTTGCCTCGATCCGCATCCGGTGCTCACTGACGTAGGTCTGCGCCACCCGATTGCTATTCTGGAGCACGGTGCGCGCCGCGTCCGAAAACCAGAACTGCACGCCATATTGAAACAGCAGCGACGCGAAGATCACCACCAGCAAGGTTGGCACGGCCGCGACAGTCGAGAAGATCGCGACGAGGCGGACGTGCATCCGTCCCCCGCCCGATCCCGCGACGCGCGCGCGTGCAATGCGACGTGCGAGCAGCACGAGCAACGCGATAGCCGGCACCAGATTGGCAACAAGCAGCAGCGCGACCAGCGGTGGGGTTAGCAGGGTCTCGGGAGAGCCGCTGCGCGAGACGAAGAACCAGCTCGCCACGAAGATCGCCAGCGCCGCTACGACCGTCGCGATCTCGAACGCCAGCATCAGCGTCCCGCGCCGTTGCAGGACCGCAAGCCGCCGACGCCAGCGTGGCTGCCGGTGTGCCGAAATCAGGGAGTCGGGGGCTTCCGCCACTTCCATCGTGGCCGTTGTATCACGCAGCGTGTCTATTACAACACATATGCAGTCCGCCAAGGCGCGGGGTGCAGACTCTCAGATGGTTCGCCGTGAGGCAGCGGGGTCGATCGCGCGCTCCGTCAACTTCTTGCGCAACGTGTTGCGGTTGATCCCGAGCAGCCGCGCTGCGCGGATCTGATTACCCTTGGAAGCGGCCAGCGCGACGCGCAGCAGCGGCGGCTCGATTTCCGCGAGGATACGTTCGTACAAGCCGTCCGGCGGCAAATCGCGCCCGAACGTAGCAAAATACCCGGCCAGGTGAAGTTCGATCGAGCTTGCCAGGCTGCCGTCGCTCTCCATAGCCTGTGTCGTATCGCCGCTGCTCCCGCCGAACTGTGCTTCGATGGTGGCACTGCCGATGCGCTCCTCGCGCACGAGCGCCGCAAGTCGTCGCATCAGGTTCTCGAGCTCGCGGACGTTGCCTGGCCAGGGATGCCGGATGAGCCGCGCGACGGCGGTCTCATCCAGCGTCTTGCGCGGCAATCCTTCCGCCGCAGCGCGATCGAGGAAGTGGCGGGCGAGTTCTCCAACATCCTCGATACGCTGGCGCAGCGCTGGCAGGCGCACGGGAACCACGTTGAGCCGGTAGTAAAGATCCTCACGAAAGCCGCCGTCCGCGACCAGTCGCTCGATGTCCTTGTTGGTCGCTGCGATGACCCGCACGTCGGCCCGAATATGGCGCGCACCGCCGACGGTGGTAAACTCACCCTCCTGCAGCACCCTTAGCAGCCGCGTCTGCGCTTCGAGCGGCATGTCGCCGATCTCATCGAGGAAGAGTGTGCCCCCTGCCGCCTGCTCGAACCGCCCGGCCGTGCGATTGGCAGCACCGGTGAACGCGCCGCGCTCATGTCCGAACAGCTCGCTCTCGATCAGTTCGCGGGGGATTGCGGCCATATTGACTGGCACGAACGGCTTGGTGCTGCGCGGCCCGAGATCATGGATCGCGCGGGCAACAAGCTCCTTGCCGGTGCCGCTTTCGCCCAGGATCAGAACGGTCAGATCGTTCGAGACCACGCGGGCGATCGTGCGATAAACCGCTTGCATCGCGGGGGACCGTCCGATCAGCGGGAGATCATGGGCCTCCCCGCTCGCCTCCTCGTTCGACACGGCGCGACCGGCGAGCGCTCCCGCAACCGCGCGGTTCAGTTCCTCGAGGTCGAAGGGCTTCGGTAGGTAATCGAAGGCGCCTTGTTCGGTCGCGCGTACAGCGGTCGCCAGCGTGTTGCGTGCCGATAGAACGATGATCGGCAGACCCGGCCGGCGTTCGAGGATCTCGGGCACCAGGTCGAGGCCGTCACCATCGGGCAGCATGACGTCGGTCACCAGAACATCCGGCGCAAACGAGCTGAGCGAACGCCGCATTTCGGCGGCCGAGCTGGCCGTCTCGACGACGTGCCCTCCCCGCCGCAACGCTTCACGAACGACGGTTCGGATGGCAGCATCGTCGTCGACGACAAGGACTCGTCCGGAGGGCGGCACGGTCACGCTGGCATCTCCCGGCGAATTCTGGGGGCACGCGGGAGAAGAAGCCGGAGCACCGTGCGCTCCGGCCGACCCTCTCGGGCATATTCGACGATCCCGCCCATCTCGCCGACCAGCTTGTCGACCAGTGCGAGACCGATGCCGCTCCCCGATGCCTTGGAGGTGACGAACGGATCGAACAGGTGCGCGGCGATGGCTTCGGGTGCGCCGGGACCATCGTCGATGACGCACAATTCGATCGGCAGTGCCAGACGCTCGCCGCCGGCGAAGGAGCCGATCGATACGCCATGACGATACGCGGTGGTGAGCGTGATGACGCCGCCCTCCTGCGTCGCCTCGGCCGCGTTCTTGAGGAGGTTCAGGACGATCTGCACCAGCGCATCTCGATTGCCGAGAACGTCGGGAAGTGATGGATCATACAACTCCCGGATCGTTCGACCTTGCGCAAATCCGGTACGCGCAAGATCTCGCGCGTGACCGAGTACGCTGTGGATGTTAAGCGGTTCGCGCGGCCGCGGGCGCGTGTCCGACAAGCCTTCCATCCGATCGACGAGCCGCGTGATGCGATCGACCTCCCCGCGTATGAGTCCGGTCAGTTCCGCCTGCTCCGGCGGCGCGCCGCTCTCCAGCAACTGCGCTGCTCCGCGGATCCCCGACAATGGGTTCTTGATCTCGTGCGCGAGGAGCGAGGCAGCAGCTGCGGCAGGAAGACCCCGGCTGCTCTGCTCGCCGCGCCGTGCCGCGAGATCGTGCGTTGCTCGACCGTGGACGAGGACGATCCGCCATCCAGGGCGATCCGGCAACGGCGCTACGGTGATATCCGCGCGATGGTGGCGCCCCGGCGGTATCAGCATATCTATGTCATAGGCTGCGATCGGTTGGTCGGGCGCAATCGAGTTCATCGGATGCCCGGTCATTGCCTCAATGGTGCTACCGACGACGGCACTGCGCGAGAGGTTCAGCAAAGCCTCGGCGGGCGGGTTGCAGTCGCGCACCTGCCCTTCCCCGTCGATCATCAGCATCGCAGTCGGTAGCGCGGCCAACAGCTCGGCCGCGCCAGGTAGCTCCGCCTCCCCCGCCCCGCGGCGGGCAAAGCGGATCAGGCGGCCGCCTGGGAGCGCCATGGAGCGTAGAAGGTATCGAGCATAGCCAACACGTCGTCCGGGTTCGCTACCTGGTTCACCGCGTTCCGGAAGTCGGCAGAGCCGTGCAACCCCTTGGTGTACCAGCCGAGGTGCTTGCGCGCCATGTTTACGCCGACCTCGCTGCCGTAATGATCGAGCATCATCTGATAGTGGTCGACGATCAGGTAGTATTGTTCTTCGATCGAGGGGTCTGGACGCCGCTCGCCACTGGTGAGCGCCCGCATCACCTGCCCGAGCAGCCAGGGCCGTCCATACGCGCCGCGACCGATCATTACACCGGCGGCGCCGGATTGCCGCAGCGCCTCTTGGGCATCCTCGATCGAGCAGATGTCCCCATTGGCGATGACCGGGATTGATACAGCCTCCTTGACGCTGCGGATGAACGCCCAGTCCGCATTGCCCTTGTAGAGCTGGTTGCGCGTGCGGCCGTGGACGGTGACCATCTTCACGCCGAGATCCTCGGCAATGCGCGCGAGTTCGGGCGCGTTCAGGCTGTCATGATCCCAGCCCATCCGCATCTTGAGCGTGACCGGAACGGTAACCGCCATTACCGTCGCATCGATCAGCGAAGCAGCAAGCTTCAGATCCTGCATCAGTGCCGACCCCGCCCAGCCATTGACGATCTTGCGGACCGGGCAGCCCATGTTGATGTCGATGATCGCGGCACCGCGATCTTCGTTCAGCTTCGCCGCCTCGGCCATTTCCTTCGGCGAACATCCGACGAGCTGCATCGAGACAGGCTCCTCGATCGCATCCCACGCCGCCTTCTGGAGCGACTGGCGCGTCTCGCGGATCGCGGCCTGCGACGCGATCATCTCGGTGACGTTCAGCCCGGAGCCGAAACGCCGCACGATCTTGCGGAACGGCAGATCGGTGACGCCGGTCATCGGCGCGAGGATGACCGGCGTCTCGATGACGATGGGGCCGATCTGAATCGGCTTGAGGAGCGGTTCAAACATTCCTGCCTGCAGGTGCCTAGAAAAGAGGCAGACGCTTAGCGGCAATGCTGCTGGCGGGCAAGGCTGCGCTCGGCTATTCGCCGCCCGATGAGCGAGAGAAGGACAGCGGCGCTGATCGTGGCCGGGGGGAGCGGTATGCGGGCCGGCGCCGGCATGCCGAAGCAATACCGGAAGGTGGGCGGCGTACCCGTGATCGCCCGGGCATTCGATGCTCTGGCCGCGCATCCAGCGATCGACGGTGTCCACATCGTTGTCGGCGACGGGCAAAAATTGCTGCTCGACGAAGCCCTGGGCGAGGAACGGCGCCCCGTAACGATCACGCAAGGAGGGGCTACCCGGAGGATGTCGGTTCGAGCCGGCCTCGAAGCGATCGCCGCGATCCCTCCTGATCATGTGCTGATCCACGATGCCGCACGCCCGTTTCTCCCCTCGATGGTTGTCGATCGACTGCTGGCCGCATTAAACCATGGGCCCGGAGCCGTTCCGGTCCTCCCCGCCGTTGACACGCTTGTGCGGGTCGAGGGCGGAGCTGTCGGCGAAACCGTGGAACGTGACGGTTTGGCACGCGTACAGACGCCTCAGGCCTTTCACTTCGACACGATATTTGCTGCCCATCGCAACTGGAGTGACGCGGTCGAACCCACCGACGATGCTCAGATCGCGCGTGCAGCCGGTCTCACCATCCTCGCCGTTCCCGGAGACCTCATGCTGGAGAAACTCACTACCGAGGCGGACCTCGCCATGGCCGAAGCGCGGCTGGGCAGCGCCATGACATCGCGCACCGGATTGGGTTACGACGTCCACGCATTCGCCGAGGGCGATCACGTCATGCTGTGCGGCCTGCGCATCCCTCACAGTAATGCGCTGGCAGGACATAGCGATGCCGATGTTGGTCTCCACGCGATCACCGACGCGCTGCTTGGCTGCATTGCCGACGGAGACATCGGCAGCCACTTTCCACCCTCAGACCCTCGCTGGAAAGGCGCGAACTCGGGCACCTTCCTTCGCCATGCGGCAAGCCTTATCGCAGCGCGCGGCGCAATCATCGACCATGTCGATCTGACGATCATCTGCGAGGCACCAAAGGTCGGACCGCATCGTGACGCCATGCGCCTGAAGATCGCGGAGTTGCTTGCGCTGCCGATCGGACGGGTCAGCGTGAAGGCGACGACGACAGAGCAGCTTGGCTTCACCGGCCGCCGCGAAGGAATAGCGGCGCAAGCGGTGGCAACGGTAAGGATGCCGGTGGAATGAAGCGTGTTCTTGCCTCCCTCAGTGTTGCTGCGTTGCTGGCCCTTCCTGCGCAGGCGGACCGCCCCGCCTGCATCCCGCACCATGACATGCGCATCCTCATCCGTGTGGCGTTGCCCGATGCGGTTGAGGCGGTGGCGGAGCGCTGCAAGGCTGCGCTGCCTGCCGATGCCTTCCTGCCCAACGAGGGTGTCGGCCTCGCTAATCGGTTCCGCCATCAAGCACCGGTCGACCCGGCTGCAGCGCGAGCCGCGATCCAGGAGGCGACAGGCCAGAACCTGTCGAACTTTGCATCGGACGATACGGTCACTAATCTCGCCGGGCAGTTCATCAAGGATCAGGTCGAGCAGCATGTCGCGCTGAAGGATTGCGACACGATCGACGGCATGATGTCGCTCGCCGGCAACCTGCGCGCCGACGACGTGGCGGAGGCGCTCCTGCTGGCCCTTGAGGTAGCCGGGCCGGATCAGGTCAAGGGTCTTGCGATCTGCCCGCCAAGAGCCGAAGGCGCCGAGCGATGACCGACTCCAATGTTCCCGAAAAGCTGCTCGAGGCCGCGCGACGCGTGATCGCGGAGAACCGCGCAGCAGGATTGCGCGTCGCGGTGGCGGAGAGTTGTACCGGCGGACTCGTGTCGGCCGCGCTGACAGAGGTGGCGGGATGTTCGGAGGTGTTCGAGGCGGGCTTCGTCACCTACGCCAACGAGGCCAAGATGGGGATGCTGGGCGTTGCGTCCGACGTGCTGGAGACATTCGGCGCCGTCTCGGTGGCCACGGCATGGGCAATGGCGCAGGGCGCCATACAGAAGACCTCGGCCGACATCGGCGTGGCGATCACCGGCATCGCGGGACCCGGCGGCGGATCGGACAAGAAGCCGGTCGGCACCGTGGTGTTCGCACGGGCCTCGCGCGCAGACGATGCGGACGATGTCGTCGCCGACAAGCGCGAGTTCGGCGATCTTGGTCGCGCCGAGATCAGGCTTCAGGCGGCGCTGTGTGCGCTCGAACTGCTGCTTCCGTCGCCTTCGGTCGCGGCAAGCGAGGCTCTGACCCCGCCCGCTCCGTAGAGCGCCGCCGCACGCGATTCGAACGCGCCAATCATCTTGCGAAGCGCCCGGTCGAACACTTGCCCGGCCAGCATCTCGAACAAGCGGGATTTGAAGGCAAAATCGACGCAGAAATCGACCACCGTCCCCCCCTGCCCATCCGGGCGGAAGTTCCAGTCGTTGGTGAGACGCTGAAGCGGGCCTTCGAGATAGTCGACGTGGATATGCCTTGCGCGCTCTTTGGTCACCTTGGAGGTGAAGCGTTCGGAGATGCCCTTGAAGCCGACCACTAGGTCCGCGACCATCTCGGTCGCACTGTTCTGCCGAACGCGAACCGCCGCGGTCCAGGGCAGGAACTCGCCGTAGCGCGCGACATCCGCCACCAGATCGAACATCTGCTCGGGAGTATAGGGAAGTCGGCGGGTCTCCGCATGCCGAGGCATCAGGCCCTCGCCAGCTTTGCCTCGCGTGCCGAGCGCAACCGGGCGAAGTCATCCCCAGCGTGATAGCTGGAGCGTGTCAGCGGCGAAGCGGCAACGAGCAGGAAACCCTTGGCGCGCGCGATCGACGCGTAGGCGCCGAACTGCTGCGGCGTGGTGAACTCCTCGACCTTCGCGTGGCGCGGCGTGGGTTGAAGATACTGGCCCATCGTCAGGAAGTCGATGTCGGCGGATCGCATGTCGTCCATCACCTGATGGACCTCCAGCCGTTGCTCACCAAGGCCGGTCATCACGCCCGACTTGGTAAAGATCGACGGATCATGCCGCTTCACGCTCTCGAGCAGCCGCAACGAAGCGTAGTAACGTGCGCCCGGCCTGATCGTCGGGTACAGCCGCGGAATCGTCTCGAGATTGTGGTTGTAGACGTCAGGCCTGGCGGTGACGATCGCCTCGACCGCGGCTTGCGCCTTGTTCCGGAAGTCAGGCGTCAGGATCTCGATGGTGGTGCGCGGCGTCGTCCGGCGCAGCGCTTCGATCACCTTCACGAACTGCGATGCGCCGCCGTCGGGCAGATCGTCGCGATCCACCGACGTAATCACAATATGCTCGAGCCCGAGCTCCGCGGCGGCATCAGCGGTGTGCTGCGGCTCCAGCGGGTCTACGGCGCGCGGCATCCCGGTCTTAACGTTGCAGAAGGCGCAGGCGCGCGTGCACGTATCGCCCAGGATCATCACCGTCGCGTGCTTCTTGGTCCAGCACTCACCGATGTTGGGGCAGGCCGCCTCCTCGCACACGGTCGCAAGATTAAGCCGGCGCATCAGCGCCTTGGTTTCGGCAAACGCCGCGCCGACGGGGGCTTTCACGCGGATCCAGTCCGGCTTGCGGACGCGCGGCGGTGCGACTTGCGGAAGCGGCTCGATCATGTCGCCCACATAGCGACTGCGCCACCCTCTTGCCAGCCCCGGCGGGCCATCCTAACCACCGATCATGCCCGGCTTCGACGACCTTCTCGCGGGATATCAGCGCTTCCGCCGCCAGGGTTGGGAAACGCAGCGCGCGCGCTGGTCCGAACTTGCCGAGGGGCAATCGCCACAAACGCTGGTGATCGCGTGCTCGGACAGTCGCGTCGATCCCTCGCTGATCTTCGATGCCTCGCCCGGACAGATCTTCGTCGTTCGGAACATTGCCAACCTTGTGCCGCCGTTCGAGACAGATACCAGCCGCCATGGCGTTTCGGCAGCTGTCGAGTTCGCCGTCACCCAAATCCCGGTGCGCGAGATCGTCGTTTTGGGTCATGAATATTGCGGTGGCTGCAAGGCCGCGATGAGTCAGGTGTTTGCAGGGGCGGCGCCTGGAGCGGGTGGCTTCGTCGGGCACTGGGTCGATATGCTTGATCCGGCGCGCGAGAAGGTGACGGCGGCGCTCGGCTTCGGCGAAAGCGCCGAGCGCGCGCTGGAACGCGAAGCCGTGAAGGTCAGCTTGGCGAACCTGCGCTCCTTTCCCTTCGTCGCTACAGCCGAAGCGCAGCAGACGTTGACCCTGCGCGGCGCCTGGTTCGGCATCAGGGAGGGCCAATTGCTGCTGCTCGACGAAGCCGAGGGCACATTCCGACCAGCCTGAGATTGTTCGTCGCTAACGCAGCCTTTACCCTGTTTCTCCTAGTGACGATGGCATGGATCAGGACCAAGCCGCCTTCGTCGCCTCGCATTCCGAAGCGGTAGCAGGAGTGCGCGCGAGCTACCTGGTCGCAGTGCTGATCGGCCTAATCGGGCTGACGAACCTGCTCACCTTGGCCTTCCTGGGCCTGGATTTTTGGTGGCTCTGGTCCGTCTGCGGCTTCTCGCTGCTAGCCCTCTGCGCCTGGCTTGCCCGCGCCGGCAGCGACGCCCGGGTTCCGGTCCATCGCATCACGGCGTGCTGCGCGACGGGGTTGGCGCTGACGATCCTGGGCGGTGAAGGCCATCTATTCTATGCCAACTATGACTGGATCATCCGCGACGCGGTGATGCAGGACATGGTGCGCGCGCCGTGGCCCTATATGTATACCGGGCACGCCGCTCCGACCCTGCTCCGTGCGCCGATCGGCATGTACCTGCTACCTGCCCTCATCGGAAAGCTTGCCGGTCAAGCGGCCATGGATGCGACGCTCGCGGTCCAGAACGGCATTGTCCTAGGGCTGATCCTCGCGCTCGGCTCCCTGCTGTTCGGAACGCCACGTGCGCGGCGCATAGCTTTGGTGGTGGTGATCGGCTTCAGTGGCCTCGACACGCTCGGGCAGGCTCTCACCGCTCGGGAAATGCTCTGGCCGCTTACCACGCACATCGAGGGTTGGGCTGCCGAGAGCGTCTACCTCGCGCCGGTATCCTCGTTGTTCTGGGCACCTCAGCATGCGCTCGCCGGATGGATCGACACAGTCCTGTTCCTGCTGTGGCGTACCGATCGCCTGCCGCTTGGGGGACCGCTAGCAGCGATTCCGCTCCTCCCTATCTGGTCCCCATTGGCAGCCGTCGGCATCTTGCCGTTCGTTGCGGTCGCCGTGATCGAGACGATTTCACGACGGCAGCTGTCCCTTCGCGACATCCTCATGCCCACCTTGGCGCTACCGCTCGCTGCAATTCCAATCATCTATCTTCACGCCGACGCTGCAAGTGTCGGCAGCCGCATCCTCTCCATCACGCCTC
>CAXTBZ010000014.1:24975-43143 GCA_964242855.1 uncultured Sphingomonadaceae bacterium
TATGTCCTCTTCATCCTCCTCGAAGTCGGCGTTTGGATGATCGCGGTCTGGGTCGCCACGCGGGGCGGTCGCTTCGGGCTCGCGACATTTGCGGCGATTGCGGTGACCCTGCTGCTCGCGCCGTTCGTGCAGGTCGGCACGATGGCGGACTTCGCCATGCGGGCGACGCTGGTGGCAAGTGCCGTGTTGAGCGTGCTCCTGGCCGATCTGCTCATTGGAGCCGCGCCGCGCCGTGCCATGCCGGGGCTGGTCCTCCTTTTCGCGATCGGCGCGCTGACACCGGCGCGCGAGGTTCTCCGCGCCGTGACGAAGCGACCCACGCCGGCGCTTCAATGTGATCTAAACGGGGCTTGGGATTTCGCCTTTCCCGCTTTTCCAAAGGCCACCTACTTGGCACGCGAGTCCTATCTGCCCGCCTACTTCCGTGCCAGCGCACCGACGCCGCTCGCGCCGCTCCATCCTGCGCATTGCTGGAATGGCTACTGGCAGACTACACGCTTCTGAACGCCTCCTCAGGCTGTCCAGCGGAACGCGCCCTGCTCTTGCACGTTGGCCGCGGTTAGCAGGATGTCGGGGGCGATGTCTGAGGAGACCAGCGATGAACCATTCTCCCTTTGCCATGATCGCGAGCGCCGCCCTGATGGTTGGCGTGGCGGTCGGAGGCGCGGCAAACGCGCAGACCGATCCGCACCAGCCGACCAACGACGGATCGGCTGCTTCTTCCATGACCGTGCCGCCCGGCCAGGTCGCTCCAGGCGCAGATCCCGGCACGAGCATGGCCAATGGCACTGTCCAAGGCAGCATCCAGGCCAACAACGATCAGAATGCGGACAATCAGGCGCAGTATCAACAGGATCTCTCATCCTATGACGCCGCCATGCAGGCGCACGGTCATGCGATCGCCAGGCAGGACACGCATTATGCGCGCCAGCAGAAGGCGTATGCGGACGCCATGGAGGCTTGGCGCGCGCAGACCTACGCGTGCAAGCACGGCAGCGGCCGCGCCTGCAACGCGCCGACGCCCGATCCGGCGGACTATTACTGATCGATGCTGGCAGGCGCGCCTTGATCGGCGCGCCTGCATCAACGGGTGAGTTTCTTGTAGGCGCCTGAAGCAGGACGGTCGGCGGCGTCGCCGAGCCGGCGGCGCTTGTCTTCCTCGTAGCTCTCGAAATTGCCCTCGAACCATTCGACGTGACCGTCGCCTTCGAACGCGAGTATGTGGGTGGCGAGACGATCGAGGAAGAAGCGATCGTGGCTGATCACCACCGCGCAGCCGGCGAAGCTCTCCAGCGCCTCCTCCAGCGCGCGCAGCGTCTCCACGTCCAGATCGTTGGTCGGTTCGTCGAGCAGGAGCACGTTGCCACCCTTGGCCAGCATCTTGGCGAGGTGAACACGATTCCGCTCGCCGCCCGAAAGCTGCCCGACCTTCTTCTGCTGATCGACGCCCTTGAAGTTGAACGCGCCCACGTAAGCGCGCGAGGGCACCTCATGCTTGCCGAAGACGAAGCGCTCGTTGCCGCCGGACACCTCTTCCCACACGTTCTTGGCGGCATCGAGCGTTTCGCGTGACTGGTCGACATAGCCGAGCCGCACAGTCTCGCCGATCTTGACGGTGCCGTCGTCGGGCGTCTCCTGCCCCGTAATCAGCTTGAACAGCGTCGACTTGCCGGCGCCATTGGGCCCGATCACCCCCACGATACCGCCGGGCGGCAGCGTGAAATCGAGCCCGTCGAACAGCATCTTCTCGTCGAACGCCTTCTTCAGGCCCTTCACCTCGATGACATTGCCACCAAGCCGCTCGGGGATCTGGATGAGGATCTGCGATTTGCCGGGCCCCCGCTCCGCCTGCCGCTCGACCAATTCATCGAACGCGCGGATTCGCGCCTTGGATTTGGTCTGACGTGCCTTGGGGCTCTGTCGAATCCAGTCGAGTTCATCGCGAATCGCCTTCTGGCGCCCCTCCTCCTCGCGGTCTTCCTGACCCATGCGCTTGGCCTTGGCTTCGAGAAAGCCGGAATAATTGGTGTTGTAGGTGTAGTAGCGGCCGCGATCGAGTTCGAGCACCCAGGTGACGACGTTATCGAGAAAGTAGCGATCGTGGGTGACGAGGATGACGTTACCGGCATAGTCGATCAGGTGCCGCTCGAGCCACGCCACGGACTCTGCATCGAGATGGTTTGTCGGCTCGTCTAACAAAAGAATGCCGGGCTTTTCGAGCAGCAGCTTGGTCAGCGCGACCCGGCGGCGTTCGCCGCCCGAGAGGTTCTCGATTGCCCAATCGCCAGGCGGACAGCGCAGCGCCTCCATTGCGATCTCGAGCTGATTGTCGAGCGTCCAGCCGTCGACCGCATCGATCTTCTCCTGGAGAACGCCCATTTCCTCGAGCAGCTTGTCGAAGTCGGTATCATCCGTCGGTTCGCCCATCTCGGCCGATATCGCGTTGAAGCGATCGATCATGTCGGCGACGGGCCGCACCCCGTCCTTCACATTTTCCATCACCGTCTTGGTGGCATCGAGCTGCGGTTCCTGGGGCAGATAGCCGACGGTCACACCTTCGGCTGCCCAAGCCTCGCCGGTATATTCGCTGTCGATACCGCCCATGATCTTCATCAGCGTCGATTTGCCGGTGCCGTTGACGCCGATGATCGCGATCTTGGTGCCGGGCAGGAACTGGAGGCTGATGTCGTTGAGGACCGGCTTGGGCGCGCCGGGAAAGGTCTTCGTCAGGTTCTTCATGACGAAGCTGTACTGGACGGCCATGATGATGCTCGCTCGTCTGGGGTGCACAATATGTGAGGATTTGAGCGCGTATCTAGCGATCAGGGCTCAATATGCAAAGGCTCGCGCCGCGCTTTGGCCTCACACCATCGCGTCGAGTAATTCCCGAATCCGCACAAAGGCGAAACTCACCGCACTGTCCGCTACGCCATAGGGCACGAACAGCAGATCGCCATGGCGGATCGCGCCGCAGGTGTAGACAACGTTCGGCACATAGCCTTCGCGATCCTCGTCAGCCGCCGAGATCAGCGGGACTGCCGTGCGCTTCAGGACCTTCGACGGGTCATCCTTGTCGAGCAGGACTGCACCAACCGAGTATTTCCGCATCGCCCCGACGCCATGGGTGAGCAGCAGCCAACCTTCCTCGACCTCGATCGGCGATCCGCAATTGCCGATCTGGACCATTTCCCAGGGGAAATGCGGAGTCATCAGCAGTTCGCCCTCGCCCCACCGCGTGAGTGATCGGCTCCGGATCAGATAGAGGTTCTCGCCATCCTGCCGGCCCACCATGATGTACCAACCACCGATCTTGCGCGGAAATAGCGCCATGCCCTTGTTGCGCGCGGCAGGGCCGCTCATTGGCGCCAGTTCGAACGTCCGGAAGTCGTGGGTGCGGATCATCTCGGACCGGATGCTCTCGCCATTGTAGGCGGTGTAGGTGCCGAGCCATTCCACTTTGCCGTTGTCGTGGACGAACTCGACCAACCGCAGGTCTTCCAAGCCCTTCGACTGTGCCGACGTGACCGGAAAGATGACGGTCCCACTGAGGGTCGAGTCCTTGTGCCGATGGAGCTCGATCGATCCGTTGGGTAGCTCCTTCGCAGAGTCGGCGGCGGTGGCAAATGGCGGTTCCGGCGCGAGCTCGAAGCGTGGGCCGGGCGACAGGATGCCCTCACGAAAGGCAATCGATGAGATGTGCCCCTCGCCCACCGTGCGGAGCGACATGACGATACGCGACGAGCCTTCGGATAGCCCCGACTGATCGGGATGACGCACGATCGACGGATTCATGATCGCGGCGGCCGCATAGCTATATTCGTTGCAGAAGAAGGCGCCGATCAGCTGCTTCTTCACGTCGGAGATTTCGTTGCCGTCGAGATGGAGCGCATCCGCCATCTGAGCGTAGCGGGTCATGAAGACGGCGCGGGTCTGCCAGTGACGCGCCTCGAAATCCTTGAGCACCGCGATCAACTCAAGCCGGGCAGCCTCATCGCTCATGGCGAGCACGCCTTCGGCGATACGCCTCGGACGGCTCTTCTTCCCGTCCTGGGAGGTGATCGGGAGATGGAACGGCCTTACCACGACGCGGGATGCGTCGGCCTGGAGCTTCAACGGCCAATGCATCACAAGATCAAGCAAACCGACCCCCCACCCCTGGATGCCGCCTCAATCGCTCAAGAGGCGACGAAACCAGCCTCGACACTAGACCCGTCTCGATCAGCCTTCTCGGTCATTTCACGCATCGCGCAACAGGCAAATTGAAACGCGAGCACGGACTCTGCGCCTTGGTTGAGATTTACCCGATCGCTCATCAGCCCGTCGAAGCATCCGCCATCGACAGAAGAGCCGAGCGGCAGACCAATATCGTTCGCCCCCAGGTACCAGGCATAGGCCTGACGTGCCGATACCGCCCAATGCGGATCACCCGTGATCTCGTGCGCGACCCGGGCTGCGTCGATCTGCGCCCAGGCCTCCACGGGCTGCTGATCGAACGGTAGCGGCGGCGTATACTCGTGACCGAAGCTGTCGGTACCGACAGCGCGGAACTCGCCGCCATCGTTGGTTTGCACCGCATCGAGCCATCGAAGCGTCTCTAACCCCTGATCACGCATCACGGGATCGCTCAGGCGCCGCGAGGCGCGCAGCAGGGCTTCCGGCAGGCGGGCGTTGTCGTAAGCAAGCACCGCCTCGAACCAATCCCAACCCGGCCGCCTCGCACCCGCCAGTTCCGCCTGCAAGCGACCGGCCAGATCGCGCAGGAGCGCCAGCGACAGCTCGTGTCGCGGATGCGCATCCAGCATCGCATCTGCGGCGATCATCGCGAAAGCCCAGGTGCGCGGGCTGCGCAGCGTTCGTACATGCGGGGCGACCTGATCGAACAAGTGCGAAGACCAGCGACGGAGTTCATGGCTGCGCGCCCGCGCGGCGGTGTCGCCGAGCGACCAGAGGGTGCGACCGAAGCTGTCTTCCGACCCCTCGTCCTCCAGCCAGCATCGATCGAAACCCATGAAATTGCGGAAGCGTCCGCGGCCGCCGTTCCACGCGTGCTGGACGAACGCCGCGTAAATCGCCGCAAGTGCGTCGGCTCTCCGGCTGTCCGCGCCGCGGATCCGGTGCATCAGCATCAACGCGCGGCAATTATCGTCAACACAGTAGCCATGGCGCCGATCGGGCACCGAGAAGATCGAATGCTGGATGATGCCGACGCCATCGCTCAGCCGTTCGACAGCGTCGAGACGCGGAGGAACCGGCTGCGCATTGCGGCCGATGCCCGGGACGAGGCGCGCAGGTCGCGTCCGGATCGCGTCTTGGAAGATCGCCACATATGCTCGCGCAAGCGACGGCCAGGTCATGCTCCTGCCGACAGACCAGGCCTTTCGCCCCATCTCCTCCAGCACGTCCGGCTGATCGAGCAATTCGTTGATCCGTGCCGAAAATGCGCCACTATCGCCGAACGGAACGAGCATGCCTACGCCATCCGCCAGCAGTTCAGCGGCATGCCAATAGGGGGTCGAAACCACGGCCCGGCCCATCGCTACGGCATAAGCCAAGGTACCCGAAGTGATCTGCGCCTCATTGAGATACGGCGTGACGTAGATGTCGGCCGCGGCGATATAATCGAGCAACGTTGCCTGCGGCACGAACCCGTCTATGAAGCGGACGTTCTGGGCTACGCCGAGCTGGTCGGCCAACGCCTTCAACCCGTCTCGATACGCCTCGCCCTCATGTGCCACCAGATGCGGATGCGTCGCACCCAAGACGACGTACAAAGCGTCGGGATGACGCGCCACGATGGCAGGCATCGCCCGGATCATCGTCTCGATACCCTTGTTGGGCGACAACAACCCAAAGGTGAGCAGTACGCGATGGTTCGTGAGCCCGAAGCGCACCTTCAACGCCGCATTGTCTTCCAATTGCCGGTCGGGCACGCCATGCGGCACCACGGCGATACGATCCTCGGCGATGCCATGGACGGTTTGCAGGATCAGCCGGCCCCGCTCGGCCATGACCACCAGTTTAGATGCACGACGAGCCAAGGCTTCGATAACCGCACGCTGCTCCGGCGTCGGCTTCTCCAGCACCGTGTGTAGCGTCACCACCACCGGAGCGGTCACGCGGTCGAGCAGCTTCAACAGATAGGCGCCAGCCGCACCGCCGAAGATGCCATATTCGTGCTGGACGCACAGGATGTCCGCACCACTGGCGTTGATCCGGTGAGCCGCACGCGCATAGCTGGCGAGATCATCTTGATCGATCGAGCAGACGACATGGTCGGCATAATCGTACCGTCCACCTCGATCGTTCATCGCATAGACGTCGATCGCCAGTTCCGGAAAGGTATCGATCAGGCCGTTGCGGACGTCGTTGGTGAATGTTGCAATGCCACAGAGGCGAGGCGGGCTGTTTCCGACGAGCGCGATCTTGCGGAGACCAGAACCAAGATGCGCATTCATCGCTATCGTCCTTACAAGCGCTGTCCAAACTCGCGATCGGGCGACCTCAGAAACAGCGCAAATTGCCCGGCAGAGCTATAACATACCGCAAGCGGCAAGGTTGCGCTCCTATTGTGCACCTGCGAAGTGAGCGGCTTGTTGTCCACTTGTCGTTCAAATTTCACGTTGACCCGTGTTGTTGGAGCGCTATGCCGTCTCGCCGGGGACGGCAGCTGCCGCGCCCGTAGAACAACGTCTAGAGTATTCTAGGGAGCTGCCCGAATGAAGAAGATCGCTTTTGTCGTTGCCGCCGCCGGTCTGATGAGCCTTGCCGCGTGCAACAAGACCAACCAGGCCGAAGCCGTTGACAACGCCGGCGACAACGCCGCCGCTGCGCTCGACAATCAGGGCGACATGCTCTCGGCTGCCGCCGACAACACGTCGAACGCTGCTGCTGCCAACGTGCTCGATAACGCCGCCGACGCGGCCCACAACTCGGCAGACAACGTCTCGTCGATGGCCGACAACAAGGCCGACGCGATCGACAACGCCGCCAAGAAGTAAGCTTCGCTCGGCCTCGGCTTCGGCCGGCCGGCGCTTGCCGTAGAACGGGCGCTTCTCGTGTCGAGGGGCGCCCGTTTTGCTGTGTTGCCTTGGCGGAAGCGCACCGATATGGCGGCGCGCAGTCGGGGAGTGGCGCAGCCTGGTAGCGCATCTGCTTTGGGAGCAGAGGGTCGCAGGTTCGAATCCTGTCTCCCCGACCAACCTGCCCGCATGACAAAAGCATAATTGGACGGGGACGCGGCGCGCGTCGATGGGGAAGCTACGCACCTCGTCGTCAGCCGCTGCCCAGGAGTCCCTAATGTTCGACAATCAGATCGCCATCGTCACAGGTGGCGAGTCCGGCATTGGTGCCGCTTGTGCCAAGGCGCTCGGCAAAGCCGGCGCGCGCGTGGCCATTACCTATTTCAAGGATGCCGATGCGGCGAACGCGGTCTGCCGCGCGATTGGGGACGAGAGCCGCGCGATCGCAGTGCAGACCAACGTCGGCGACGAAGGCCAGGTCGAGCAGCTGTTCGTGGCGACGGAAAAGGCGTTCGGCACAGTAAGCCTCCTGGTCAACTCGGCCGGGCTCAATATGTCAGGCAGCGATCTGGTCGACATGGAGCTGGCGCAGTTCGATCGGGTGATCCGCTCCGACCTCTACGGGCCGTTTCTCACCTGCCGCCGCCTCGTCCGCGCGCTCGAGGCGAAGAGCATGAAGGGCCGCATCGTCAACATCTCCTCGATCCACGAACGCGCGCCGCGACCCGGCGGCGTCGATTATGACTCGGCCAAAGGCGGTCTGTCCCAGCTCACCGCCACGCTGGCGCTCGAACTGGCACCGAAGGGCATCGCGGTGAACGGCGTCGCGCCAGGCATGATCCTGACGCCGATGAACCAATCGGCACTCGACAATGCAGCCGAACTCAAGACCAAGGAGGCGGCGATCCCGTGGCGGCGTGCCGGGCGTCCTGACGAAGTGGCTGCGCTGGTGAATTTCCTGCTGTCTCCGGCAGCGGATTACATCACCGGCACAACGGTCACGATCGATGGCGCGCTGTCGCTGACCGTCGCACAGGGCGCTTGAACATGCCGACACTGGTGGACTTCAACGTCGAACAGATCGACGCAATCGCGATGGTCGGTAACGAGCAGGTCTCGCGGCGGGATCTGATGAGCCCCTATGTCTGGCGGACCGACGAGGGCCTCTTCGCCATGCTGGTGCGCGCGGTGCCACGGCCGGGGGAGACCGGCGACACCGGTACGATCTGGTACGCGACGAGCAGCGACGGGCTCCGCTTCACTGCGACCGACACGCCCGTTCTCTCGCCCGGCCCGGAACCCGAAGATATCGGCGGATGCGAGGATCCGACGCCTGTCTTCCGGAAAGATGGCAGCGTCGTGATCTACTACACCGGCGTGGATGCGAGCCGTAGCCATGGCGAGATGCTCTATGCCGTCGGGCCATCGATCGCGCACCTGGAGAAGATGGGCGTCGCGATGCCCAACACGCCATCGCAGGGCAACATCAAGGAAGCCACGGTCGATCGCACCAAGTCCGGCGGCTGGCGGCTCTTTTTTGAATATGCGCGCAACGAGGCATCGCTGATCGGCCTTGCGATCGGTGACGATGTTGCAGGCCCTTGGACCGACGAACGCGATCCGTTCGGTCCGCGCACCGACGGCTGGGACAGCTGGCACCTCTCGACCGGACCGTTGCTTACCACCGACAAGGACATGCCGGTGATGTTCTACAATGGCGCGACTCATGATGCGCGATGGCGGATCGGCTGGGTCGCATTCGACGCTGAGTACAGCACGGTCGTCGGTCGCTGCATCGAACCGCTGATCACGCCGCCACCCGCGCTGGAGCGGACCGCGACCGACATCGCCTTCGCCGCATCGGTCGTCGTCGTCGGCGATCAGATCTGGCTGTATTACTCGCTGTCCGATACGCACCTCTTTCGCGCCATCATCCGCCGCAGTTAAGCGAAGCGGTGTGGCGTGGTGCTAGTTGAACGCCGGCTGCGCATGATCTAGCCTTTCTGTGAACATTGGCGGGGGCGCTATGACGGGTGACACACACAAGCATTGCGCCTTCGCCATGCTCGCCTACCAAGTGCTTGTGGTGGAGAAGCTCGTCTCGCTCGAGCATGCTGCCGAGCGGCTTGGCCTGACCTACGCGACGCTGCATGGGCGGCTGACGAGCAGGACGCGCTTTAGGGCCGAAGAGATTCGCAAGTTGATCGCGGTCATTCCGGATCAGCGCCTGCTTGCCTTCTTCGCCGACGAGAGCGGCTTCGTGCTGGCGCGTAAACCCGCCGGATCGCTCGACGAAGCGGCCAGCATCCGCCTCGCAGTCGCGCAATCGGTGCGCGAGGCGATCGACGTCATGCAGGTCGTCGTGGCTTCGCTGGAAGCAGGCACCCTGCTCGATCATCGCGATCGCGCGGCGATCCTCAAGGAGGTGAAGGAGGCCGAGGGTGCAATTGCCACCGTTCGCATCGCGGTGGAGCGGCAGCCGCCACTGCGTACCTGAGACCAGGCGGCACCACATCGAAAAGCGGGAGCGGACTGCATGCTGCCGCGCTACTATCATCGCACGACGCAGTCTTGGGAGAGAACAGCATGAACCAATTTCATCGACGCCACGTACTGGCCGGCGCGGCGGCCGGCAGCACCCTGGCGCTGCTTCCTGCCATGGTCCGCGCGCAGAACAAGCCCGCCGACAGCGCCTTTCGCGTGAAGATCGATGGCTTTACCGACGAGATCCTGACGCTCCAGCCCGAAAGCGCAACCCAGCTCGGTTTGGATCACGGCAAGCTGGCGCCGCTGCGCGCGAAACTCTCCGACGACACCGATGCGGCGATTGAGCAGGGTAACACCGCGATTCGCTCCATCCACGATCGCCTGCTGACCACCAATCGCGCCGCCCTCTCACCCTCCGATCAGATCCACTACGACACCATCCGATACGCCACCGAGCGCGGCATCGAGGGCACCGCCTTCAAATATGGCGGCGGTGCGCAGGCAGGGTTCCAGGGCGGGACCGGGCCGTACGTGGTCAGCCAGCAGAACGGTGCCGTGAGCGGAGCGCCCGACTTCCTCGTCTCCGCGCATGACGTGAAGAACAAGGCGGACGCCGAGGCCTATCTGGCCCGCGTCGCCGCGTTTGCGCGCGTCGTCGATCAGGAGACGGTGCGGATCAAATCTCAGGCCGTCATCGGCGTCATGCCGCCGCGCTTCATCGCCGACACGACGCTCGGCATCTTCAAGGGCTTCCGCGCCACCCCTGCCGCTCAGCAGACGCTCGTCACCAACCTGGAGACCAAGACCAGGGCGCTCGGTCTGTCCGGCTATGGCGAGCGCGCGCAGAAGATCGTGGAGACAATGGTCTATCCGGCAATCGATCGGCAGATTGCCGGCTTCACCGCCGCTACGGCCAATGCGCCGATGACGGCAGGCGTCCAGCGCCTTCCCGATGGAGATGCTTACTACGCTTGGGCGCTCCGCCTCGGCACGACCACAACACGCACGCCGCAGGAGATCCACCAGATCGGCCTCGACCAGAATGCGCAGATCAAGGCGCGGATGGACATGCTGCTGAAGGCGCAGAGGCTGACCCAGGGCACCGTGGGCGAACGGCTGCAGGCAGTGAACAAGGATCCCAAGCAGCTTTACCCGGACACCGATCAGGGCCGTGCCGATCTGATCGCCTACCTCAACAAGCGCATCGCCCTGGTTCGCCCGATCATGCCGAAGCTGAGCGGCCTCGGCCTGAAGGCAGACGTCACCGTCAAGCGCGTGCCGCCGGACATCCAGGACGGCGCCGGGCTCGGCTACATGAACCCCGCCGCGCTCGATGGTTCGCGTCCGGCGATCTACTATGTCAACCTCAAGTCCACCTCGCTCTGGCCCAAGTACCAGCTCGCTTCGCTCACCGCGCATGAGGGCATCCCCGGCCACACCTGGCAGCTCGGCTACCTCGCCGAGCATCATGACGAGGTGCCTTCGATCAGCTCGCTGACCGGCTTCAACGCCTTCGTCGAAGGTTGGGCGCTCTACGCGGAGCAGCTGATCGACGAAAGCGGCCTCTACGACAATGATCCGTGGAGCCGCATCGGCTATCTGCAAGCGCAGCAGTTCCGGGCGTGCCGGCTCGTTGCCGACACCGGGTTGCACGCAATGGGGTGGAGCCGCGACAAGGCGGTGGACTTCCTCAGTTCGGAAAGCGGCAAGGGCAAAGGCGCTGCGACCAGCGAGGTCGATCGCTACTGTGCCTCACCCGGCCAGGCCTGCGGCTACAAGATGGGCCATAACGAGATCGTGCGGCTGCGCGAGAAGACGAAGGCCGCATTAGGACCGAAGTTTGATCTTGCCGCCTACGACGACACCGTGATCAAGACCGGCGGCGTGCCGCTCGAACTGCTCGAGGGCGTGGTCGACGGCTACATCGCGGGCGCT
Source organism: uncultured Sphingomonadaceae bacterium (assembly GCA_964242855.1). Classification (GTDB taxonomy): domain Bacteria; phylum Pseudomonadota; class Alphaproteobacteria; order Sphingomonadales; family Sphingomonadaceae; genus Solisphingomonas. The sequence continues at coordinate 36,417 of CAXTBZ010000014.1, forward strand.
AAGAAGGCGTGAGGCAGGCCTCGGGCACGCTGCGCATCGAAACTTCGGGTCAAGGCCTCGTCGAGTTCACCGACGACGTGCTGGCCTGGGTGGGCAATGCGGGCGTGTCCGAGGGGCTGCTGACGCTGTTCTGCCGCCACACCTCCGCGTCGCTGCTGATCCAGGAGAATGCGGCGCGTGAGGTGAGAGGCGACATCGAGGCCTTCTTCGCGACGATCGCGCCCGAAGATGCGAACCGCTACCGTCACGACGACGAGGGGCCGGACGACATGCCTGCGCATCTGCGGACCGCACTCACCACGGTGCAGCTATCCATCCCGGTGCGCGGCGGACAGCCCGTGCTCGGAACATGGCAAGGCATCTACCTGTTCGAACACCGCCGCCGGCCGCACCGGCGCGAGATCGCGCTGCATGTCATTGGCGACTGAGACGAGGCTTCAGTCTGCTGGTCGGTTCGCCACATAGGTGATGTGGGCGTAGAGCGGGTGGCCCGGCTGGAAGTCGGGGTGGCCGAAGTCGAGGTCCGGCCGGCGTTCCATGCCGAGGCGCTCCATCAGCCGCCAACTCGCGCGATTGTCGGGCGTCGTGATCGCCATGATCTTTGGCGCATCGAGGTTCTGCCAGCCCCAGGCAAGGCTCGCGAACGCCACCTCCTTGGCATAGCCCTGCCCCCAGGCATCCTCACGCAAGCGCCAGCCGATCTCGATCTCGCCGATCAGCGGTCCCACCGAACCGGGCTTCAGTCCGCAGAAACCGAGGAAAGCGCCGTCCGCGCGGCGTTCGATCGCCCAGAAGCAGCAGCCATGCTCAGCCTGCAGCCGAGTCTGCCGCGCGATCGCAGCCGTCACCTGGCTGTCGTTCAGAAGATCGCCGAGATGTTCCATCACCGCCGGTGACCGTCCCATTGCTGCGAAGGGCGCATGATCTTCGGCACGCCACGCGCGCAGGATCAGGCGTTCGGTCTCAATCACGCGTCCATCAGGCGGGCTGCGTGCGCCGCATGGTAGGTCAGCACCCCCGAACACCCGGCGCGCTTGAAGGCGAGCAAGGTCTCCAGCACCAGCGCGTCACGATCGCCCATGCCGGCTGCGGCAGCGGCTTCGATCATCGCGTACTCACCGGACACCTGGTACGCGAACACCGGCACCTCGAAGCGCTCCTTCACGCGACGGATGATGTCGAGATACGGCAGGGCCGGCTTCACCATCACCGTATCGGCGCCCTCCGCCAGATCCATCGCGACCTCGCGCAGTGCCTCCTCGGCGTTGGCGTGATCCATCTGGTAGCCGCGCTTGTCGCCCTTCAGTCGCCCGCGCGAGCCGACAGCGTCACGGAACGGACCATAGAAGGCTGATGCGTATTTCGCCGCATAGGCCATGATCTGGACGTTGTGATGGCCGCTATCTTCCAGCGCCGAACGGATTGCGGCAACCCGCCCATCCATCATGTCCGACGGCGCGATGATGTCGGCGCCGGCATCCGCCTGCACCAGCGCCTGCTGGACGAGCAGGTCCTTGGTATCGTCGTTGAGGACGTATCCCGCTTCATCGACCAACCCGTCATGGCCATGTTCGGTATAGGGGTCGAGCGCGACGTCGGTCAGCACGCCAATGTCCGGCGCGGCATCCTTGATCGCCTGGATGGCCCGGCAGACGAGGTTGTCCCGATTGAGCGCCTCACGTCCGATGGCATCGCGCAGGTGTTCCGGCGTGTTGGGGAACAGCGCGATGCAGGGAATGCCGAGATCGCGGGCTTCCGTCGCTCGCTTAGCGATGTTGTCGATGGACCAGCGCGAGACGCCGGGCAGCGTCGCGATCGGCTCCTCGACAGCATGGCCCTCGGTGATGAACAGTGGCCAGATCAGGTCGGCGGGCGTCAGCACATGTTCGGCGACCATCCGGCGTGACCAGGCGGCAACGCGGGTACGGCGCAGGCGAAGCGCGGGGAAGGATGCGGTCATCCGGTCACCCTAACCGCTCGGCGGGATGGCTTCCAGTATCGCGTCCGGCCGCGCCAACGCGATCACCCTGATGCCGGCCTCTGCTGCGCGATCGATCGCAAGACTGGTGGGCGCGGACACCGCCACCAGCGTGTGACATCCGGCGAGCGCCGCCTTCTCCACCAGTTCGTAGGAGAGCCTTGCCGTCGTGAGAGCAAAGCCGCCTCCCCACTCAGAACGAGCTGCGGCCATCGCTCCGATCAGCTTGTCGAACGCATTGTGACGGCCGACGTCTTCCCGGATCAGACGGATAGTACCGGTCTCGTCGCACAGGGCAGCCGCATGCACCGCGCCGGTCTCACGGCCCAGCGGTTGGTGATCTCGGAGCAGAGCGAGCGCCGAAAAGATCGATGACGCCGGTACGGACGAGGCTGGGGCGCCAACCTTCGGCAGTGGCCGCAATGCCTGTTCGAGGTTCTCAATGCCGCACAATCCGCAGGACGATTCGGAGACGCGATGACGGACGCGATCCAGCACCCGTCCGCGCACCTCTTCGGCCAGCGACAGGCGCAGCAATACACCTCGCGCGGTCTCGTGGGCATCGATCGTCAGCAATTGATCGACGCTCTCGATGAGTCGCTCGGACAAGCAGAAGCCGCGAGCGAAGTCATCGAGCGCGTCTGGCGTCGCCATCATCACCGCGTAGCCGATCCCGTCGATCTCGATCGCGATGGGCATCTCCACTGCCAGCGGGCGATCGATCGTCCTGTCGCCTCCGCTTGCGCTGAGCCGCCTGAAGTTCGCTAAACGGGTGGGTGTCATCGGGAGATCTGCGATGCTTTGTTCACACGATCAGAACGGGGCGGCCTGAAGCGAAGTTCCTGGGTTGCGTCCCGCCGCAGACTCGGGCTCTGTCGACCAGTGACCCCATCGCTTCCCCGCAGTGCCGCGCTGTTCGTCAACGCCCGATCGCGCAAGGGCCGGCGGCTCTTCAGGCACGCGTGTCGAGAGCTGAAGGCGACCGGCATCGATCTCACGATCGCACGCGCCGTTCGCGATCCTTCCACCATGCCCAAACGCGTCAAGGAGGCAGTCGCTGCCGGAGCGCCGATGGTGATCGTCGGCGGGGGCGACGGGTCGATCTCCTGCTCGGTGGATCACGTCGTCGGCACCGACACGATCTTCGCGGTGCTGCCGCTCGGCACCGCCAACAGCTTCGCGCGTACGCTCGGCATCCCGCTCGATCTTGCCGGAGCGGTCGAGGTGATCGCTACGGGCCAACCGCGGCGCATCGATCTTGGCATGATCGACAACGACTATTTCGCCAATTGCGCGACGATCGGCCTCGCGCCGCAGATCGCGGAGACGGTGCCGCATGGTCTGAAGGCGTGGCTCGGTCGGCCGGGTTACCTGCTCTGGGCGGCGCGCCAGCTCATCGCGTTCAAGGCGTTCCGGCTGACCGTGGAGATCGACGGCAAGGCAGAGATGATGGACGCGGTCGAGGTGCGGATCGCCAACGGGCCCTATCATGGCGGTGTAGAATTGGTTGACGAGGCGTCGGTCGATTCTGGGCGCATCGTCGTCCAGGTCGTGATCGGCGGGACACGCCGCAGCCTCGTGCACAGCTGGATCCTCTCGGCATTGCGTCGGCCGGAACGCAAGCGCACCACGCGCGACTTCGAAGGCAAGGCGGTCCGGCTCTCGACACAGACGCCGATGCCGATCTCGATCGACGGCGAGGTGCTCGCCAAGACACCGGTCACCGCGCGGATCGCCAGCCAAGCTATCCTGGTTGCAGCGCCTCCGCCGGACTCGTGACGGTCATGGCAAGCTTGCGCCACCCGCCCGCGCGGTAATAGGCCACCGCCATCACCATTGAGGCAAGCGAGCCGATCGGCATCGTCCACCAGAACGCCTCGATGCCGATGAACGGCCGCAACGCGAACAACGCGCCGAGCCGCACCGGGAACATCGCCACCGCCAGGATCACCAGCGGCGCCATCACCGCGCCGTTGGCCCGCACGGTGCCGAAAATCACCATCGTCACGCCGAACATCAGGAACGACCAGCTCGCGACGAGATGGATGTGTCGCGCGATGGGCAACGCCGGGCTGCTGCCACCGAGGAAGAGCGCAAGCACCGGCCGATCGACCAGCGTCACCACCACGATCAGTGCAGCGGTGATGGCCAGGTTGACGATGATCGCCGACCTGGTGACCGCATCGACCCGGCCCCACAACTGCGCGCCCACATTCTGCGCCGCCATCGCCGATACCGCGGCGCCGATCGCGAGCGCTGGCATCTGGATATAGGTCCACAGCTGCAGCGTCACGCCATAGGCGGCGACAACATCGACGCCCGCATGGTTGATCAGCCCCATCATCGTGAGCCCGGCGAAGGACACGACGAACATCTGCAATCCCATCGGAATGCCCTTGACGATAATCACCTTGAGCAGCGCGCGATCAGGTATAAGCCAGCGCAATTCCGGTCCGCGCAGCCGCACGGTGAGGTCACGTGCATAGATCAGCGCGATGAGTGCGACGAGACTTACATAGGCGGCAATCGCCGTGGCCGTCGCCGAGCCCGCGATGCCGAGCCGCGGCGCTCCGAACAGGCCGCGGATGAACACCGGGTTCAGCCCGCTATCGAGCAAAACGTTCAGGATCATGATAAAAAATGGCGTCATGGCGTCGCCCGTGCCACGCATCCCCATGGTGATCACGGTCATCACGAACACAGCGGGAAGCGCCACGAAGATCACGCGCAGATAGGCTTCGGCGAGCGGGACTGCGTCCGGCGGGGTGGCGAGCAGACGCAAGATGGCGGGAGAGAGGAAGTAGCCGATCATCGAGATCACTATCGACGCGACCGCGAACGAGCCGACCGCCGTTCCCATCGCGCGCCGCACGCCTTCGATGTCGCGCCGCCCCATGTTCTGGCCGACGATGATCGTTGCCGCGATTCCGAAACCGAACACCGCCGCCAGCATCAGGAACATCACGAGATTGGCGTTGGAGGTCGCCGCCAGCGCGTTCTCGCCGAGGAAGCGCCCCACCCAGATCGCATTGATCGATCCGTTGAGCGACTGGAGGATGTTCGATGCAAGCGTCGGCAGCGCGAACAGCAGCAGGGTGCGCGCGATCGGGCCGCTGGTGAGATCGCGACCGCCCGGACCCTGCGTCCGCCGCCCGGCCGTCTTGGATGTTTCGGCGTCCATCAGGTCCGTTGCCCGCGTCGGAAGTTGACAAAGTTTACAGCCAAAGAGGCTTTTTCATTCGCCTTTGGCTGCGGCCTTCGACTCCGGCCCTGCTCGTGATGATCGATCATCTTCGCCATGCAGCAGACCGTGACAGGGCAAATCCTACATTGCCAGCCTTGTCTTAGCCGAGCCGCGCCAGCGCAGCGCCAAGCCGCTCGGCCTCGGCGGCCTTCTCGGCATGATCGGCGCGCGCTTTTTCGACGGCGTCCGACTTGGCACGCTCGACGAAGCTTGAATTGGCGAGACGGCTTGCCAGCCCATCCCGCTCCTTCTCCGCCGCCGCCTTGCCCTTGGCGAGACGGGCTCGCTCGGCCTCGATGTCGATCACGCCTGCGAGCGGCAGCACAAAGGTCGCTTCGTCTACGACAACCTGCGCCGCGGCACCGGCAGGTGCTTCACCGTCAACAAATTCTACCCGAGCCAATCGGACGATCGCCAGCCGTTGGCGAGCCAAACGTGACGCAGTGACGTCACCTTGCTCGCGAACGTGCAGGGTCAACTTTGCACCAGGAGGCACGTTCAATTCAGCCCGCGCTGCGCGGATTCCGCTGACTAGGCGGATCAGCCAATCGATCTCCTTGGCCGCCGCCGGGTCAAGCGCCCGAGCGTCCGCCTCCGGCCATTGCGCCGTGATGAGGTCGCTGGTGCGGCCGCCCGCGTGCCATAGCTCTTCGGTGATGAAGGGCATGAACGGGTGGAGCATGATCAGGATCTGGTCGAACACCCAGCCGGCAACCACTCTTGTCTCGTCATCGACCTGACCCTTGGTCAGCTCGATGTACCAGTCGCAGAAGCGCGACCAAATAAATTGGTAGAGCGTATTGGCCGCTGCGTCGAAGCGCAGGTCGGCGAGTGCCAGATCGAGCGCCTGCACACAGCCAATCGTTTCGGCGATAATCCAGCGGTTTACCGGAGCTCTTGCATAGGGAGTCTCAATCGAGAGCGACGGCCCTACCCCATTTGCCTGCAGGAAGCGCACGGCGTTCCACAGCTTGGTGGCGAAGTTGCGATAGCCCTCGACGCGCTTCTCTTCGAGCTTGATGTCGCGGCCCTGGCTCTCCATCGCGGCCAGGGTGAAGCGTAGCGCATCGGCACCGTAGCGATCGATCAGCCCGAGCGGATCGACTGTGTTGCCCTTCGACTTCGACATTTTGGCGCCCGTCGCATCGCGTACCAAACCGTGGAGATACAAGGTCTTGAACGGCACCTCGTTCAGGAAGTGCAAGCCCTGCATTGCCATCCGGGCATCCCAGAAGAACAGGATGTCGAAGCCCGAGATCAGGATGTCGTTCGGGTAACGCCCGATCTCGCGCGGATCGTTCGCGGGCCAGTCGAGCGTCGCGAACGGCCACAAGGCCGAGGAGAACCAGGTGTCGAGTACGTCGTCGTCGCGCGTCAGGGCGCGCTGCGGCCCGGCTAAATCCTTTGCCTTCGCCTCGTCCTCCGCGACGAAGACGTTGCCATCCTCGTCGTACCACGCCGGTATCCGATGCCCCCACCAGAGCTGCCGGCTCACGCACCAGGGC
>CAXTBZ010000015.1:0-40877 GCA_964242855.1 uncultured Sphingomonadaceae bacterium
GGTGATGATCGTGACGACGCTGCACAAGCTGGTGCTCGGCTGGAAGCAGGCGCAGACCGACAAGGCCGGCGCGCTGCAGCTGATGATGGTCGAGCAGAAGCCCGGATCGCTGCTCGGCGCGACCTTTGCGAGCCTGTTCGGTCGGCTCGGCCAGGCGCAGATGAGCGGCGTGCATATCGAACGCGGCGACGAGATCCGCATCGAGGGCGATCGCTCAAGCGTGATCCTCGACGGCGAGCTGTTCGAGGCGCGGGCGGGCTTCCCGATCGTGCTCACGCCGACCGCGCCGGTGCCCTTCCTGAGCCTGGCAGCCTGATCGAAGCCGCATGACCGGCGGTCTGGCTGCGCTGGTTGCTGCCGAACTGGCGGAGCCGCTGGATGCGCGCGTCGAAGCGATCGCTCTAGCGGTGGCGGCACAATATGGCTCGGCCTCGCGCGCAGTGCTGTTCTACGGCTCGTGCCTGCGCGAGCGGCAGCTCGGCGGGCTGATGCTCGATTTCTACCTCATCGTATCGGATTACCGGGCGGCCTACGGTCGCGGCTGGCTGGCGACCGCCAATCGGCTGTTGCCGCCCAACGTCTTCCCCTTCGCGGCGGACGGGCTGACCTGCAAATATGCGGTGCTGAGCGAAGCCGACTTCGTGCGGCTTTGCGGTCCAGAGACCGACAATCCGTCGGTGTGGGCGCGCTTCGCCCAACCGGCCCGCTTGGCTTGGGCGGCCGACGACGCTGCCCGCCGGATGGTAGTCGACGCGATATCCCTCGCCGCGCCGACACTCATCGCGCGAACCCTGCCGACGCTCGATGCTGCGTGCTCGATCGCCGAACGGCCACTCGATGCCTGGCGGGCGGCGTTCGCGCTCACCTATGCCGCCGAGTTGCGCGCCGAGCGCACAACCCGTTCGGGCAGCATCGTCGACGGCGATCCCGATCGGTATCGCCGCTTCACGCCGTCCGTGTTGGAGGCGGCACAAGCGCTAGCTCCATCGCGCCAGACGCATCGGCAGGCGCTGCGTGGATGGCGAAGCACCCAGCGTCGCGGCAAGCTCCTGACGCTGCTGCGTCTCGCCAAGGCAAGCGCCACCTTTGCCGGTGGCCTCGATTATCTCGCCTGGAAGATCAACCGGCACGCCGGTACCCAGATCACCATCCGGTCTTGGCAGCGGCGCTGGCCGATCCTCGGCGCGATCACGCTGTTGCCGCGGCTTCTGGCAAAAGGCGCGGTGCGCTAGCCGGCGGACGACTAGGCGGCGTGCGCCTGCTGCGCTTGGTGTAGAGCATCGCCCACGGCACGTTCGAGCGCCGAGATCGTGAACGGCTTGCGCAGCACCGCCTCTCCCTCCAGCTCACCGCCATCGCCTGCCTCGCCGGCATAGCCGGTGACGTAGAGGATGCCGATGTCCGGGTAGCGGGCACGCACCGCGGTGCCGAGCTCCGGCCCGGTCATTCCCGGCATCACGACATCGGTGATCATCAGTCGAACGTCACTTTGCGCGCCGAGGAATCTCAGCGCCTCCTCGCCGCTGCCGCAAGAGATCGGCTGATAGCCGAGTTCCGCGATCGCGGCGGTCGTGGCGGCGCGGACGCGGGGATCGTCCTCGACGATGAGCACCGGCTCGCCCGACAGGATCTTGTCGATGATCGGCGTCGAGGCGGTGGGCCTGAACGGAGACGGCAGGACCGCAGCCTTGGCCGCTGCCTCGCGCGTGCCGCGCGGCAGGTGCAGCGACACCGTGGTGCCTTCTCCCGGCGCCGAGCGGATCGCGACGTCGCCGCCCGATTGGCGGACGAAGCCGAAGATCTGGCTCATGCCAAGCCCGGTCCCCTTGCCGACTTCCTTGGTGGTGAAGAACGGCTCGAACACGCGCTCCAAGATCTCGGGCGTCATGCCGCAGCCGCTGTCGGTCACCGCCAGGCGGACATGATCGCCCGCCTTGGCCTGTCCGATCTCGCCCTCAGACAGCATGACGTTGTCGACCGCGATCTCCAGCGTGCCGGCACCGTCCATCGCATCGCGCGCATTGACCGCCAGGTTGAGGATCGCGTTCTCCAGTTGCATCGGATCGACCCAGACCGGCCAGGCACCTTCGGTGATCCTGGTCGTCACGATCACGCGTTCGCCGAGCGTCCGGTCGATGAGATCGGACATGCCTTCGATCAGCGCACCGGTGTCGATCGCCTCGGGGAGCAGCGGCTCGGCGCGGGCGAAGCCGAGCAGTCGGCGGGTGAGGGCGGCGGCGCGGTTGGCGCCTTCCATGGCATTGTCAATGTGGCGGCCGACCTCGTCGGTCTCGCTCTGCAGGCGACGGCGGGCGAGATCGAGGCCGCCGACGACGACGGCGAGCATGTTGTTGAAGTCGTGCGCGATGCCGCCGGTAAGCTGGCCGACCGCCTCCATCTTCTGCATCTGGCGCAGGCGCGCCTCGGCCGCCTCACGCTCGATCATCTCGCGGTGCAGGCGCTCGTTGGCGGTGCTGAGTTCCTGCGTGCGATCGGCGACGGCGTGCTCCAGCCAGGCGGCGCGATCGTCGGCGGCATCAGCCTCGGCACGCGCGCGCCGCTGGGTGACGAGGCCGAGCGTCGCCAGCCAGGCGAGTAGCCCGGCGGCGGCGGCGAGAACCAGGCCGGTCACCGAAAGCAGCTGACCCAAGCGATTGGACTGGACCGCGGCAGCGTCGGACTGGTCGAAGCGGTTCTGCAGCTTGTCGCTCTCGTGATCCTGGATCGCGGACAAGGTGCGATCGATCTGCGCGATCAGCTTGGAATGGCCGGCATTGTTGAACAGCAGCAAGGCGGGCCAGCCCTGGCGATAATAAGCGCGCTGGGCGGTCAGCCCCAACTCCTCGCCCCGTCCATTGTACAGCGTGCGGAGCTGGCGGACGAGCGTGAGCTCGGTCGGATCCTTGCCGACGAGTGTTTCGAGCTGGGTGATCTGCGCGCCGGCATCGGTCCAATTGTTGTAGTAGCTCGTGCCCATGCCGCGATCGGCACTGGTCGCGAAACGGCCAAGCGCGGCTTCGGCGCGCGCCATCGATGCGCCGGCCGAGCGGGTGACGAGCATCACGTCGTAGCTGTGGCGCTCGCGCTCCAGGGCTGCGTCGCGCTGGCGGTTGGAGGCGTTGGCCTGGAAGATCAGCACGACGACGAGTGCGGCGGCGATCAGCGAGCCGATCAGGATGGCGAGATTGACCGGCGAGAGCCATCCGCGCGGCGCGGCATCGCTGGCCGCGTCACCACTGAACGCACCGCGCTTGATCGGTTCTGAGGCCCCCACGTCCATGGTTGCCGCTTCTATTCCCCGAATGGTTACCGAAACAGTAAGATGTCAGGTCGGGATGCAGCCGATGCTGCGTCCGGCGGCGGCGAACATGGCGATGATCTGATCCACCTGCTCGTCGCGATATTCGGCGCAGAGCGAGCAGCGCAGCAGGTAGGTGCCCGCCGGCGTCGCCGGCGGGCGGGCCATGTTGACGTAGAGGCCGAGTTCGAGGAGCGATTGCCACATGCCGACCGCCTGCGCCTGATCGGGCAGGATCACCGCGATTATCGCCGATTGCGCCGTCTCGGTGCCGAGCGTGAAGCCGAGATCGCGCAGCCCCTGGTGGAGCCGGCGGCTGTTCTTCCACAGATGCGCACGCTTGGCGTCCGCGTGCATCAGCTTGCGGATCGAGGCGGCGGCGGTAGCGACCACGCTCGGCGGCAGCGAGGCGGTGAAGACATAGGGCCGGCAGACCAGCCGCAACACCTCGAACTTGGGATGATTGGACACGCAGAAGCCGCCGACCGTGCCGACCGACTTGGAGAAGGTGCCGACAACGAAATCGATGTCGTCGAGCACGCCCTCCTGCTCGGCGACGCCGCGGCCGTGATCGCCGAAGAAGCCCATGCTGTGCGCTTCGTCGCACAGGATCATCGCGCCGTGCTTCCTGGCGACCGCGACCATCTCTTTCAGCGGCGCGACGTCGCCGAACATCGAATAGACGCCCTCCAGCACCACCAGCTTGCCAGCCTCTTTAGGCAGGCGCCCGAGGCGCTTGTCGAGGTCGTCGACGCTGTTGTGGCGGAAGCGTACAATCTCGGCATTGCCGAGCCAGCAGCCGTCGTAGATCGATGCGTGGCTGTCGGCATCGAGGATGATGTAGTCGCCCTTGCCGGCGAGCGTGGAGATCATGCCGAGATTGGCCTGGTAGCCCGTCGAGAACACCATGGCATGTTGGGTGCCGTAGAAGTCCCGCAGCGCGTCCTCGCAGTCCTTGTGCGGGCTGTAGGTGCCGTTCAGCACGCGGCTGCCGGTGGTGCCCGATCCGAACTGGTCGAGCGCCTGCTTACCGGCGGCCACGACATCCGGATCGAAGGTCATGCCCATGTAATTGTAGGTGCCGAGCAGGATCGTCGGCTTGCCCCCGATGATCGCCTCGGTCGGCGACAGCACCTGATCCATCACCATCGCGAACGGATCGCGCACGCCGGTATCGAGCAGCGCCTGGCGTTCGGCGATCAGCGCATCGAACTTGGACAGCAAATCCCCGGTCGGCGCCTGGGTCAGCGCGTCGACAGGCTTGTCCTCGGGCAGCAATCCGGCGTCGGTCATGCCTTGGCCTTGAGCGTCTCGACCGCGTCGACCAGTTGGCCCACCGTCTCGATCTCGGCCTGCATGTTCATGGTGATGATGATGTCGAACTCGTCTTCCACCGCGGCCACGAAGTCCATCACGGTCAGGCTGTCCCACTCGAGATCCTGAGCGAAGCGGGTGGCTTCCTGAAGCTCCACGTCCTTCTTGTTGAAGGGGTCGATCAGCTCCTTCACCCGGGCGAAGGTCTCGTCGCGCGTCGTCATGGCGATGTCCTTAATCTCCTGGTCCGTGCCTGCCAAGCGATTGCGGCGGGAAGGGGGCGCGGGCGTGGCGGCGGCTATCTGAGCAAGCCCTCTTCGCGATAGCTTTCGGCCGCGATGGCAAGGCCGTCGATGGTCGGCAGCTGCGCCCGCCAGAGATGTGCGGGCGGCCGGAAGTCGGCGTTGACCACCCAATCGTCGTGCAGGAAATAGCGCACGCGGTCGGGAGTGAGCTTGGCATTGGCGCCGCGCACCAACGCGTCGACCTTTGCGCCGGCCTTCATCACCCAGCCCGGCACCGGCTGGGCTCGCACCCGCCGCCCGACGGCATGACCGATCGCCTGAGCGAATTCGCTGTGGGTCCATCCGCCCTGGCGGCCATCGTCTGGCTCGAAGATCGCGGCGTGGCTCTCGTCGTCGTCGGGCAGCACGGCGAGCAACAGGCGGACCAGATCCTGCGCCGCGATGACCGAGAGCCGGCCACCGGGCGGCAGCGGCACCAGCCCCGTGGTCGCGGCGCGGAACAGCTCGAGCATCTCGCGATCACCCGGGCCGAACACGGCGGGCGGCCGCACGATCGTCCAATCGAGCGAGGAGGCCGCGACGATGATCTCGGCCCGCGCCTTGGACCAGCCGTAATCCGACATCCTGGGTTCGCGCGCGGCGAGCGAGGAGACGTGGACGAAGCGGCGGATGCCGGCGGCGCGCGTGGCGTCCACCACCGCCAGCGTGCCCTCGACATTGCCCTGCGCGAAGCCCGCGCGGTCGGCGGCGTTGATCACGCCTGCGACGTGGATCACCGCGTCGGCACCGGCGACCAGCTGAGCCAGCGCGAGCGGCTTCTCCATCGCGCCGTAGATCCAGTGGACGCCGTCGCGCGGCGGCCGTGGCGAACGGGTGAGTGCCCGCACGAGATGACCCTGCGCCAGCGCCGCATCGATCAGGTGGCGGCCGACGAAGCCGGTGCCGCCGGTGATCGCCAGCGTGCGATGGCGGTTCCTCACAGCAGCACCATGTGATCGCGATGCACCAGCGTAGCGCGCGGCGCATGGCCCAGGATATCGCCGAGTTCGGACGATCGCCGCCCGACGATCAGCCGGGCCTCATCCGCATCATATTCGGAGAGCCCCCGGGCGAGCGCACGCCCTTCGGCGATGATGTCGATCACGTCGCCACGGTGGAAGCCGCCCTCGATCGCGGTAGCTCCCGCGGGCAACAGGCTGGCGCCGCCGATCAGCGCCTTGGCTGCGCCGGGATCGACCGCGACGCGCCCTTTGGCGGTGAGGCGTCCCTTGAGCCAGCCCTTGCGCGCGCCGGCCCGGGCCGGCGCCGGGAAGACCGTACCTCGGCCCGTGCGAACGAAGGCACCGAGCGGATCGTCCTGCTTGCCGCCGACGATGGCGAGATGCGCGCCGCCGGCATGTGCGATCCGGGCAGCGAGCAGCTTTGCGACCATCCCGCCCGATCCCATGCCCGAAGCCGATCCTGCATCCGCCATCGCCATCACGCTGTCGTCGACGATCGTCACCTCCTCGATCAGGGTGGCCGCAGGATCATCGTGCGGGTTGGCGCTGTACAATCCATCGACATCGGAAAGCAGGATCACGCCGGCCGCGCCTGCCGCCTGCGCAACCCGCGCGGCCAGTCGGTCATTGTCGCCGAAGCGAATTTCTTCTGTGGCGACCGTGTCGTTCTCGTTGACGATGGGGACGACGCCCAGTGCCAATAGCCGCTCGAACGTGGCGGACGCATTCAGATAGCGGCGCCGATCCTCGAGATCGTCCAGCGTCAGCAGCATCTGCGCGGCGATCAGGTCGTGGCCGCCGAGCAACTCGGCCCAGCAGTGCGAGAGCCCGATCTGCCCTGTCGCCGCCGCAGCCTGCGCATCCTCCAGGCTGGCGCGTCCGCCCGCGGGAAGCTTCAGGCGCCGTGCACCCAGCGCGATGGCGCCCGAGGAGACGACGATAATCCGCTGGCCGGCGGCACGGCGCTCCGCCAGATCGGCGACGACGCTCGCCAGCCACTCGCGCCGCACCTGGCCATCCACGGCAACCAGCAATGCCGAGCCGATCTTGACGACCAGCGTCGGGCAGGTTGCGGGAGCGAAACGATCGGCGCGTGTCATCGATTGTGGGGAGCCGGCGAAGGAGAACGGGAAGCGCTCGCTTAAGCGCAAGCACGCGCGCTCACAATGGGGACCAGGGCTGCTCTTCGTCCGCCTCGCTCGTCTGGACGCTCTCCGCCGACGCGCCGACCGGGCCGATCGCCTCGACCAGCGCATCGAGCACCGGGGTAAGCCCTTCGCCGGTCGCGCCAGACAGGATGAAGGGATCGCCGCCGCTCTCCTTCTTCAGCGCCTTCATCAGCTTGGCGCGCGCCTTCTCATCAATTGCATCGATCTTGTTGAGCGCGAGCACCTCGATCTTCTCGTCGAGATCAGCGCCGTAATTGACGAGTTCTCCTCGCACGATGCGATAGGCGTCGACCGGATCGTCACCGGTCGCGTCGACGAGGTGAAGCAGCACGCGGCAGCGCTCGATATGGCCGAGGAAGCGATCGCCGATGCCAGCACCGTCCGCCGCACCCTCGATCAGACCGGGGATGTCGGCGACGACGAACTCACGGTCGCGGTGGCTGACCACGCCCAGCTGCGGGCGCACCGTGGTGAACGGATAGTCGCCGACCTTGGCCTTGGCGTTGCTGACCGCGTTGATGAAGGTCGATTTGCCCGCATTGGGCAGCCCGACCAGCCCGGCATCGGCGAGCAGCTTCAGCCGCAGCCACACCCACATCTCCTCGCCCGGCCAGCCCGGCCCATGCTGGCGCGGGGCGCGGTTGGTCGACGTCTTGTAGGTGAGATTGCCGCGCCCACCGTCGCCGCCCTTCATGAAGACCTGCCGCTCGCCCGGCACGGTGAAGTCGGCGAGCACCGTCTCGTTATCCTCGTCCGAGATCAGCTGGGTGCCGACCGGCACGCGGATGACGAGATCGTCGCCGCCGGCGCCCGTGCGGTTGGAGCCCGAACCGCCCTTGCCGCGCGGCGCCCTGAAATGCTGGGTGTAACGGAAATCGATCAGCGTGTTGAGGCCGGCGACGGCTTCGAAGATGATATCCCCGCCCTTGCCGCCATTGCCGCCGTCCGGCCCGCCATATTCGATGAACTTCTCGCGCCGGAAGCTGACTGCGCCCGGGCCGCCGGCGCCCGAACGGATGAAGATCTTGGCCTGATCGAGGAAGTGCATGGCTGCTTACCTTCGTCATATCGGCGCGCGCCCGTGTCCAGCTCCTGCTTTGGAGGGATGCAAGGCGCGCCCGAATGACGGTGAATATAGAAGCGCGCGGCCTTAGCGAGAAAGCAGCTTCCGCGCCAGCCCTGCGCCGCTCGCGTGACGGGCGGCGGAACGATCAGCGATCCTGCAAGCTTGTTGCGTCGATCGGCAGGACGGAAGGAGCAGACAGGACATGACGGACCATGATGACCTCGCCCGCTTCGTCGAGGCGCAGGCGGCTACCTACGAGACAGCCCTCGCCGAGATCAGGCGCGGCGCCAAACGCAGCCATTGGATGTGGTTCATCTTCCCGCAGATTGCTGGGTTGGGTCACAGTACGATGGCGCGGCATTATGCGATCGCCTCGCTCGAGGAGGCTCGGTCCTATCTCGCGCATCCGATACTTGGACGCCGCTATAGCGAGTGCGTTTCGGCCCTGCAGGCGCTGGGCACGGCAAATGCCGAAGCGGTGTTTGGCGGCATCGATGCCGTTAAACTGCGCTCGTCGCTGACGCTGTTCGCCGAAGCGAGTGACACGTCGCTGATCGAGCAGGCGATCGATCGCTGGTTCGACGGCGAAAAGGATGCCGCGACGCTGAGGGTCCTCGCAGCGCAGGCGGAGCGCGATAAAGCCTGACCCAAGCAAGAGGGAGCCGGGCGCCCGCCACGCCCGGCTCTATGCCCGATCTACTTGTCGGCGCGGACCAGTGTGGTCTCGGCGAGATGCTCGGCGATAAACCAGACCTGCGGCTCGTTGGTGCGGATCACGTTGCTGACGAGCAGGTCGTTGGTGCCGTCGTCCCCGGCGTCGTCGGCCTGATCGGCGCCCTCATGCGACTGGCGCAGGATGATCTCGTGCGCTTCGAGCAGGCGCGCGAGCTGGCTCGGCACATCCTCGCGCCCCTTGGGCGGACGGGGGATCCTGGTCATCTCGGCAACATCGGGCGCCATCGCGATACTGATCCCGCCCAGCGCCATGATCCGCTCGGCAATGAGATCGACGAGTTCGGCCTGCTCCTCATAATGCTTATCGAGCAGCAGATGGAGCTGGTAGAATGTCGCGCCGGACATCTGCCAGTGGTGCTTCTTGTACATGTCACGCAGCGTCATCGTGTCGGCGAGGACCTGGTTGAGAATCTCCACGCTCTGCGCACGCGCATTGTCCTCGAGCGCGAGGGGTAGCGACTTCAGCGTGCCATAGGGCTGAATCTCGCGATATTCGACCTTGTACTGCGGCTGAGCCTCGCTGCTCGTCTGGGTGGGAGTGGATTTTCTGGCCATGGGCGTTCCTGACAGGATTGGAATGGTCCTGCCGTAACCGACGTCGCGCGATAAGGCTCCCGCGAGACGAACAGCGCGCGTAGCTTTTGCGCATCCGCTTCGTTAGGCGGATCGACGTACCGGAGGCTGCACCGCGTGACCGATCTTGCTTTGCTGTATGAACATCCCGAGTGGCTGGCGCCGCTGTTCGCCGCGCTCGATCGCCGCGGCGTGGCGTACACGGCGCTCCACGCCGACGGGCATGGCTTCGACCCCGCCGATCGCACGCCGCCGGCGCCGCTGGTGTTCAACCGCATCGCCATGTCGAGCTTCCTGCGCGAGGCGGATCATCCGATCTTCTACGCGCAGGCGCTGATGGCGCAGTTGGCGGACGCCGGTGCCAGGATCATCAACGGCCCCGACATTTTGGCGATCGACGCATCGAAGGCGCGGCAGTTGTCGCTTATCGCCGGGCTCGGCTACGCGATCCCCGCAACGCGCGTCGTCCACCGCAAGGCCGACATCGCCGGTGCTGCGGCGGCGCTGACCTTCCCCATCGTGGTGAAGGCCAACATCGGGGGGTCGGGCGCCGGCATCATCCGCTACGACAGCCTCGATCAGCTGCGCGAGATGGCCGCCGAGGGCATGGTGCCGGACAGCATCGACAAGGTGTGGCTGGTGCAGGAATATGTCCCCGTGCGCGGCGGCGCGATCACCCGGCTGGAGACGATGGCGGGGCGCTTCCTCTACGCGATCGATGTCGACGGCGGCGGCGGCTTTGACCTCTGCCCGGCGGACGTCTGCCTCGCCGCACCCGGCAAGGCGGCGGTGACGGTCGCCCGTGCCGATCCGTCCGCCGAACTCATCGAAGCGGCCGAGCGTATCTCGCAGGCCGCCGGGCTCGACATCGGCGGCATCGAGGTGATGATCGACGATCGCGATGGAAGCCCGCGCTTCTACGACATAAACGGCTTCTCCAACTTCGTCGCCAACCCGCTCGACATCCTGGGCTGGGATCCGCACGAGCGGCTGGTCGACTGGCTTCAAGCACTGATCCGGGAAGGCAAGGCATGAGATACGGCTATTGGATGCCCGTCTTCGGCGGCTGGCTGCGAAACGTGCCCGACGAGGGCATGGAGGCGAGTTGGGACTATGTGCGTGCCCTCGCGATCCGCGCCGAGCAGATCGGCTTCGACCTGACGCTGATCGCCGAGCTGAACTTGAACGACATCAAGGGCACCGACGCACCCGCGCTCGACGCCTGGTCCACCGCCGCGGCGATCGCGGCGGTGACGACCACCCAGGAGCTGATGGTGGCGGTGCGCCCCAACTTCCACCAGCCGGCGCTGTTCGCCAAGGCGGCGGCGAACATCGATCGCATTTCGGGCGGGCGCCTGTCGCTCAACGTCGTTTCGTCGTGGTGGGCGGACGAAGCCCGGCAATATGGCCTGCAGTTCGATCAGCACGACGATCGCTACGCCCGCACCGCCGAGTGGCTGGAGGTGGTGAAGGGCCTGTGGACCGAGGAGCGCCTGGATTTCACCGGGCGTTTCTACCGGACCGAAAGCGCGATCTGCGCGCCCAAGCCGCTGAAGCTGCCGCTTCTCTATGCGGGCGGCGAGAGCGAAGCGGCCAAGTCGATGATCGCCGGGCGCTGCGACGCCTATGTCATGCATGGCGATCCGGCCGACGCGATCGCGCCCAAGATCGCCGACATGAAGGCGCGCCGTGCCGCCGCTGGTGGCTCCCCGATGACCTTCGGCATGGCGGCCTACGCAATCGTCCGCGACAGCGAGGCCGAGGCCAAGCGCGAGCTCGCGCGCATCCTGGAGGTCCGCGAGCTGCCCTCGGGCTATGCCAATTTCGATCAGTGGCTGTCCGGCACCCAGCTCGAGCGCGAGCTCAAGATCCAGGAATATTCGGTCTCCAATCGAGGGCTCAGGCCCAATCTGATCGGCACCCCCGAACAGGTGCGCGAGCGGATCGAAGAGCTGGAAGTCGCCGGCCTCGATCTGCTGCTGCTCCAGATGAGCCCGCAGGCCGAGGAGATGGAGCGCTTCGCCGCCCAGGTGATCGGCCACAGCGAGGCGCGCGTGCCCGAGACCACCTGACCGGCCTTTCCGCTTTCCATCGCCCGTCGCACGATCTACAGCGCCTCATCCCCGGGGGGCCGCTCACGCGCGGCTGAGAGGTGGGCTGCAGCCCACGACCCGCTGAACCTGATCCGGTTTGCACCGGCGTAGGGAGGGTCGGCGGCCAGCCCGTTGTCCCTCCGATGGAGTGGACGCGAGACGATGGCCGGACTGACTGTATCGACTGGATCTTTGCTGGCACTTTGCGCCTTGCCGCTTGCGTCCGCTGCTTTAGCTGAAGACAGGCAGCCGTCGGAAATTCGCGTCGTCGGCCATCCCGATCCGGAAGGACTGCTCCCCGATCAGACCGCGCCCAAAGCGGTCAGCGCGATCTCGGCCGACTTCATCACGAAGCAGGCGCCGACGCTGAACGCCTTCCAGCTGGTCGGCCTGCTGCCCGGCGCCAACGTCTCGTCGAGCGATCCCTACGGCCTCTCGACCAGCTCCAGCCTCACGCTGCGCGGGCTCGGGCAGGACGAGATCGGCGTGCTGCTGGAAGGCGCGCCGCAGAACGACATCGGCTATTACTACGCCTATCCCTCGCAGTTCGCCGATGCCGAGAACCTCCGCCAGATCACGCTGGCGCAGGGCTCGGTCGACATCGATTCGCCGATCGTCGGCGGCGCAGGCGGGCTGCTCTCGCTGACGCTGGACGATCCCAAGACCAAGCGCGGCGCACTAATCGACCTGTCGCTCGGCTCATATAACGAGCGGCGTGTTTTCGCGCGGATCGACAGCGGCACGATCGGCACGACCGGCCTCAAGGCGTTCCTGTCCTATTCGAACAATCGCGCCGACAATTGGCGCGGCGCCGGCTTCGACAAGCGCCAGCACATCGATGCCAAGCTGCTCGACGAGTGGGGCGACGGCAACCGCGCCAGCATCGCCATCTCCTACAATGATGCCGATACATCAAGCTATCCGAGCCCGACGCTGGCCGATTGGCAGGCGAACGGACGCGGCTTCAACTACGACAAACACTATACCGATGGTGACACCAACTACTGGCGGCTCTACCGCAGCCCGTTCCGCAACATCTATGTGTCTGCGCCGGTGCACATCCGGCTGAGCGACCGCATCGATCTCGACAGCACGACCTACGTCCAGTTCGGCTACGGCAACTCGCCCTACGGCACCGAGCTGACCGCCTCAGGCAATTTCCTCGGTACCGAGGCCCTTACCCAGCCGATCGCACTGCCCGGTGGGGCCGACGAGGCGACGGTGCTCGGCAACTTCACCGGCCGCCAGTTCCGCGCCGGCAACGTGTCCAAGCTCGGGCTGACGCTCGGCAAGCAGCGGATCACCGCCGGCCTGTGGTTCGATGACGGCACCGACCACGACATCCAATCCTACACCGCGATCCGCGCGGACGGTCATCCGATCGATCCGTGGGGCTATACCGACAAGGCGATCCGCACTGCCGACGGCCGCCTGCTCGCCTACGAGGACGAGCGCACCACCACGGTGACCAAGGGGTTCTTCCTGGCCGACAGCATCACCCTGACGCCGCGGCTGACCGTCGATGTCGGCTTCAAGGGCGTCGACGTGCTCCACCACGGCCGCAACTATCTGCCCGGCCCGCAGGACCGTGTCCGCTTCGACAGCTTCGCAGCACTGCCGCGCGCCGCCGTCCACTATCGGCTCGACGATCGCCAGCAGTTGTTCGCCAACATCACCACCAACTTCCGCGCGCCCGACGAATACACCCTCTACAACGTCTATGATGGCGGCATGCTGAGCGGGCAGGGCACGACCAGGCTGAAGAACGAATATTCGGTCTCGGAGGAGCTCGGTTATCGATACATCGGTGCCGATGTCTCGGCTTCGCTGACCGCCTTCCACTATCATTTCCGCAATCGCCAGCTGGCGACGGTGATCGACAATGGCGGTGCGCTGATCAACTCCACGATCAACGCCGGGCAGCAGACCTCCTACGGGCTCGACGGCGAAGTCGATTACCGTCCGGCGAAAGGCGTCAGCGTCTATGTCTCGGGCGAGTATCTCCATGCGCGGCAGGACGACGATCTGCCGGTCGGCGGCGACTATCTGCCCACCCGGGGCAAGCATGCCGTATCGAGCCCCACGGTACAGCTCGGCCTTGGCGGCACCTATGAAGATGGCCGCCTGTTCGGCAGCTTCGCGCTCAAATATGTCGGCCGCCAATATTCGACCTTCATCAACGACGAGAGCATCAAGGGTTATACCACGCTCGATCTGTCGGTCGGCGTCCATCTCGCCGACCTGATCGACGCGCAGCGCACCGATCTTCGCCTAAATGTCATCAACGCCACCGATCCGCATGTGCTCTCCGGCGTCGAAGCGATCAGCACCAATGCGCAGGATGTTTCAGGGCGGGGCGGCACGATCATCCCGGGATCGCCGCCGGCTTATTACATCGGCAGCGGGCGTGCCGTCGTCGCGACGCTCTCGCGGGCGTTCTGAGATGACGCAGGCCTCAGCCCTCGATGCCTCGCCATCGCCCGGCGATCATCGCGTGCACGGCATGGGTACCGCCTTGGAAGCGTCCGTTTGGGCCCCGATCACGGCATCGGAAGCGGCGGCGGTGCTGAGCCGCTTTCCCGATGCCGGGCGGCCGATCGCGCTGCTCTGGCATTCTCCGCGGCCGTTCTCGGCGGCAACGCTGGTGGGAAGCGACCGGGGCGAGTTCCTGCTCAAGCGCCATTACGAGTTGGTGCGCCCGCGGGAGGGATTGGCCGAGGAGCACCGCTTCATCGCGCATCTTCGCGGTGCGGGCATCTCTGTGCCGGAGATCATGATGGCGGACGATGGCACCGGCGTTTTCGCCGGGGACGGGTGGACCTACGAACTCCACCGTAGCGCACCCGGAACGGACCTCTACCGCGACCGGCATTCGTGGACACCCTATATTTCGGACCGACATGCCTTCGCCGCGGGCGCGGCCCTGGCGCGTCTCCATCAGGGCGCGCACGGGTTCGATGCGCCGGCGCGCGCGCAGCAGCCGCTTGTCGCCAGCTGGACCATCCTGCCGACGAGCGACCCGCTCGCCGCCGCCGACGCCTATGTGCGCGCTCGCCCGAGGCTGGCGGCGTTCCTGGCCGATAGGCCCTGGCAGAGAGAATTGGAGCGTTTGTTCGAGACGCTGGGTGAAGGCTTGTCCGCGCGACTCACGCGCCAGCCTGCATTGTGGACGCACAATGACTGGCATCCCTCCAACCTGCTGTGGGGGTTGAACGGGCAGGTGCAGACCGTCTTCGACTTTGGTCTCGCCGATCGCACCTGTGCGCTTCACGATCTCGCAACCGCGCTCGAGCGCTCCGCGATCCGGTGGCTGGAACTCGGCCCCGGCGGTGGTGCGATCGCCGATTCGGATGGCGCGCTGGCGCTGCTCGACGGATATCGCTCGATCCTGCCGCTCGCCGCTGACGACATGGAGACTGTCGCTCGGCTCCTGCCGCTCGTTCATGTCGAGTTCGCGCTCTCCGAGATCGACTATTTCGCCGGTATTGTCGGCCGAAGCGATCAGGCTGCGCTTGCCTGGGACGAGTATCTGATCGGCCATGCGGAGTGGTTCCTGTCGTTGCCGGGGCGAGCGTTCCTGGGCGTGCTCCGCGACCGGGCGCCGGCCTGATGTCGGCTCTGGAGATCATCGCCGTCGCCGTCACCGCGCTCGCGATCTGGCTGACCGCGCAAAGAAGCATGCTGTGCTGGCCGATCAACCTGTTGGCCTGCGCGCTGTACTTCAAGCTGTTCCTCGATGTGCGCCTCTATGCTGACATGGTGTTGCAGGCGCTGTTCGGCGCGGCCATCGTCTATGGCTGGATCGCCTGGGCGCGGGGAAGGGCCGATACCGGCGAGGTTGTCGTGGCGCCCTTGCCGCCACTTCACGCGGTTGCGGGGCTAGGCGCCGGTGCGCTGGGTGCGCTCGCGATCGGCTGGTTCACCAGTCGCTATACCAATGCCGCGCTGCCGTGGATGGATGCGACGCTCAGCAGCTTCAGCCTGGTCGCGCAGTATTGGACAGCGCGGCGCCATGCCGCCAACTGGCTGCTGTGGATCGTCGTCGACACCGCCTATGTGGGCATGTTCCTGTTCAAGGGGCTGCTGCCGACCGCCGCGCTCTATGCCGCGATGATCGTGCTGGCGGTGCTAGGCTATGTCCGGTGGCGCGGGCGACCCGCTAGCCGCGAAGCCGCCGCTTCCTCCGCGGCCCCGATGTGCTAGATCGTCGGGCAGGGTCGCGTCTTGGAAGGTGTCGACGCCATGAATCGCTTTCTCCCATCGTTCTTTGCCGGTGCCGCCGGCGGTGCCGTGATGGCCTTTTTGATTATCGCGCTGTTGCGGGTCGTGGTGCTCGATCCGGTCGTCCACGGAAGCGACCAGATGCGGACCGACGCACGGATGGACGGGCTGGAAAGCCGGATCGAGCGGATCGAGCTCAACACCGGCGCGCCAAACCCCAAGGATGCGCAGAAGGTCGGCGCACCGCAGCGGGACGCCGACTGAGCCTCAACGCTTGCGGCTGAGCGCGCGTGCCGCCTCGTCGAGACCGGCTAGCGTCAGCGGGTACATGCGGCCGGCCATCAGCTCGCGGATCATCCTGGTGGATTGCGAATAATCCCAGCTCCGCTCCTCCACCGGGTTGAGCCAGGCGGCCGACGAATAGATGCCGGTCATCCGCTGCAGCCACGCCGCGCCGGCCTCCGGATTGTTGTGCTCCACCGAACCGCCCGGGTGGCTGATCTCATACGGGCTCATCTGCGCGTCGCCGACGAACAGCAGCTTGTAGTCATGCCCGAACTTGTGGAGCACGTCCCAGGTGGGGGTGCGCTCCTGGAAGCGGCGGCGATTGTCCTTCCAGACGCCTTCGTAGACGCAGTTATGGAAGTAGAAGAATTCGAGATGCTTGAACTCTGCTGTGGCGGCGGAGAACAGTTCTTCGCAGGTCTTGATAAATGGATCCATCGAACCACCGACATCCAGGAACAGCAGCAGCTTGACTGCATTGCGGCGTTCCGCGCGCATGGTGATGTCGAGATAGCCCTTGCGCGCCGTCCCGTTGATCGTCGCGTCCAGATCAAGCTCCTCGGCCGCCCCGGATCGCGCAAAGCGTCGAAGCCGTCTCAGCGCGATCTTGATGTTACGCGTGCCGAGTTCGACCGAACTATCGAGATTGCGGAACTCGCGCTTTTCCCAGACCTTGATCGCCCGCTTGTGCCTCGACTCTCCGCCGATCCGCACGCCTTCCGGATTGTACCCCGAATTACCAAACGGCGACGTCCCGCCCGTTCCAATCCACTTGTTCCCGCCCTGATGGCGCGCCTGCTGCTCCTCGAGCCGCTTCCTCAGCGTCTCCATGATCTCGTCCCACGAGCCCAGCGCTTTGATCGCCTCCATTTCATCCGGCGTCAGGAACTTCTCGGTGATCGCCTTCAGCCAGTCCTCCGGAACTTCGCCATCGGGCGCGGCATCGCCGAGCACGCCCTTGAAGACCTTGGCGAAGACCTGATCGAACCGGTCGATGAGGCCCTCGTCCTTCACATAGATGGCGCGAGCGAGGTAGTAGAACTCTTCTGCGGTCGGATGGATCACGTCGGCATTCAGCGCCTCGAGCAGAGTAAGATGCTCTTTCGGACTCGCAGCGATGCCTGCACTGCGAAGCTCGTCGAGGAAGGAGATGAACATGAAGGCGACGTCCTGACATGCAGCTTCGGTCTGAAGGCGGACCTTTCGGACAGCGGGTCTAATCGGAACCCGCATAGCTTCATAGCAACTCAATTGCATCCATATCGGAGAAAGTAGGACGTGACACTAACCAGTTGGCCGCGCTGGGGATTTGTAGAAACTCGATCTACTAACCACGCAATGGCCAGAGACTAGATCTCAGGACCTTCCCGGATTGGGTTCAATTGAAGGTGTGCGACAGGCCGCCTTGATCGATCATACATTGATGAAGCGCCAGCGAAGCACCTCAGAAAGCCCAAATTGGACCAAGTTTCCATTCCGTTCTCGATGTGGACCCTTCACGTTCACATTCTTGAATAGCCAATGGAAGCAGCGCGTGAGATCATCGAACAGTCTCTTCTACGGTGATAATCTTGAAGTTCTGAGCACGCACATTCCCGACGACAGCGTTGATCTTTTTTACCTGGATCCACCCTTCAACTCCAAAGCCAACTATAACCTCGTGTTCGAGGCACCGGACGGCCAATGCCCAGAAGCCCAGATCGAGGCCTTTGAGGATACCTGGCACTGGAATGATCACGCAGAAGAAGCGTTCGATCAGGTAAGACGCAGCAGAAACACCAAGGCTTTCGATCTGCTAAATGCAATTCGATCGTCCTTGGGCGATAATGACATGATGGCTTATCTAGCGATGATGGCCGTGCGGCTTCTTGAATTGCATCGAGTGCTGAAGCCGACGGGAAGTCTTTACCTTCACTGCGATCCTACCGCGAGCCATTAATTGAAGCTTGTTTTAGACAGCATTTTTGGGCCAAGAAATTATCGCAACGAGATCATTTGGAAGCGGCAGAGCGCTCATAGCGATGCTCAACATAAATTCCCGGACGTTTCCGACACTATCCTGTTCTATGCCAAGACAGCCGCTACTCGCTTCAAACCGCAGTTCGTTTCACATGATCCTGATTATGTGGCGAGATCGTACCGCTTCGACGACCAAGATGGTCGGGGCCTGTACAGGTTGGGAGATGCTGCCAGTCCCAGTACGCGGCCGAACATGATGTACGAGTGGAAGGGGTACTCCTTTCCAACAAAGGGCTGGCGGTATCAGCAGGAAACGATGCAACGCCTACATGATGAGGGACGGCTACATTATCCGCAGCGGAATGATGGGAGCCCGGATTTTGCCAAACGTATTGCGTTGAAGCGTTACCTGAGCGAGCAGGCAGGCTCCATCGTGACTAACATCTGGTCGGATATCAAACCGCTCCAAGCAAAAGCGCAAGAGCGCCTGGGTTATCCTACACAGAAACCGCTCGCCTTGCTCGAACGCATTATCGCATGCTCTTCGCGCGAGGGTGACATGGTGCTCGATCCGTTTTGCGGATGCGGAACCGCTGTTCATGCCGCGCAGAAGCTGGGGCGTCGCTGGATCGGCATCGACGTCACGCATTTGGCCATAACGTTGATCGAAAAGCGCATGAAGGCGGCGTTTCCGACTATTACGTTTACTGTCGAAGGGACACCCAAGGATCTGGCCTCTGCCCAGGACCTGGCCGAGCGGGACAAGTACCAGTTCCAGTGGTGGGCCGTCTCGATGGTCGATGCCATGCCTTTCGGCAGCAGGAAAAAGGGGGCTGACGGCGGCATCGATGGCCTCATCTACTGCAAGCCGGATGGCAAGAAGATCGAGAAGGCGCTCGTCTCAGTGAAGGGAGGCGGCAATGTCGGAGTGTCGATGATACGGGATCTCCATTCGGCGATGGAGCGAGAGCGGGCGCCGATCGGCGTGTTCATCACCAAAGCTCCGCCGACGAGTGTCATGGAGAAGGAGGCAGTTGCAGTCGGCCGTTTCCATTCCGAAGCCACGGGCAGAAGCTACGCGCGTCTACAGATCATCACGCTCGCTGAACTCTTCGCTGGCAAGAAGCCTGACATCCCTTTCGTAGATCCTTATGCCGCCTTCCGTCGTGCGCCGCGTGAGGACGGCGGCGATCAAGCCAACCTGCTCTAGGTGCTTCCGGCGGGTTTACGTTGCCGCTTTAGCTGCAAGGCGGCGTTCGGTCGACACTTCTGCCGCGTCGACGTTCAGTAGTCTCCGCGAGCAGGCTGCGCGCCGTCCTGCGTCGATTCCGCCAAAGGATCAGCGGCGGAGGTGGCGCCTAATCCACCACCTCCGTCGCTCAAGCGGTCTTCAGAGTGCGCCCTTGAGCTTGTCGACGAGGTCGGTCCGCTCCCAGGGAAAGAACTCGCCTTCGGCGTCGCGGCCAAAGTGTCCGTAGGCGGCGGTCTTCTGATAGATCGGCTTGTTGAGGCCGAGGTGCTCGCGGATGCCCTTGGGCGTGAGGCGCACAAGCTTGGGCAACAACGCTTCTATCTTGGCCTCGTCCACCGAACTCGTCCCATGCGTATCGACGTAGATGGACAGCGGTTCGGCGATGCCGATGGCATAGCTCAACTGAATCGTGCAACGCTTGGCAAGGCCGGCGGCGACGACGTTCTTGGCGAGGTACCGCGCAATGTAGGCTGCCGAGCGATCGACCTTGGTCGGGTCCTTGCCGGAGAAGGCGCCGCCGCCATGTGGCGACGCGCCGCCATAGGTGTCGACGATGATCTTGCGGCCGGTCAGGCCAGCATCGCCGTCCGGGCCGCCGATCTCGAAAGCACCAGTAGGATTGATGTAGAGGGCAGTCTGATCGGTGACAAAACCGTCGGGCAGCGTCTTGGTGAACACCGATTTCACATATTCGCGAAGTTCCGCATATTTCGCGGGATCAGCGTTTTCGCCGAGCTCCGAGTAGCCCTTCTTGTGCTGGGTCGACACGACCAGCGCGGTTGCCCGCACCGGCTTCCCGCCTTCGTACTGTAGGGTAACCTGGCTCTTGGCGTCGGGTTCGAGGAAGGGCGCGGCCCCGGAATGGCGGTCGGCCGCCATGTGCTCCAGGATCTTGTGGCTGTAGTAGAGCGTCGCCGGCATCATGCCGGGCGTTTCGTCCGTGGCATAGCCGAACATGATGCCCTGATCGCCGGCGCCCTCGTCCTTGTTGCCGCTTTCGTCCACGCCCATCGCGATCTCGGCGGACTGCGGGTGCAGGTTGTTCGAGAAAGCGAGGTGCTGCCAATGGAAGCCGGCCTGCTCGTAGCCGATCTCGCGCACCGTGCGACGTACTGCGGCTTCGATCTCATCCTCGATGCCCGGTGCCCAGTTTCCCTCTTCGTCCATGATGCCGTTACCGCGGATTTCGCCCGCGAGGATCACCTGGTTCGTCGTGGTCATCGTTTCGCAGGCGACGCGTGCTTCGCGATCCTTGGAGAGGAAGAGATCGACGACCGCATCGGAGATCTGGTCGGCGACCTTGTCGGGATGGCCTTCGGACACGGACTCGGACGTGAAGAGATAATCGCTGCGCATATGATTGATCGGTCCCTAGAAAGTGGGAGAGGCGGAAAGCAGAGGAGAAACCCTATATAAAGCTTTCCTTATATCGCCTAGCGCCAAATGCCAGCCCCGACAGAAGCACGACTACGAGCGCCACAGCCCAGTTGCCGAGCCAGGCGAAGATCGTCGGTCGATGGGCCGGAGGAAGGGGAAGCTCGATCATCCCACTCTGGTGAGGGGCGATCGAATGGAGGATCCGCCCGTCTGCATCGATCAGAGCGGAAATGCCATTTGGCGTAGCTCTCGCGATCGGCATGCCTTCTTCAACCGCGCGCAATCGGGCCTGAGCCAGATGCTGGGGCGGCCCGGAGACTCCGAACCACGCATCGTTCGAAGGATTGAAGATGAAATCGGGCCTGTTCGCCTCATCCACGACATGGCCGGAGAAAACCATCTCGTAGCAGACCTGCATTCCGATGCGGCCGAAGCCCGGTACATTGATCGTCCTAGGGCCGGGGCCTGGGCGGAAGTCGATCGCGCCAGGAACGAGACGCCAGAGACCGATCGCGCTCATCAGCGGGCGCATCGGCAGATACTCGCCCCAAGGCACCAGATGCGCCTTGTCGTAGCGTCCGATGATCGTGCCGCCATGATCGATCGCGAAGACCGAATTGCCGGCCTCAACCTCGTCGCCATTCTTGTCTCTGATTGGCGATTCGCCGCCGCCGAGAAGAACGTCGTGTGGTCCGAGGATGGCCGCGAGCTGATGGCGGGCGGCAGGATCTTCGAGCGCGTTCACCTCGATCCCCGATTCCGGCCACAGGATCAGGCGCGGCCGATCGCCGGGTTCCCCCGACAGCGCCTGCTGGCGGGCGAGATGTTGCGCCACCAGATCGGGGGACCAGCGCTCGCCCTGATCGATGTCGGGCTGGATGATGCGGACGACAGGTCCCTTGGGCAGTGGCGGGGCGGGCGGCGGTGCGATCCGCTCCAGCACGGCAGGCGCCAGATAGAGCGCGACGAGAAGCCCGCATCCGATTGCGGCTGGGATGTTGCGCGCCGAGACGATCGTCTGTCGCCTGAGTGCGTCCTTGGGGCGGGTGGCGAAGATCAGGATGAAGCCAGCCGACGCGACGATCACACCGGAGAGCGCGTAGGTCCCGATCACGCGCGCCGCTCCGGCAAGTGGCAGGTCGATCACCGTTACCGCCACCGGGTTCCAGGGGAACCCGGTGAAGACGACGCCGCGCAGCCACTCGCATGCTGCCCAACTCGCGCCGAACAGGAGCGCCATCGTTACCGCACCGCCGTTCACCCGCCGGGTGCCCCACCAGGCCGCTAGCGTCGCCAGCGCCGGGTAGATCGCCAAGTAGATGGAGAGCAGCACCACCGCGACCCAGCCGAGCCAGGCGGGCATGTTGGCTTGGTAGGTGAACGCCTTCGCGATCCAGTCCAGCCCCAGCACGAACTGGCCGAGCCCGAAGCACCATCCGATGGTAGCCGCCTTCCATCCTGTCCGGGCACCAGCGAGCGGCAGATACAGCGCGCCGAATGCGAGCAACGTCAGCGGCCACAGATTGAACGGCGCGAAGCCGAAGGCGGACAGGATGCCCAACAGGAGCGCAATGGCAGGAGCAGTCATGCTGCGTCGCTAGCGGGCGACGGGCGGGAACGCCAGCGAGGCTGGGCCCATGCCTATGACAGAAGGCGGCTACGCTTGTCTGCTAGCGCGCACTCGCCAGGGCCGCTGTTTGAACGGCCGGGGCTGATGGTGCCATCTCGGAAGCCTTGTAGTGAGCAAGAACGGTAAGCGCCGCCACTACGTCGACAGGCAGCGTGATCGGCTCTTGCGGTGCTGCCAGCGCGATTACCGGCGGCTGCATTTCGTCGTTGAGAGATGCCGAGGCAGCGACCGTGGCCGATGTCGCAGTTGAACAGGCGCCACCCGGCAGCATGGCCGGGAACACCTTGCCGAGCGCAACCTGCTCCAGCTGCGCCGGAGCCGCTGCAGACCCATCATGGGCCAGCGCAGCAGCATCGGCGCAGGTCGCGTCCGTCGTCGCATCGTCGCCGAAGCCATTCGCCAGGCTGGTGGCGAACCGATCATAATCCGCCTGGCTGCCTCCAGCCGCCGCAAAATGCCGCTTGATCACGAGATTGGCGGCCGCGAGCATGTCCTTCTGGGCGATGACGAAGCCATCATAGTCTGCCGATATGTCGATGTGCGCGGCGCGGCAGCGAAGCGCCGCAACCATGAGCATGGTCTGCATGTCGCGAATCTGAGCCGCGTTTGCCTCGGCCGGACTCCAGCAAGTCGACGCCGCCTGCAAAGGCGCAGCCATCCCCGTTGCCGCAAGCGCCACGCCTGCGAGCAGCTTGTTAATCCATGCCATGCTACATATTCCCCGGCCAGATCCCCCCTCGGTCACCGGCACCATGAAGATGCGCGATCCATCTTACCGGATGCTTGCCCAACATGGTGAAGATCGCCGCCTCCAAACTGTGACGGCGCGCAACGGATCGTCGGTCCGCGACTTTCAAGTCGGGCTTGATGCGGCTAATCGACGTGGATGAGCTTGCGCCCTTTCCACCTGGCCTTTCCGGTGCACGATCTCGCGGCGGCGCGGGCCTTCTACGGCGGAGCGCTTGGCTGCGCGGAAGGACGAAGCGCCGAGACTTGGGCCGATTTTGACCTTTATGGCCACCAGATCGTCGCGCACCTCGATACCGAACACGCCCGGCATAAGGCCGCCTCGAACGCGGTCGATGGGCATGACGTGCCGGTGCCGCATTTCGGCGTCGTGTTGGAATGGGGCGAGTGGCATGCCCTGGTTGAGCGCCTGGTCGCGGCCGGCACTGTGTTCGGCATCGCGCCGCACATCCGGTTTGTCGGTCAACCCGGTGAGCAGGCGACGATGTTCTTCTACGATCCTTCAGGCAATGCCCTTGAATTCAAGGCGTTCCACGATCCTGCTAGTCTGTTCGCCGTCACATAGTGAAAGGGCCGGACGTTCCCGCCCGGCCCCGGTTAGCTAGCCTCGACGGCCGTAGAAGCCGTTATAGCCGTGATGACGGTAATGGTCTCGCCCGTACCAGCGACGCTCGCGCTCGTGGCGCCAATGCTCGCGACGCCACTCCTCGCGACGATCCCATCCGCGATGATGCCAGCCGCCGTCGTGATGGTACCCATATGGACCATGCCGGTACTGTGCGGACGCTGGCGCCGCCCCGATCGCAGCCATGCCAAGGGTTGCGGCTGCGGCAAAAATCATCAGACCCGTTCGCATCGAACTACTCCTCTCTTGTTGAACGATGCACATCCTAAGCTTCGGCCGTGAACGGAGGCTGAGGGGAGCATTCATTCGACCGCAAGCCGATCAGCAGTGGGCAAAAACAAGGCCGGGTGTCGCCACCCGGCCTATTGCTACAGATCGGGATTGTCCTACCAGCGGCGTCCGTAGCCCCGATGCCACCGACGGCCATAATAGCCGCGATAGCCACCGTAATACGGCCGATGCCAGCCACCATAATAGCCGCCATACACGACCGGAGGCGGCGGCGGCGCATAGTAGCCGCCATAATAGGCCGGCGCATAGTAAGCAGGATAATAGGGCCGGCCGTAGTAACCGCCTCCTCCAATCCCGACAGAGACGAACGTCCGGGCAGACGCTGGGGCGACAGCTACGGTGCTGCCAGCAAGCGCGGCAGCGGCGGCGAGAGCAACGGGAACGATACGCATTACGCACCTCTTGGTTCGCATCTAGGCGACTCGTCTAGCACTTAGCGTCTGAACCAAAGCTGAGGCTTATGTTAAAGCCGCGGCAAGCCGGCCGAAACGGAGGTGTAGTCTAAGAGCTAAATGTCTACTGGCGCGTTCAAGACCGGCGGGTGGAGACGCAGCCTGGTCACTCGGCGATGATCGCCGTCGGTCACCTCGAGCGTCCAGCCGCTGTCGTGCTCGAGCATGTCGCCGACCTGCGGGATCCGGTCTGCGATCCAGGCAGCAAGGCCGCCGAGCGTGTCGATCGGCTCGTCGGTCTCACCCAAGCGCGGATCAATCGTCTCTGCGACTTCCTCAAGCTCTGCCCGCGCGTCGGCATCCCAAGCGCCATCATCGAGCGGGGTAAGCAGCTGGATCGGCACCTCGTCGTGCTCGTCCTCGATATCGCCGACGATCTCCTCGACGAGGTCCTCGATCGTGACGAGCCCTTCGGTGCCGGAGAATTCGTCGATGACGATCGCCAGGTGGGTCTGGGTAGCGCGCATCTCGGCGAGCAGTTCGATCACTCCCATCGCTTCGGGCACGTAGCGCGGTTCACGGATCAGCGCGGAAATCGTGGCAGGCCTGTCCGCCGATCCAGCCAGGATCGTGAAGACATCCTTGATGTGGATCATCCCGGTGACCGTATCCAGCGTTTCCCGGTAGACCGGCAGGCGGGAATGCCCGGCTTCCGCGAAGAGATGCACCAGTTCCTCGAACGTAGCATCCTCGTCGATTGCGATGATATCGCCCCGCGGCACGGCAACATCGCGAACCCGGCGCTCGCCGAACTCGAGCAGATTGCCGAGCATGATCCGCTCAACAGGGGAGAGATCGCGCGCGTTCGGCGCATCGCCTTCATGCTCGGCTATGGCCTCCTCGATCTGGTCGCGGAGTGTCGGTTCGACACCGTCACCGAACAGCAGATGGCGCAAGCCGGACCATAAATTCCCGCCGTTCCCGGCGGGGCTTCTACTGGAATCGTCGGGCATGGTGAAAAATATAGACCCCCTGAGTTGTTCGCTTGGTTTACGGGCCGCACGCGGGCACGTCGAGGGTGGTTGTTCGAGAGTTCAGTCCACGACCTCGTACGGATCACCGATGCCAAGGCTGGCAAGCGCCTCACGCTCGGCCTGCTCCATCTCCTCAGCATCCGCGTCGCTCAGGTGATCATAGCCCAGCAGATGGAAGGTCCCATGAACGACGAGATGGGCAGCATGCGCCTCGACGCTGATGCCTTTCTCCTCGGCCTCGCGCACGCAAACGCCGTGCGCCAGCACGATGTCGCCGAGCAGCACCTCGCCATCGTCGCTATTCTGATCGATCGTATCGAGCAGGTCCTCCTGCACCATCGGGAACGACAGCACGTTGGTGGGCGCGTCCTTCTGGCGGTAGTCGCGGTTGAGGGCCTGCACCTCGTCATCCGATGTAAATTTGACCGAGATCTCGACCATAGCCGGCTCGGTAAGGAAACGCGCATCGGGCGAGTGACCGATCGCAGCGCGTACCGCCTTGTCGGCGATCGACCCCCAGCGATCGGACTCGGGCCAGCCCTCGGCATCGGTTTCGACCTGAAGCATCAGACGCCGAACCTATGCATCGTCCGGCCCTTCGTAAGCCTGCACGATCTTGCCGACGAGCGGATGACGGACGACGTCCGCCGCGCCGAAGCGGATCATCGTCATACCGGCTATACCATCCAGCTTGCCGACCGCGTCCGCCAGCCCAGACTTGCCGATCTCGGGCAAATCGATCTGGCGGGGATCGCCGCATACCACCATGCGGCTGTTCATGCCGAAGCGGGTCAGGAACATCTTCATCTGCGCCGGCGTGGTGTTCTGCGCCTCGTCGAGGATGATGAAGGCGTCGCTCAAGGTGCGGCCGCGCATGAAGGCGATCGGCGCGATCTCGATCTCTCCGCTCGTGATCCGGCGCTCCACCTGCTCGGCCGGCAGCATGTCATAAAGTGCGTCGTAGAGCGGCCGGAGGTAGGGATCGACCTTCTCCTTCATGTCGCCCGGCAGGAAGCCGAGCCGCTCACCGGCCTCGACCGCCGGGCGCGACAGGATCAGCCGATCGACCTGTCCGGCCATCAGCATCTGCACCGCCTGCGCGACCGCGACATAGGTCTTGCCGGTGCCCGCCGGCCCGAGCGCAAAGACGATCTCATCCCGGGCGAGAGCCTCCATGTATTTGATCTGAGTGGCCGAGCGCGGGACGATCGTCTTCTTGCGGGTACGGATCATCACCGCTGGCGGCTGGCTGACGTCCTGCCGGATGATCCCGTCGAGTACCGGCTCGTTCGCCATTGAGATGACCGCCTCGACGGCGCTCTTGTCGATCTCCTGCCCCTGCACGATCCGATTGTAGAGGCCGGTCAGCACGTCGCGGGCGCGGGCGATCTGGTCTGCATAGCCCTCGATCACGAGCTTGTTGCCGCGCGCCGAAATGTAGACGCCGAGCCTGCTCTCGATCGCGATCAGATTCTGATCATATTCGCCGAACAAGCGGCCAAGAAGCTGGGGTTTGTCGAAAACCACTTCGATGCGGGCCTTGTCACCGGCCTGCGCAGGTATGGGCTTGCGGCTCATTCGATCCTTTCGAGACTCGCTGTTCCCGAAAGGTGGGCTGCCATTGCGCCAAAAGCTAGATGGTTCGCGAAGTCTTTCACCAAGCCAGGCGCCCGATGCAGGCGAGACACAGTATGAGCCGTTCAGGCCGCCGCAGGTGCGCGTTCGACCGCGCCGATGCTGTTCGGCCCCGCATGGGTCACGAGGACGTCAACCATCGAGCCGATCGGGGCGTCCGTTAGCATGTGAACCGACTGGAGCCACGGCGACTTGCCCAGCATCTGGCCGGGGAGCTTGCCCTTGCGATCGAGCAGGACAGGCATGTGCGCTCCGAAGCTTTTCCGATTGAAGGCATGCTGGTGCTCGTTGAGCCGCGCCTGAAGGCGCTGGAGGCGTTCGTCGGCGACTGCGGGCGTGACCTGCTCGTCCATCGTGGCGGCGGGCGTTCCCGGCCGAGGCGAATAGCGGAAGCTGAACGCCTGAGCGTAACCGACCCGATCGACCAGAGCGAGGGTCGCGCGGAAGTCCTCTTCACTCTCGCCAGGGAAGCCGACGATGAAATCGCCCGAAACCGCTATGTCCGGACGGGCGGCGCGGACGCGATCGATAAGGCTGAGGTAGCTATCGGCAGTGTGGCTGCGGTTCATCGCCTTCAAGATGCGATCAGAGCCAGCCTGCACCGGCAGATGGAGGAACGGCATCAGGCTAGGAACATCGCGATGCGCCTCGATCAGCGCCTGGGTCATGTCGTTAGGGTGGCTGGTGGTGTAGCGGGTTCGCTGGAGCCCGTATAATCGATCGAGTGCCCGGATCAGGCCGTCAAGACCTTGGAGCCTCCCGCGTTCATCCTCCCCACGCCACGCATTCACGT
Source organism: uncultured Sphingomonadaceae bacterium (assembly GCA_964242855.1). Lineage (GTDB taxonomy): Bacteria > Pseudomonadota > Alphaproteobacteria > Sphingomonadales > Sphingomonadaceae > Solisphingomonas. The sequence goes on from CAXTBZ010000015.1 coordinate 27,736, forward strand.
TCTGGCCGAGCAACGTGATTTCGCGCGCGCCCCCATCCACGAGCGCCTTGGCCTCGTTGACTATGTCGGACCATGGCCGCGAAACCTCGGCACCCCGCGTGTACGGCACAACGCAATAGGTACAGAACTTGTCGCAGCCCTCCTGGACGGTGAGGAAAGCGGAAGCACCGACCTTCCGTCGCGCGGGCAAGGTGTCGAACTTCATCACCGCCGGCATGTCGGTGTCGACCGCCGGACGCCCGGCGGCAGCTGTCGCCACGAGCGTGGGCAGGCGGTGATAGGCTTGCGGCCCGACCACAATGTCCACCGCACCGGACCGGGCCGTGATCTCGGCGCCTTCGGCCTGGGCGACGCAGCCGGCCACGGCGATCATCGGCCTGTCGCGGCCGCTCTGCCGCGCTGTCTTCAAGACCCGGCCGATATCCGAATAGACCTTCTCCGCGGCCTTTTCACGAATGTGGCAGGTGTTCAGCACGACCAGATCGGCGCGTTCGCCTTCAGGCACCGCGCTCAATCCCTCAGAGGACAGCAAGTCGGCCATGCGATCGCCGTCATAGGCGTTCATCTGGCAGCCGAAGGACTTGACCGTGAAGGTCTTGGGGGCAGGACGGGGCAGGGACATGACGCGCGCCTATAGTGCCTCGGGTAGTATCTCGCCAAGTGCCTCCCGGAGCGCGTCGCGAGCCGTCGCGGCTAGCGCCTTACGATCTGGCATCGCTGCAGGATCGATCGAGGCGAGGCAACGCAGCGTCACCTTGCGGCGGCCAGGGAGCGCGAGAATACGCATGCCCTCTGCGCCAGCGGGACTGTCATCCAGCCAGGCAATGCGCGGAGCCTCCGCGCCATAATCGACGGCCAGCGGCTGAAGGAGCATACCAGGCGATGGCGGCAGCAGCGCGGCCAGAAGAGAGGCACGAAAAGGGCCGATCGCGCGCCCATCGCCGGTGCCGCCTTCAGCGAACAATGCCACGGGAACATGCTCCGTCAGCGCATTGCGCACACGATCGGCCTGTTCATGCACCCGGCCGCGCTCAGCCCGCGCGACATAGACTGTGTTGTTGAGGCCGGCGAGCCAGCCGACCACCGGCCATCCGCGGACCTCGTCCTTGGCGACGAAGCGGGCGCCAGTCGCGCCGGCAATGATCAGGATGTCGAGCCAGCTCAAATGATTGGCGACGAACAGAACATCGCGCGGCTCAGGCTGGCCGACAACCACGACATCGACACCCGCCGCCCATGCTGCCCGATCCAGGAAGCGTTGAGGCCAAGGCGAGGGCTGGCGGAACAAGCGCCAGAGTCCATGCAGTGGCAGGTGAACAGCCAGCAGCGCCACGATCAGCGCCAGCCGGCCCCATGTACGCATCATGGAAGATCAGTTCTGGCGCCCGAGCGGAACGCCGTAGAGCTCCATACGGTGATCGACGAGCCGAAAACCAAGCTTTTCCGCGATGCGCTGCTGCAAAGCCTCGACCTCTTCGTCGACGAACTCGATCACACGCCCGCTCTCGATGTCGATGAGATGGTCGTGGTGCGTGTCGGCTGCCGCTTCATAGCGCGAGCGCCCATCACCGAAATCGTGGCGTTCGAGGATGCCTGCCTCTTCGAACAGACGTACCGTGCGATAGACTGTCGCGATCGAGATGCCGGGGTCGATCGCGGCGGAGCGGACGTGCACCTCCTCGACATCGGGGTGATCCTCGGCTTCGGACAGCACGCGCGCAATGACACGCCGCTGCTCGGTTATACGGAGGCCCTTTTCGGCGCAAAGCGCCTCAAGATCGATCTTGCGCATGAAAGGGATGTAGAAGCTTGGAGGCGGGACGCAAAGCGCGAACCGCTCGCATATCCCACCTAGCCAAGATTCATGCTTCGTTCGATCTATTTGGCTCGTGAACGAAGTGTTCCGAGGCCGATCTTCTTCGCCAGGCTGCGGCGTTGCTCGGCATAGTTCGGGGCGACCATGGGGTAGTCAGCCGCCAGGTTCCACTTGGCCCGGTACTGCTCCGGAGTCATCTGGTAGTGCGTCATGAGGTGCCGCTTGAGCATCTTGAGCTTCTTGCCGTCTTCCAGGCACACGATGTAGTCGGGCTTGATCGAGGAACGTACGGTGACCGCCGGCTCCTGCTTCACCTCAGGCAACGGCGCCGCGCTGCCAAGTTGAGTGAGGGCGCCATGCACGTTGTGGATCAATTCGGGCACGTCTGTCACGGACACATTGTTGTTGCTGACGTGGGCAGACACGATATCCGCGGTCAAAGTGATCAGGGTTTCAGTAAGGTCGACCGCATCGGTCATGGCAAGCTACCTTGTACAATAGAGGCATAGTACACTCGCCTCCGGGGGTTTGTGCTCTGTGGCAGTATCGGCAGCAGCGCAAGTCCGTTGCGGGCCGACTTGGCGCTACTTGGGGATGGCGAGCGGGCAGGCAAGAGTAATCGCGTCGAATGACGATCCATCCTTGCCGCGATAATAATGCCGTCGGCGCCCGACTTCACTGAACCCCTCGCTCCGATAGAGACCGACTGCCGGGTTCCCGTCGCGCATCTCGAGATGTAGTCGGTAGGCGCCGCGAGCCGCTGCCTCGCTGCAGATCGCGGCTAGCATGGCGCGACCGACTCCAAAGCGGCGCTGTTCGGGCTTCACGGCCAGGAGCAACAACTCGGCCTCGTCTGCAACCGCGCGGGAAAGGGCGAAGCCCGCTGCACATCCGTTCTGCCGCGCGAGGACCAGCCACACCCCGGCGAGGCCGAGGATGCCCGAGCACTGGCTGCGCGTCCAAGCCTCGCCGAAGCACGGATCGAACGCCGCCTGCATGGTCGCCATAACCTCATCGAGATCGGCTGTTCCGCCGCTCACGAGGTCAACGATCATGGCGCGCTGGGTACTCATGCCGCCTTGGGCTTCGCGTCAGGGGCACGGCCATAGATGGGCTTCGGAGTGAGGCTGGTGAAATGGGGCGGCAGCAAAACGGCGTGCGCTGCGTCCGGCGCAACCTCTACTACCTCGCCATACCCTCGCGCCGCGACCAATGCCGCTGCTCCGGACCCCGCCACGATCGACTCTGGGGCGAACGCAGCAGCGTCGACAGGCGGTAGCGACACGAGGTCACTTGCGGTGGCAAATGGTCGCGCCGTGAAGCGTTGCACGAACAGTTCGCCATGGCCGCCCAACATCGCGATCGCGCAGGCATCAACCGATGGAGCGTCAGCGAAAACGGCGGCAGCAAGCAACGCCAGCGAGGAAAAGCCGCGCACCGGCACATCCCAACCCATGCCCATGCCGATCGCCGCCGCAAGGCCGACGCGGACGCCGGTAAAGCTGCCCGGACCACAATCCACAACGATACCATCCGGTATCGCGTCCCCGGCGGCTGATAGAAGCGCCTGCACCATCGGCACCAGTCGCTCGGCATGACCGCGGCCGACCTGCTCTCGCGCGGCGAACGGCACCCGCTCCCCGTCGATCAATGCGACCGAACAGGCCGCGCTCACCGTGTCGATCGCCAGGATCATCTGGTCAGACGATGGAGTTGGCTTCCTCAAAGTCAAGCCGCGGCAGGCGCTCGAAGATGCTCGATACGTCGCCATGACCGAGCGTGCAGATGAAGTTCGACTTGACCGGCGTGCCTGCGAAGAACGCCTCGTCGACCGCAGCATTGTCGAAGCCGGACATGGCTCCCGTGTCCAATCCGAGCGCACGCGCGGCGATGATCAGGTAAGCGCCTTGCAGGGTGGCGTTTCGGAAGGCGCTGGTCTCGATCATCGCCTGGTTCCCGACAAACCAGGATCGCGCGTCGGCATGCGGGAAGAGCCTGGGCAGCTTCTCGTAAAACTCCATATCCATGCCGATGATGGCAGTGACCGGGGCGTTGCGAATTTTATCTGCGTTCGTGGACGAAGAGAGCACTGCGAGCTTTTCCTTGGCTTCCGGTGTCGTGCACCAGACGATCCGGGCGGGCTCCATGTTGGCGGAAGTCGGGCCCCACTTCATCAGATCCCAGATCGCGCGCAGTTCGGCATCCGTAACCGGCTGTTTGGTGTAGCCATTGTAGGTGCGGGCGGATCGGAAGATCAGGTCCTTTCCGCTTTCATCGAGTGTGTTGCTCATGAAGTCTCCAGGGTAGCGCAGATCAGACGGCGCGGACGTCGGTCACTTCGGGCACGTAGTGCTTCAGTAACTGCTCGATGCCTTGCTTCAGCGTAGCGGTCGAGGACGGACAACCCGAACAGGCGCCGTGCATCGCGAGATACACCGTGCCCTTCTGAAACCCGCGATAGACGATGTCGCCGCCATCCTTCGCCACGGCAGGGCGCACACGCGTGTCGATCAAATCCTTGATCTGATCGACAATGTCAGCGTCTTCTGGATCGGCGCCGAACTCGCCATCATCCGCGTCGACCACAATGCCGTTGCCGGCGCTCGCACGAAACAGCGGGGCGCCGCCTGCATAATGATCGAGCAGGACGCCGAGCACCTGAGGCTTCAGATCGCGCCATTCGGAACCCGGAGCGGCCGTGACAGAAATAAAGTCGCGCCCGAAGAAGACGCCTTCGACATCGCCAAGCGAGAATAATGCATCGGCGAGCGGCGAGTCCTCCGCTTCCTCGGGAGAAGCGAAATCGCGAGTGCCGGCGTCCATCACTGCTCGCCCCGGATGGAACTTCAGCGTTGCCGGATTCGGTGTAGGTTCGGTCTCGATCAGCATGGTGTTCACTTGGGGCGGATGGATCGGCTGCGCAAGAGTGGAGCGGCCGAGCATTCGGTGATGAAGGTTCATCGCCAAGGGAGGGCAGCTTACCCGAGGTCACCGCAACCTCAGCAACGGTCAGAGGCGCTGTGCCGAAGGGTCTGGCGCGATGTTCGTCGATGCCTCCCGGCTCTTTGTCGACGGTCACGGCCGTTGATGGAAGCATGCGCTGCCTTCGCCGAACCTGCCGCGCGCGGAGTAATCAGAGGTCGTAGCCAAGCTCCGACGGTAGCGGTCCTGCTGCCGCTTAGCGCCGGGGGAACTTCGCTCCGGCCCATCAGGAGCAAAGATCATGGCTACCCATCTGATCCGTCTCGCAGCATCGCTTGCCTTGTCTGGCGCGCTGCTTGTCGGTCCGGCGTTTGCTCGACCGGCGTCGGACCCAACGAGCATAGGCGTCCGGTTCTCCGACTTGGACCTCGCAAGCGACGCTGGGGCATCCATCCTTCGGGCGCGCATCACACGCGCCGCAAATACGGTATGCGGCGACACCGATCAGCGGGACCTCGGCGCAATGGGCCAGATGATGGCCTGTCGCAAGACAGCGATGGCAAGCGCGGCACCGCAGGTTGAGTTGGCGCTCGCTAGCGCCCGTCCCGGCCGTTCCTTCGCAGCCAACGACGTGAATGTCGCCCGACACGGCTTCTAAAGCTACGCTGGCCCGTTCGCTAAGCCTTCGGGAGCGATCCCGGAGGCTTTTTCATGCCCGCCCGATCAGAGCCTTGGCAGCGGGCAGGTAGCTACGCCCGACCCGAACCTCGCTGCCGTCCGCGAGCGCAGCGAACCAGGTTCCGAAACCATCGTGCCGCAATTTAGTGATGAAGTCCCGCCGCAGTATCGTCGATCGATGCAGCCGGACAAAGCGGGCAGGATCGAGCCGACGCTCAAGCTCGCTGATCGTCTGATGGAGCAGGAAGCTGCGCGCGCCGATGTGCAGCCGCATATAGTCGCGCTCGGCCTCGATACGATCGACCTCGCTTGCCGACACGCGGATCACCTCGGACCGGTAGGGCACCCACAATTCCTCGAGCCACTCCGTGGGGCGCTCGGCAGGAGTGGCATTGGAGCGCAGCTTCTCGGTGACACGCGCTATCGCCTTGGCGAGCCGATCCGGCACCACCGGCTTCAGCAGGTAATCCACCGCAGCCACGTCGAAGGCCGCGACCGCGAACTGGTCGAAGGCGGTGCAGAAGATAATCGCCGGTCGCCGCTGCAATCCCTCCAGCGCCTGCGCCACGCCGATCCCGTTCAGCCCCGGCATGGCGATGTCGAGCAGCACCAGATCGGGCGTCAGTGCCTCGACCAAGCGCAAGGCCGCCTCGCCGTCGGTTGCCGTGCCGACGAGCGTGATGCCGGAAGTTTGCGCGCACAGGATCTGCAAGCGCTCGATTGCGAGAGGCTCGTCGTCGACGATCAGCGTGCGGAGCGGCTCAGCAGACATTGCGCACCAACGGAAGTGTCATGCGCACCGCAAAGCCGCCTTCAGGGCGCGGACCCCACGCGCAATGCGCTGCGTCGCCAAAGCGCGCGGCAAGACGCTCGCTGACGTTGCGCAAGCCCACTCCGGTGCCGCCGTCCGCCGCCACGATCGCCTCGCCATCATCCTCTACCGTGAGCACCAACAGCTCTGCTTCGGCGCGCGCACGAATGCGAACGGCGACCGGCCGTCGAGCAAGCGAGACCCCGTACTTCACGGCGTTCTCCACGAGCGGCTGCAGTATCAGGCCGGGCACGCAGATCGTCATGAGTTCGTCGGGCACGTCGATGTCGACGATCAAGCGATCGGGAAAACGCACCCTCTCGATGTCCAGGTAGAGACGCTGGAGCAGGATCTCCTCGCGCAGCGGCACGTCTTCGGTTGGGTCACCGGTCAGGCTTGTCCTGAAGAAGGTGGAGAGATTGATGATCATCCGTTCCGCCTCCTCCTTCTTGCCGATCATCACCAGCGACGAAAGCGAGTTCAGCGTGTTGAACAGGAAGTGCGGATTGACCTGGTAGCGCAGTGCACGAAGCTCGGCGGATTGCGCCGCCGCGCGCAATTGCGCGGTACGGCGTTCAAGCGCCCCCATTTGCGCGGCGTAGCACAAAGCGAGGTAGATCGCCGCCCAGGCGACGAAGAAGAAATAGCCGTTTCCCGCCTGATCGACGATCGACATCAAAGGGGTTTCTTCCTCGTCGCTCGTCATCTTGCCGACGCTGACTGGAGCGGGCGGGGCGGGAGGCGTGGGTATGACCGTCACCATCTCGTTTCCCTCCCTGATGACGACGGTGGAACTCGCCGGGGTGGCGGGAGGAGCCGCCGGTAGCGCCCAGCCCCACGCCATCTGCTGGTGCTCGCTCAGATGGTCGAACATGAACCAGTTGATCGTAGAATAAGCGACCGCGGCGGGCGCGGCGAGCAGCGCCGCGATGGCCATGGAGCGGCCGAGCCGCACCGCAGGCACACGGCGCATCAGCAGGTAGAAGACCAGGGTCACGCCGGCGCTCGCAAGCGATACCAGCGCACGAGCGCCGAGCATGGAATGCTGCCCGCTATAGACGACCGCGCCGCGCAGTGACCAAATGGCGAAATAGAGCGTCCAGAACGCCGCAATCGACAGCAGAACGATGCGTGGAGCAGGTGGTGGTGCGGGAGTGTCGTCGATCATCAAGAATGAACATAGCGCGCACCGGTTGATCGAACATCACCCGATCGCGCGCCGGTCGAACTGCATCCGCGCTTGGTCGAACGGCTACTCCATGAGCGCGAGCAGGTCGTCGACCGAACAGGTCGCGAAGCTCGCAAAATTATCGGCAACACCGTAGGGCAGTAGCAGCGTGCGATCATGCACCATCGATCCACAGCTGTAGACCACGTTGGGAACGTAGCCGTCGCGTTCCTTCTTGCTGGGCTTCAGGATCGGTTCGGGGGTGCGTGCGAGCACCGTCGACGGATCATCCTTGTCGAGCAGGGCTGCACCCATGCAGTAGTTGCGAACCATGCCGACCCCGTGGGTGATCACGAGCCAGCCTTCGTCGATCTCGATCGGCGAGCCGCAATTGCCCATCTGCGCAAACTCCCAGGGATAACGCGGGCTGATCAGCTTGGCGCCCCCCTCCCAATGGTAAAGATCGTCGGAGGTAAGCAGCCAAATGGTCTCATTGTCCTGCCGTGCCAGCATCGTATAATGCCCGCCGACCTTACGGGGGAACAGCGCCATGCCCTTGGCGGCGGCGGCCGATCCAGTCAGCGGGCGCATCTGGAAAGTTTTGAAGTCGGTGCCGCGCAAGAGCTCCGATCGGGCATCACGTCCATCGAACGCGGTATAAGTGCCGTAGATTTCAACCTCGCCGTTCTCCTCGACGAAGCGGCACAGGCGGAGGTCCTCAATGCCCTGGCGCTGGCTCGGAGTGACCGGGAACAGCACTGTCTCGGAAACGTCGCGGCTGCCTTCGCAAACTATGCAGGTCGATCCGTCACCGTTAACCCGCTCGATCCTGGGCGAAACGGCGTGTTCGCTCGACTTCTCCATGACGAAGCCGTCCTTCGCGGACCAGTTGCCGGTGCGGAAGGTAACCGACGATATATGCCCCTCTCCGATGCCACGCAGCGACAACAGGAAACGAATCTTATCGGGGGCGCTCTGGTCCTGGCGGGGGTGAAGCACCATGCTGGGATTGAACAGCGCCGCGGCCTCGAAGCTGTATTCCTCGCTGAAGTAGGCGCCGATTACGAGCCTGCCCTTTTCGGACGCCTCCGCACAGTCGGGCAGTCGTTTGTGGATATCGTCGAACCGGCGCCGCAGGATATCCTCGAGATCCCGATGCCGCTCGGCAAGGGATTCAACCATCGCATCGTACATCGCGTCGAGTTCGTCCTCGCCTAGCGCGAGGACATGCTCCACGATGTTGCGGACGCGCGGATGCGCGTCGTTGCGGAACGCATCCGGGTAGTCGGGTGAGAACGGCCGAATGACAGTCCGAGCGGGATCGGGGCGAAGATGGTGCCGGGTATGCGTGAAAAGGCGAGTCTTGCTCATGCCGGAACCCCCATATTGCCGATCGAAAATGAGACTCGATCGGAGCGCTTCGGTTCCGTGCCCGATAGATGCTTAAGCCGACTGCTGCTTCGATTCCGGAACGACGCCACCGAACTGTGCGCGTAGAGCCTTCTTGTCGATCTTGCCAACGCTTGTCTTGGGAAGCGCGTCCAGCAGTTCAACTCGGTCGAGCAGCGCATAACGGCTGATCTCGCCACGCTCGGCGGCGGCGGCAAGCGGCGCGTTGACATCGGCCAGCGTCGGCTCGGCTCCCGCAGTCGGCGCGATGACAGCAATGGGGCGTTCTCCCCAGCGCGTGTCAGGAACGCCGATCACCGCAACCTCGGCAATCCCGTCGATCCCGGCGATCAGGTCCTCCAGCGTGAGCGAGTCGAGCCACTCTCCACCTGTCTTGATCACGTCCTTCAATCTGTCGCGGATCTGGATATAGCCCTGGGCATCGATCGAGGCGACGTCCTGGGTGTGAAGCCAACCGCCCGCCCAAAGAACCTCTGAAGCCGCGGCATTGCCGACGTAACAGGGTGTCAGCCAGGGCGCGCGGACGACCAGTTCTCCGCGCGTATGGCCATCAGCGGGTACGTCGTTCATGCCGGCGTCGACGATCCGGACGGAGACCAGCGGCACCGGCACGCCGGCCAGGGTCAGTGTCTCGACATCGGCGTCACCGCCGCTCTCGGCGCCGGCGCGGCGGTGACACATCGAGATGGTCGGCGCCGTTTCTGACATGCCATAGCCCGCGATCAGGGTGAGACCACGCGCACGAGCTTCGCGATACAGCGCCTGGGTCAGGGCCGATCCACCGATGATCATGTGCCAACCGGTGAGGTCCGCGCCGGTCTCCTCTGCAGCGGCGAGGATCATCTGCAGGATCGTGGGCACACAGTGCGAAAAGCTCACCTTCTCCCTGGCGTGAAGTTCGCACAACATCTTGGGCTCGTAGCGGCCCGGATAGACCTGCTTCACGCCCAGCATCGTCGCGATGTACGGAACCCCCCAGGCGTGGACGTGGAACATCGGGGTCAGGGGCATGTAGACGTCATCGAGCCCGAAACCGCGCTGGTGGGTGATGCCAAACGGCGCGTTGCAGGCAAGCGTGTGTAGCACCAGCTGGCGGTGGGTGAAGCAGACGCCCTTGGGATCGCCGGTCGTGCCAGTCGTGTAGAAGGTCGTGGCGACAGCGTTCTCGTCGAAATCCTCGAACGTGAAGGCCGGAGAAGCGGCGGCGGAAAGCGCCTCATACTCGCCCTTGGCATAAGCGGGCAGGGCGCCGTCCGTGCCATCCATGATCGCGATCACCGCCTTCACCTTCGGCAGCGAAGGGAAGATCGCATCGACCAGCGGGAAGAAATCGCGATGGACGATGAGGATCTCGGCCGAAGCATGGGTCAGCGTGTAGGCGATCTGCTGAGGGGACAGGCGGATGTTCACCGTCTGCAGCACCGCACCCATCATCGGGACGGCGAAATAAGCCTCCAGATAGCGGTGGCTGTCCCAGTCCATCATCGCGATGGTCATGCCCTGTTCGGCACCAAGATCGGTGAGCAGCGACGCCAGCCGGCCTAGTCGTCCGCCGAACTCGCGATAGGTGAAGCGCTGCTGGTCTCGGTAGACGATCTCCTGATCGGCCGCGGTCGTCATCGCCGAATCCAGCAGGTGCCTGATCGTAAGGGGGAAGTCGTGCGCCTCGGCGGCGCGCTCCGCAAAGCGCAGCGGCATGTCTCTCTCCAATCGTTTGCGAGAGGATAGGAGCATACCGGTCTTTTGAAAAGCCGCTGTCAGTGCGGGCGGGACTGCTCCACGAGATCGATCGCGGTGGCCACCGCGGCATCGATGCCGAGCGCGCTGGTGTCGAGCAGCAAGGCGTCTTCGGCCTGACGAAGTGGCGCCACGTCCCGACTGGCGTCGCGCTCGTCGCGAGACACGATGTCTGCCAGGACGTGCTCATAGGTGACCGCGAGGCTCATGCGGATGAGTTCGTCGAAGCGGCGCTGCGCGCGCACTTCCGGCTTCGCAGTGACGAACAACTTGGCCAATGCCGTTGGCGCGATGACCGTGCCGATGTCCCTGCCGTCGAGCACGGCCCCGCCGGGCTGACGCGCGAAGTCGCGTTGTCGGTCGAGCAAGGCGGCACGCACCGCCGGATGGGTCGACACGATCGAGGCTGCTCGCCCGGCCGCCTCACTCTTCAAGCCAGCGTCTGAGAGCATCACGCTCTCGAAACCGCAGGCGCGGAAAGCATCCTGCTCGTTCGACGGATCACCACCGCCGCGCAACACAGCCATACCGACTGCTCGGTAAAGCAGCCCGGTGTCGAGATGAGGCAGGCCGTAATGTGCCGCCAGCGCCTTGGCGATGGTACCCTTGCCCGATGCCGCTGGGCCATCGACTGCGATGATCATGCGGGTACAGCCGCATAGTGTTCGGCGCCGAGGCTTTCCATCATCACCACGAAGGTCGGGAAGCTGGTCGCGATCGGACCGCGATCGTCGACGATGACCAGCTTTCGACAGGCGAGCGACGCGACAGCGAAGCTCATCGCGATACGGTGATCCAAATGGGTCGGGACCTGCGCGCCGCCGGTCAACAACTCGCCCCCGGAGCCATCGATGACAAGGCCGTCTTCCAACTCCTCGACGGTGGCGCCGATTGCCCGCAGCCCGGTCGCCATCGCCGTAATTCGATCGCTCTCCTTCACGCGCAATTCGTCCAGCCCACGCAGGATCGAACGACCCTCCGCCAGCGCGCATGCGACGAAGAGGATCGGGAATTCGTCGACCATGCTCGGTACGACTGAGGGAGAAACCTCGATGGCCTTGAGCATCGAGGCCTGGACCCGCAGATCCGCCACCGGTTCGCCACCGACGATACGCTCGTTCTCGAACCTGATGTCGGCACCCATCGCGCGAAGAACCTCGAACAGCCCCGTGCGCGTCGGATTGAGCCCGACATTCTCTATCACGATGTCCGAACCGGGGACGATCAGGGCAGCGACGACAGGGAAGGCGGCCGACGACGGATCGCCCGGGACGACGATCTGTTGCGGCGTCAGGTCGGCTTCGCCTCGGATCGAGATGATCCGCTCGCCCGCAACCTCCTCGACCGTCAGATCGGCGCCGAAACCACGCAGCATCCGTTCGCTATGATCGCGCGTCGGTACCGGCTCGATCACCCGCGTGATCCCCGGCACGTTGAGGCCGGCAAGCAGCACCGCCGACTTGACCTGCGCCGAGGCGACGGGAAGCCGGTACTCGATCGCCACCGCCGGCACGAGCCCGCGCACCATCAGCGGCAATCGATTGCCGGGGCTGGAGCTGAACTCCGCCCCCATCTTCGACAGAGGCGCGATTACCCGCTCCATCGGCCGCCTCGAAAGCGAAGCGTCGCCGATGAAGGCGGCAGTGACGGCATGGCTCGCTACCAGCCCCATAAGGAGCCGCGTCGAGGTTCCCGAATTCCCCATGTCGAGCGCCGTCTGCGGCTGGAGCAATCCTCCGACACCGACGCCATGGATAGTCCAGGCGCCGTTGCCGTCGCCGTCCCGCTCGATCGAAGCGCCCATCGCGCGCATCGCAGCCGCCGTCGCTTGAACATCCTCGCCCTCGAGCAATCCTTCCACCCGGCTTTCGCCGATCGCGAGCGCCGAGAGCATCAGCGCACGATGTGAAATGGACTTGTCGCCCGGCACCCGCACGCGCCCCGCCAGCGGTCGTGGAGCGACGAGGCGCAGCGGCTGGGCGGGAGATTGGCTCATCTGCGCGCGCTTTTGACAGCGGCTCCCCGCTATGGCAAGGCGCCGGCCTGACGCTCATGGCCGACACCGGCTCGAGCTTTCCTGCAATAGATTGGATCTGGACGAGACATGGTGAAGCCTGAATGGGGCACCAAGCGCGCCTGCCCGAAATGCGGCACCCGCTTCTATGATCTGGGCAAGGTAGCCCCGCTGACCTGCATCAACTGCGGCATTCAGTGGGAGCCCGAGACGGTCCTTAAGTCGAAGCAGCCGCTGCCCTTCGACGTGCCCAAGCCGGTCAAGGAAAAGAAGGAAGAGGAAGACAGCGATCTCGCCGAGGAGATCGACATCGCCGAGGACCAGGAGCCTGCCGATGACGACACCGATATTGGCGGCGACGATGATCTCGGCGTTGCCAAGCCGGACGACGACGACGATCATTGAGGTAGGCTGAGGCTGTCATCTGGAGCTCGGGCCTGAGGCTGCGCGCTTCGGACAAGGCGCTTGCAAGACTTGGCCGCCTGTCTTACAGGGCGGCCAGCCGAGCCGGAACCCAGCCGGACGGCCGAGATGTGGGGCCGTAGCTCAGCTGGGAGAGCGTCGCGATGGCATTGCGAAGGTCTGG